>DATAJH010000001.1:0-6781 GCA_036262215.1 Steroidobacteraceae bacterium
TTTTTTTGCAAAGCGCAGCAGGTCATCCTGACATTCTTCATACGACGGCGTCTGCCACGGACGCACCGCACCCGCGGCCAGCGATTTGCTGTCGTCGGGAACCACCAGGCCGTAGTCGATACCGATCACGCGGCCAAAGCCACGGCAGGTGTCGCAGGCGCCGATCGGAGAATTGAACGAGAACAGGCCCTGGGTCGCGTCCTGATAGTGCAGATCGCATTCGGCACAGTGCAGGTCGCTGGAGTAGCGCAGCACGGCGCGCTCGACGGCCGCCTCATCCAGTACGTGCACGCTGGCGCGGCCGTGGCCCGAGCGCAGCGCGGCCTCGAGTGCCTCCACCAGGCGGCTGCGGTCGGCAAGGTCGAGGCGCAGCCGATCCTGGATCACCGTCAGCAGCCGCGGCTGCTCCTGGTGGATGCGCACATACCCGAGCTTCTCGAGTTCGGCGCGCAGCTCGGCCAGCTTCATCTTCGGCGGCAACGGTACCGGGAAGCACACCAGCAGCAGCGGATGTCCGAAGCCGGCGAGGGCCGCGGGCAGCGCGTCGGCGATGCTCTGTGCGCTGTCGCGCCGCACCAGCCGTCCGCAGCCGCGGCAATACAGGCGCGCGGCGCGCGCATACAGCAGCTTCAGGTGATCGTTGATCTCGGTCATGGTGCCGACGGTGGAGCGCGAGGTGCGCACCGGATTGACCTGATCGATCGCAATCGCGGGCGGGATGCGTTCGATGCGATCCACCTGCGGCTTGTCCATGCGGTCCAGGAACTGGCGCGCATAGGGTGAAAAGGTCTCGACATAACGTCGCTGACCTTCGGCATACAGGGTGTCGAACACCAGCGAGGATTTGCCCGAGCCGGACACGCCGGTGACCACGATCAGCTGGTTCAGGGGCAGGTCGAGATCAAGATTACGGAGGTTATTCTGACGCGCGCCGCGCACGACGATCGCGTCATGCGCATTTCGGCTCATGATTGCTGCGATTTTACCATGCCAGTCAAGCCTCCCAGGCCAACGGCGAAGGTATTGCCGTCGCAGGCGTCTATAATGCGCGCCCATGCTCGCCGTCCCAGATCTACGCCCCGCCGGCAGCGCTGCCTCCCTGAGCGAGGCGCCGCCGCGCACCGCGCAAGCGGCGCCGTTCCTGCCGATGTCGCGGGCCGAGATGCAGGCGCTCGGCTGGGAGCAGTGCGATGTCATCATCGTGACCGGCGATGCCTACGTCGATCATCCGAGTTTCGGCATGGCGATCGTCGGTCGCGTGCTCGAAGCGCAGGGCCTGCGCGTCGGCATGATCGCGCAGCCCGACTGGCACAGCGCCGATGCCTTGCGCGCACTGGGTGCACCGCGGCTGTTCTTCGGCATTACCGCCGGCAACATGGACTCGCTGGTCAACCGCTACACCGCCGATCGGCGCGTGCGCAGCGACGATGCCTACACACCGGGCGGCGTCGGCGGCAAACGGCCCGACCGCTCGGTGATCGTGTACGCGCAGCGCGCACGCGAGGCCTATCGCGAGGTGCCGATCATCATCGGCGGCATCGAGGCATCGCTGCGCCGCATTGCGCATTTCGATTACTGGTCGGAGAAGGTGCGCCGCTCGATCCTGCTCGATGCCAAGGCCGATCTTCTGGTGTACGGCAACGCCGAGCGGGCGATCATCGAGATCGCGCGCCGGCTGGCAGCCGGCGAGCGCATCGAGGACATCAGCGACGTGCGCGGCACATCGTTCGTCCGCCGCGCCGCCACCGGCCAGTGGATTGAGATCGATTCGACGCACCTGGATGCGCCCGGACCGCTGACGCCGCCGCTCGATCCGTACGCGATGAGCGCCACGCCGCGCGAGCCGGCGCCCTCGGCCGCAGCCACGGCTGCCGACGGTACGCAGGTGGTGCGTTTCGTGCGCCGCGTGCGCAACGCCGATCGTGAGCGCAGCGTCATCCGCCTGCCGGCGTACGAACAGGTCGCATCCGATGCGGTGCTGTACGCGCACGCCTCGCGCATTTTGCACATGGAATCCAACCCGGGTAATGCGCGCGCGCTGGTGCAGCGCCACGGCGACCAGGACGTCTGGCTCAATCCGCCGCCGATTCCGCTAACCACCGAGGAGATGGACTGGATCTACGACCTGCCGTTCCAGCGCCGGCCGCATCCGTTCTACGGCGATGCCAATATTCCCGCCTATAAGATGATCCGCTTCTCGGTCGCGATCCAGCGCGGCTGCTTCGGCGGCTGCAGCTTCTGCTCCATCACCGAGCACGAGGGCCGCATCATCCAGAGCCGCTCGGAAGACTCGGTGCTGCGCGAGATCGAAAAGATCCGGGATCACGTGCCGGGATTTACCGGCGTGATCTCCGACCTTGGCGGTCCGACCGCCAATATGTACCGCCTGGCGTGCAATAGCCGCGAGGTCGAAAGCGCCTGCCGCCGGCCGTCCTGCGTCTACCCCGGGATTTGTCCGAATCTCAACACCGACCATGCGCCGCTGATCGAGCTGTACCGCAAGGCGCGGGCGCTGCCGGGGGTCAAGAAGGTCCTGATCGCATCCGGCGTGCGCTACGACCTTGCGGTCGAATCGCCCGAGTACGTGCGTGAACTGACCCAGCACCACGTCGGCGGCTATCTGAAGATCGCCCCCGAGCATGTGCGCGAGGGACCGCTGTCGAAGATGATGAAGCCGGGAGTGGGCTCCTACTATAAATTCAAGCAGCTGTTCGAGCGTTATTCGAAGGAGGCCGGCAAGGAGCAGTACCTGATCCCGTATTTCATCGCCGCGCATCCCGGCACCACCGACGAGGACATGCTCGAGCTGTCGCTGTGGCTCAAGCGCAATGGCTTTCGCGCCGATCAGGTACAGGCGTTCCTGCCGTCACCGATGGCCACCGCGACCGCGATGTACCACAGCGGCAAGAATCCGCTCAAGCGCATCACGCGCGACAGCGAGACGGTCGTCATTCCCAAGGGCCTGCGCGTGCGGCGGCTGCACAAGGCGTTCCTGCGCTACCACGATCCGAACAACTGGCCGCTGCTGCGCGAGGCGCTGCGGCGCATGGGCCGTGCCGAGCTGATCGGCAGCTCGCGGGCGCAGCTGGTGCCCGCCTATCAACCCGCCGGTACCGGAGTGCAGGGTGCCACACGGCCGATCGGTACCCGGCCGCTACGAACGCAGCACACCGGCCTGCCGCGAGCGCCGGCGCGCGTGCCGGCCCGCAAGGCAGCGCGGGATCGACGCTGAGCGATGCGCGCTACCGCGCGGCGTTTCTGTCAGCTTGCGGCGCTGCTGCTCGCGCTCGCGACGCTCATCGGCGCGCTCGGCGCACATGCGCTGCAGGGCCGTCTGAGCGCCGACCGATACGACGTGCTGCAGACCGCGCTGCACTACCAGTTCTTCCACGCGCTGGGACTGCTGGGACTGGGACTGCTGCTGGATCGGCTGCCGCTGCGCACGCTGCGAGTTGCCGGCTGGCTGCTGTTCGCCGGTGTGTTGCTGTTCTGCGGCAGCCTGTACCTGCTGCTCGCCGGCGCGCCGCGCATGCTCGGAGTGTTAACGCCGCTCGGCGGACTGGCGCTGATCGCGGCCTGGTGCCTGGCAGCCATTGCAGTCGGCGGCCGTGCGGCCGCTAGCGACCAGCGCCAGCAGTAGCGGCGATGGACCGGGCGCCGACTGGACAGGATTTCTGGGAACTGTGGCGACGCTGGCTGCTGCCGGGAGTGTCGCTGCTGGTGTTCATCGGTGTCGCGATCGCGCTGCGGCGCGAGCTCGAGCATTTCCGCTTCTCGAATGTGCTGGCGCACCTGCGGGCGATCCCCGCCTCATCGATCGCCGCCGCCACGGCGTGCACCGCCGCGAGCTACTGGCTGCTGGGTTTCTACGACGTGCTGGCGCTGCGTTATCTCGGCAAGCCGCTGGCCTACGGCCGCACGGCATTCACGTCGTTCATTGCCTACTCCTTCGGCCATAACTTCGGCATCGCGGCCTTTACCGGCGGTGCGGTGCGCTATCGGCTGTATTCCTCGCAGGGCCTGAACGCGGCCGACGTGGCCACGGTGGCCGGCTTCTGCGCCGTAACCTCGGCTATCGGGCTGGGCGCGCTCGCCGGCGTGTCGTTCGTATTTGCCCCGCACCAGGGCGTCAGTCCGCCACACCTTAACCACCACATCGTGCAGGCACTGGGCGTCGTAGTGCTGGCGCTGATCGGCGCCTATGCGCTGTGGTCGCTGGTCGGCCCGCGCCGGATCGAGTTGCGCGGCTGGGCGCTGCGCGCGCCAGCGCCCTCGGTGGCATTGCCGCAGATCGTACTGGCGGTGGTGGATCTGGCGCTCTCGGCGTTGGTGTTGTGGTTCCTGCTGCCCGCCGACAGCGGCGTCGCACTGCTGACATTCGCCGGTGCCTATGCCACCGCCACCGTCGCCGGCATCATCAGCCACGTGCCCGGCGGCCTGGGTGTGTTCGAATCTCTGATCGTGCTGGCGCTGCCGGGCGTGCCGGCGGACCAGCTGCTCGGATCTTTGCTGGCCTGGCGCGCGGTGTATTACCTGTTGCCGCTGCTGGTGGCAGCGTTGCTGTTCGGTGGCCAGGAGCTGCGCGCCCAGCGGCCGGCGCTGGCGCGCATCGAGCAGCTGGCGGCGGCCTACATCGCGCCGATCGTGCCGCAGGTGTCCGGTGCGCTGGTGTTCCTCGCGGGCTTTCTGCTGCTGGTGTCGGGCGCGACGCCAACCATCGACCAGCGGCTGTCGGTACTGCGTGACATCCTGCCGCTGGTGGTGCTGGAACTGTCGCACCTGGCCGGCAGCGTGATCGGTCTGGCACTGCTGATCCTGGCACGGGCGCTGTTTCGACGCCTGGCCGCCGCCTACCAGCTCACGGTGTGGCTGCTCGCAGCCGGAATGGTGACCTCGCTGCTGCGCGGACTTGAGATCGAGCAGGCGTTGCTGCTCGGCCTGGTACTGCTGGTGCTGTGGCTCGGCCGGCGCGCGTTCTACCGGCCGGCGCAGATTCTGGCGCAGCGCTTCACGCCGGTATGGATCGTGAGTCTTGCGATTGTGATCTCAACCGCGTTGTGGATCGGCTTTTTCGCCAATCGGCATGTCGACTATTCGCACTCGCTGTGGTGGACGTTCGCGTTCGAAGCCGACGCGCCACGCATGCTGCGCGCCTCGCTGGTGGTGGTGCTGCTGGCGGCGGCGTTCCTGGCGATGAATCTGCTGCGCCCGGCGCGCCCCGAGCCGGGCGTGGCCTCGTTGGAGGATCTCACGCGCGCGCGTGGTCTGATCGCAAGCTGCTCGCAGGCGGTGGCCAACGCGGCGCTCAGCGGCGACAAGCGCCTGCTGTTCAGCGCTGCCAGTGACGCGTTCCTGATGTACCAGATCAACGGTCGCAGCTGGGTCGCGCTCGGGGATCCGATCGGCGCGCGCGAAGCGCAGGAAGAGCTGGTGTGGCGTTTTCGCGAGCTATCGGATCGGCACGCCGGCTGGACCGTGTTCTACCAGGTCAGTGCCGAGCGCCTGCCGCTGTATGTCGACCTGGGACTGGCGGTGATGAAACTGGGCGAGGAGGCGCGGGTGTCGCTGGCAGATTTCTCGCTCGAGGGCAGTGCACGCGCGGAGCTGCGCACGCAGCGCCGGCGGGCCGAACGTGACGGCGCCAGCTTCGAGGTGCTGCAACCGCAGCAGCTCGCGAACCTGCTGCCGAAGCTGCAGGCGGTCTCGAACGCCTGGCTGGAGGACAAGGCGGTGGCGGAGAAGAGCTTCTCGGTCGGGTCATTTTCGCCCGACTACGTCGCAAACTTTCCGGTGGCCGTGGTGCGCTGCGGCCAGGAGCTGGTGGCGTTTGCCACCCTGTGGATTGCCGGCACCGGCGATGAGATCGCGGTCGACCTGATGCGCTTCGGCCCGGATGCACCGCGCGGCGCGATGGATTTCCTGTTCGTGGAACTGATGCTGTGGGGCCGCGCGCAGGGCTATCGCTGGCTCAACCTCGGCATGGCACCGCTCGCCGGCCTGGAGCAGCACCCGCTGGCGCCGGCCTGGCACCGGGTGGGGAATTTTGTATTCCGTTACGGCGAGCACTTCTACAACTTCGATGGGCTGCGCAGATATAAGGCAAAATTCAATCCGGTGTGGGAATCCAAGTACCTGGCCTCGCCCGGCGGATTGGCGCTGCCGCGCGTGCTGCTCGATATCTCGGTGCTGATCTCCGGCGGCGTCAAGGAACTGTTTGCAAAATGAAGCCGCAGAGCTTGGTGCGGGCGGTGCGCATCCGCTCGCGGTCGCGCTGCGCGCAGCGTTTGGCCGGCATCGCGATGCAGTGCTGCAGGCCCCGACCGGCGCCGGCAAGAGCACCCTGGTGCCGCTGGCGTTGCTGCATGAGCGCTTCGTCGACGGCCGCAAGATCCTGATGCTCGAGCCGCGCCGTCTGGCGGCGCGCGCCGTGGCTGCCCGCATGGCATCGCTGCTCGGCGAGCGTGTCGGCGACACGGTGGGCTATCGAATGCGGCTCGATACGCGGGTGTCGCGCGCCACCCGGATCGAAGTGGTCACCGAGGGTGTGCTGACGCGCCTGCTGCAGGAGGATCCGGCGCTCGAGCAGGTCGCCTGCCTGATCTTCGACGAATACCACGAGCGCAGCCTTGCCGCCGACCTCGGCCTGGCGCTGGCGCTGGATGCCCGGCGCGAGCTGGGCGCCGCGTTTCGGGTGCTGGTCATGTCGGCAACGCTGGACGGCGAGCGCGTGGCGGGGCTGCTGGGCGATGCCGAGGTGGTGTCGGTGCCGGGGCGTGCGTTC
>DATAJH010000002.1:0-5206 GCA_036262215.1 Steroidobacteraceae bacterium
CGCACGCTGCAGAATTTCACGCTCTTTTCAGCGGCGCAGAGTGCCGCGATTGCGCCGGTCTATGTGAGCGGCGGTTCAGTCAATTTGTTTCCCGGACTCAACATCGGCCAGAATATCCAGCCACAGCAGAACGCCGTGGGGGCCATCGGTCTCTTGGCAAGCACTCAGCCTCCCTACAACCTGAGCAGATTCCCGTTCAGCGGGGGCTCGTTTTCCAGTTTGGGCCAATATTCCGGCGGTTGGGGGCTCGACGCAAACCAGACCTACAACGTCAAGGAAAATACTCTGGCGGGGTACTTCCAGCTTGACGGCCGAGGCACGATCGGGGGACTCGACTGGGGAGGCAATGCCGGCATCAGGGTTGTGCGTACCAGGGAGAACATGTTGGCCTTCCAGGCCGTAAACGTTTTTCCGAGTGTCGCCAACCCGCAGCTGACGGAGCCCATCAGCGATAATTTGACTCCCGCCACGAATACCTACACTACACCCCTGCCGGCCGTTAACTGGACGCTCCATCCGAACGACCGTACCAATGTCCGCCTTGGGGTCAACCGCTCGCTCAGCAGGCCGGAATTTGAACAAATGGCGCCGATCAACACGGTCAACGTTCCTCCGAAGGGCGCGCCCGCGGGCACTGTCGGTTTTGGCACGGTCGGTGATCCCAACCTCAAGCCGATTCTCGCCTGGAACTACGATGCTACCGTCGAACACTACAGTAGTAGTGGCGGAGTCTACGTTGTCAGCGCCTTCTACAAGAAGGTCAGCAATTTCGTTGCCTTCAATTCGGTGGCGGATACGACAGTACCTGGATTCGGATCGCAGCTCTTCAACGTGTCCACATTCACGGGCAACGACACCGGGCGCGCGTACGGCGCCGAGTTTGGGTTCGATCAGCCGCTGGACCAAGCTTGGCGCTATTTGCACGGCGTCGGCGTCAGCGCCAACTATACCTACGTCGATAGCCACGTTGATCAGCGTGTTTCGGGCTTTTCTCTTCCTTTCACCGATTCCTCGCGAAATAACGTCAATGCGACTCTCTATTATGCCGTCGCGAAGCTTGACGCACGCGCCTCGTACATTTGGCGCAGCAACTTCCTCAGTTCGTATCCGTGGGGTGGGATCGTCTATTTCCCGACCTTTACCGAGGGATATGGGGATCTCGACGTCTCCCTATCCTACAAATTCCTGACCCATCTCCAGGCAACCTTTACGGCCACCAACCTGACGCAGGCCCATCGGTACGATTACATTGCCAATACGAACATTTACTACAACTACTACAACAGGCCGTCGACTTATGCGCTTGCGTTGCGAGCCGTGTTTTAAGTTGATCGGAAGGGCAGACCGTTACTGCAGTTCAACAATGCACCGAGGGTGCGAATTGAAGGAAGCGCTGGTCGTCACGGCGGCAAGCAAACGAACTTTCGGTGGCTCACACCGGCGCGTCCGCTCGAATTAGGCCCTCAGGGCGCAGCTCTTGCCAAAAATCCGAGGGAATGGGATGCCGGAGATACGAGAGCGCAGCACGCACTTCCTCGGGCCGGCTTTAACCAGGAATGACGCTCGCGATGCCGTCGGGTGGCCGCGTGCGTGGCCGCTTACGACACGATGGGCGCTCTGCCCGGCACGATCGAGTTGATCGAGTGCACCCTCTGCATGGCCGCGGTTGGCGAGCAGCCAGACTAGGCCGCATAGCTACAATGCGCCTGGCGCTCGCACGCCGGGAAAGAGGGGATCATGAATCAAACCAATGCCTCGCTGGTCGTCGGGCTGACGTTCGTTGCCACCTTAGGCGGCCTGCTGTTCGGTTACGACACGGCAGTCATTTCCGGGGTTGTCAGCTCGATCGACGCTAAATTCATCGACCCACTGAACCTGGCGGAAACCGCGCGCAGCAGTCTTTCGGGCTGGACGGTGTCGAGTGCGCTGTTCGGCTGGCCGGATAGAACCGTCACCATGCGCGCGACCCACTGCAGCTGCCTGCAGATCTATGCTCCCGCGGGCAGAGACTTCTTCTGTCTCGGGCCGCAAACAGCCGCATCGGGGGCGCTGGGCCGCAAACCCGAACAGTTGACCGTGATCGCGCCCGGTGAGCGCTCTGCCATTCGCGTTCAATTCTCAGTGGGAACGATCTAGGTGTACTTAGGGGTCGACATCGGCACCTCGGGCGTGAAGGCGCTGCTGCTGGATGAGCGAGGCGCGATCGTCGCCCAGGCCACAGATCCGCTGCAGGTCAGCCGGCCGCAGCCTGGATTTTCCGAACAGGACCCCGACAGCTGGTGGCAGGGGACCGTCAACGCGGTCAGGGCGCTGCCTGCCGCGGCGCGCGCGTCGGTGCGGGCCGTGGGATTGAGCGGGCAGATGCACGGGGCGACGCTGCTGGGCCGCGATGATCGACCGCTGCGCCCGGGGATCCTGTGGAACGATGGCCGCTCGGCGCAGGAGTGCCTTGACCTGGAGCGCCGCGAACCCGCATCGCGTGTCATCACCGGCAATATCATGATGCCGGGATTCACCGCGCCCAAATTGCTGTGGGTGTCGCGCCACGAGCCGGAGATTTTCCAGCGAACCGCTTGCGTGCTGCTGCCGAAGGACTACGTGCGCCTGAAACTGACGGGCGAAAAAATCAGCGACACCTCGGATGCCTCCGGCACCGGCTGGCTCAACGTCGGCGAGCGACGCTGGTCCGACGCGATGCTGGGCGCCACCGGACTAACCGCCGCACAGATGCCGCGCCTGGCTGAGGGCAGTGAACCGGCGGGCACGCTGTCCGCCATCGCGGCCAACCTCTTGCAGGTGCCCCGGGTGGTCGTGGCTGGCGGCGGCGGCGACAATGCGGCCAGCGCCATCGGTCTTGGCGTCATCGCACCGGGCGAGGCGTTCCTGTCGCTCGGTACCTCGGGTGTGCTGTTCGTGGTGACGGATCGTTTCCGCCCAAACCCCGATCGCTCCGCCCACGCCTTTTGCCACTGCCTGCCGCGCCGCTGGCACCAGATGTCAGTGATGCTCAGCGCAGCCAGCGTGCTCGACTGGGTGGCACAGCTGACCGGCGCATCGGATCTGCCGCGCCTGGTCGAAGCTGCCATGGCACGCGGCATCGATCGGCAGTCGCCATTTTTTCTGCCCTATCTGTCCGGCGAGCGCACGCCGCACAACGACCCGCACGCCCGCGGTGTTTTCTTTGGTATCCGTGCCGACACGAATGCGGCCGATCTCACCGGCGCGGTGCTAGAAGGCGTGGCGCTGGCCTTCGCCGACGGGCTGGATGTGCTGCTGGAGAAGGGTGGCTCGATCGGCGAGATCAGCGTCACTGGCGGCGGCGCGCGTCTGCCCTACTGGGGCGAGTTGTTGTCGGCCGCGCTGCGGCGGCCGCTGACCTATCGCGCCAGCGGTGAAGTAGGCGCCGCGCTCGGGGCCGCGCGCCTGGGCCGTCTGGCACTTAATGAATCACCGGTGGAGCAGGTGTGCATCGCGCCGCCGATCGAGCGCGTGGTCCAGCCGAACGCCGCGATGGCGGCACTGCTCGCGAGTCGCCGCGCCACCTTCATGCGGCTGTATCAAAATCTCAAGAACACTTTCGTGGAGTATCCAGCATGACTCTGTTTTCAGGTGTTGAGCCCGTTCGATTCGAAGGACCCGACACGAAAAATAATTTTGCCTATCGCGCCTATGACAAGGACCGCGTGGTCCTGGGAAGGCGCATGGAGGAATGGCTCAAGGTGGCCGTGTGCTATTGGCATTCCTTCAATTGGCCGGGCGCCGATATCTTCGGTGCCGGCACGCTGCAGCGTCCCTGGCTTGGCCAGCCGGTCACACAGGCCATGGCCGATGCCAAGCTCGAGGCGGCATTCGATTTCTTCGCGCGCCTAGGCGTGCCTTATTTCACCTTTCACGACGTGGATGCCATGGCCTCGGGCGCCACGCTCAGGGAGCATGACCGCGCGCTGCGCACGATCGAAACCGGCATCGCGCAGAAGATGGCGGCCAGCGGCGTGAAGCTGCTCTGGGGTACGGCCAATCTCTTCAGCCACCCGCGCTACGCAGGCGGTGCGGCCACCAGCCCGGATCCCGAGGTTTTTGCCTGGGCTGCGACACAGGTACGCGGCTGTCTCGAGATGACGCACCGGCTCGGCGGGCAGAACTATGTGCTCTGGGGCGGCCGCGAAGGCTATGACTCGCTGCTCAACACGGACCTGCGTCGGGAGCTCGATCAGTACGGCCGGTTCCTGTCGATGGTCGTGGAACACAAGCACCGAATCGGGTTCAAGGGCACCATTCTCATAGAGCCCAAGCCGTTCGAGCCCACCAAGCACCAGTACGACCACGATGTCGCGGCGGTGTTTGCCTTCCTGCAGCGATATGGGCTCACCAAAGAGGTCCGGGTCAACATCGAAGTCAATCACGCCACCCTGGCCGGATTGGATTTCGAACATGAAATTGCAGTCGCGCGCGCGTACGGCATCTTCGGATCGATCGATATCAATCGTGGCGATCCGCGCAATGGATGGGACACCGACCAGTTTCCTAACAACGCGCAGGAACTGGTGCCCGCGCTGGTGCAGCTGGTCGAAGATAAGGGCTTCATCAACGGCGGCTTCAACTTCGATGCCAAGCTGCGCCGCCAGTCCGTCGACCCGGCGGACCTCTACCTGGCTCACATCGGCGGCATTGACACCATCGCGCGCGCGTTGCTGGCGGCAGCTGATGTGGTGGCCGAGGGCGCACTGGAGCAACTGCGTGGCGAGCGATACCAGGGCTGGCAGGACGAACTGGGCCAGCAGATCACCAGTGGATCACTGGGCCTGGCAGCGCTCGCGGATCTGGCCACTGCCAGGGATCTGAATCCCGCTCCCCGTTCAGGGCGGCAGGAGCTGGCCGAAGGCATCATCGCCAGGCACTGCAGGTACTGATACGCGAATCGCACGCCCGCGTGTGTCGGTCTCAATAAACCACTGCACTTTCGCCAGCTAACCACTGCACACAACAGGCTATCGTCGCTGGCCTTCAGCGATTTACAAGTCACTGATTCCAAGAGTATAAGGTCCAAAACGCGGCCTCGAGAGACCATGCTTCGGGCCGGATCAGCTTGCTGAGGGTATTTCAGTTAGCCGCTGCACCAACCGACTTTCACCAGGTAACCACTGCACTGACCGTCGAGGTGAATGCCGTGAGCCGAACCAGCTCAACATCGCTGACGTTTGAAGTA
>DATAJH010000003.1:0-13688 GCA_036262215.1 Steroidobacteraceae bacterium
CCTATGACACGGTGATGGTGTTCGAGGGCAAGTTTCGGGATCACATCCTGGCTGACCGGTTGCACGTGCTGAACGTGTCGTTCCTGGTGCCTTCGATGCGCCGCAATTTTGGCGGTTGCGCCGGCAATATCGCCTACAACCTCAAGCTGCTCGGCGGCGAGGGGCTGATCATGGCGACCGTCGGACACGATTTCACGCCTTATTCCGATTGGCTGGAACGCAGTGGCCTGCCGCTGACGCATGTGCGCATCGTCGCGGACCAGTTCACTGCCCAGGCTTACATAACCACCGATCTGGAGAACAACCAGATCACGGCTTTTCATCCCGGGGCAATGAACTATTCGCACCTGAACAAGGTCAGTGATAGCAGCGGTATCAAGCTCGGTATCGTGTCGCCCGACGGGCGCCAGGGTATGCTCGAGCACGCCGAGCAGTTCGCCGCCGCGGGCATACCGTTTGTCTTCGATCCGGGCCAGGGCCTGCCGATGTTCGGCGAGGTGGAACTGCGCACCTTCATCGAGCGCGCGTCGTGGGTGGCGGTGAACGACTATGAAGCGAGCCTGCTGGCCGAGCGCAGCGGCTGGGCGCTGGAGAAGATTGCCACGCAGGTGCGGGCGCTGATCGTCACGCGCGGTGCCGAGGGCTCGTGGATTTTCGCCGACGGCCAGCGACGCGAAATCCCGGCGGCAAAAGCTGCGTGCATCGCCGATCCGACCGGCTGTGGCGACGCCTACCGCGCAGGATTGCTGTTCGGCCTGGCGCGCGGCTTCGATTGGCACACGACCGGACGCGTGGCGGCGCTGCTGGCGGCGATCAAGATCGAGCACCACGGCACGCAGCAGCATCGCTGCGGGGCGGATGAGTTTCGCGACCGCTTTCAGGCGGAATTTGGATATTCACTATGACATTCAGGCTCTGGGCGGTGGCGAGCTGCGCTGCGCTGATCACATCGGCGGCGGCATGGGCAGCCGCGCCGGTCGCGCCGGCGGCAGCCGCTGCAGCCGCGGCCGCAACCACCCCAGGCGCCAGTGCCACGGTCACCACGCCGGCCGCGGGCGAGGGCGCGCAGCCCCCGGTAGCTACGCCGCCGGCCAAGGCGCCGGCCGCGCTCGTGGTGGGCGCCGGCGAGGAAGCGTCGGCGGCTGACTGGGCGGCGACGCTGGAACGGATTGCCGGCAGCGTGGTGGCGATTCAGATCGATCAGGCGCTGTCATTCGACACCGAGCGCAACACCTCGGCGCAGGCGACCGGCTTCGTGGTCGACGCCGAGCACGGACTGATACTCACCAACCGCCACGTAGTGACGCCCGGCCCGGTGACGGCGGAAGCCACGTTTCTCAATCGCGAGGAGGTACAGCTGTACCCGGTGTATCGCGATCCGGTGCATGACTTCGGCTTCTATCGCTACGATCCGAGCAAACTGAAATTCATCAGTCCCAAGGCGCTGCCGCTGGCGCCGCAGGCGGCGCAGGTCGGACGCGAGATCCGCGTGGTCGGCAACAACGCCGGCGAGCAGCTGTCGATCCTGGCCGGCACGCTGGCACGGCTGGACCGCGAGGCGCCCGATTACGGCGTCGGCCGCTACAACGACTTCAATACCTTCTATATCCAGGCGGCGTCGGGTACTTCCGGCGGCTCCTCCGGCTCCCCGGTGATCGACATCCATGGCCGCGTGGTGGCGCTCAACGCCGGCGGCGCCAGCGGTGCGGCGTCGAGTTTCTATCTGCCGCTCGACCGCGTGCGGCGTGCGCTGCAGCTGATCCAGCAAGGCAAGCCGGTCACGCGCGGCACGCTGGAGACCGAGTTTCGCTACCGCCCATACGACGAACTGCGGCGGCTGGGACTGCAGAGCGGCACCGAGGCCGAGTCGCGTAAGTCGCAGCCCGATGGCACCGGCATGCTGGTGGTGTGGGACGTGCAGCCGGGCTCCCCCAGCGACGGGGTGCTGGAGCCCGGAGACATCCTGGTGCGGGTCAACGGCGCGCTGGTGACGCGCTTTGAGCCGCTGGAAGCGGTGCTCGACGATACCGTCGGCGGCAACGTCGAGCTGCAGCTGCAGCGCGGCGGCGTGCTGTACACCGCCAAGCTCAAGGTCGATGACCTGGACTCGATCACACCGGCATCGTTCCTCGAGTTGGGCGATGCCGTGGTGCATACGCTGTCGTACCAGGAGGCGCGGGCGTTTCATCGCCCCGGGCGCGGTGTATTCGTGGCCGCTTCGGGCTATATCTTCGATGCCGCCGGCGTGCCGCGCGGTGCGGTCATCACCGAATTGAACTCGAAGAAGATCGAGACCCTGGCGGATTTCGAAGCCGCGGTGGGCGAGCTCGGCGACGGCGCGCGCGCCACCGTGCGCTACGTGACCATCGACGATCCCAACACCAGCCAGCTGCGCTCGATACGCATCGATCGGCGCTGGTTCCCGGCGCGAGCGTGCCAGCGCGATGATCACATCGGCTACTGGCCGTGCAGCGATCTGCCGCCGGCAGCGAAAGTCGAACTGCCGGTGCCCGCCTCGGCGCAGCTGCCGCGTATCGACGATAAGTACGCGGCCAGCATCGCCCCATCGCTGGCGTTCATCACCTTCGATATGCCGTACGCGGTATCGGGAGTCACTGAGCGCAACTACCACGGCGCCGGGCTGATCATCGACGCCGAGCGCGGCCTGATCATCACCGATCGCAATACCGTGCCGGTATCGGTGGGCGACGTGCGGCTGACCTTCGCCGGCACCATCGAGATTCCCGGCGAGATCGTGTACGTGCACCCGCTGCATAACCTGGCGGTGATTCATTACGATCCGAAACTCATCGGCAGCACCCCGGTCAGGGCGGCCAGGCTCGATAGCGCGCCGCTCAAGCCCGGCGAGACCGTCAACGTGGTCGGACTGGATGGCAGCGGCGAACTCAAATCACGTATCACCAGCATTGCCGATGTCGATGCGCTGCAGCTGCCGCTGTCGCGTTCGGTGCAGTTTCGCGAGAGCAATCTGGAGGTGGCCTCGCTGGTGAACGCACCCGATGACATCGTCGGCGTACTGGCCGACGATGCCGGACGGGTGCGCGGCCTGTGGGCGAGCTTCGCCTCTGACAACGGCCGCGAGCTGGTACAGGAAAACCGAGGCATGTCGAGCGACCTGGTGGCCGAGACACTCGATATCGTGCGCCAGGGCCGGGCGCTGCATTCGCTGGAAGCGGAGTTCACGCTGCAGACGCTGGCCAGCGCGCGCCGCCTGGGATTGAACGATGCCTGGGTGCAGCGCATCGAGAAGGCCAACCCGTCGGCGCGCGAGGTACTGAGCGTGGCGCGGCTGGTGGCCGGCTCGGACGCCGCGCGCATGCTGCAGCCAGGTGACATATTGCTGGCCATCGACGACAAGCCGGTGACGCAGTTTCGCGATGTCGAGCTGGCGGTGGCCAACAAAGAGGTGGTCAACGCGACCGTATGGCGCGTCGATGGCGAGAAGAGCCTGACCATCAAGACCGCGTCGCTGTCCGGCGGCGATATCGAGCGCCTGGTGCAGTGGGCCGGTGCGACCCTGCAGGCCCCGCACCGGGCGATCAGCGCGCAGCGCGGCATTCCGCCGCTGGGCGTGTACATCGCCTATTTCCAGTTCGGCTCGCCGGCGGCGCGCTACGGGCTGGTGCCGGGACGCCGGATCGTCGAAGTCGACGGCCAGCCCACGCCCGATCTTGACGCGTTTCTGCGACAGGTGGGCGGACGGCCCGATCGCTCGTCGCTGCGAATCAAGACCTTGGGCTGGAACGGGGCCCCGGAAGTCATCACCCTGAAGCTCGATCGGCACTATTGGCCGGCTTATGAACTACAGCACGGCGCTGCCGGCTGGGAGCGACATTCGCTCGAATAGCTTCACAGGCCACCGGTACAATCGGTGCCATGGTAAGAGTCGTCCGCGCCACACCGGTTGAGCTCGCGACCGCCGTGCAGGCTTTGCGCGACGGCGAGCTGGTCGCGTTCCCGACCGAGACGGTCTATGGCCTGGGAGCCCACGCCGGGTATCCGGCCGCACTGCGACGGGTGTTTGAGCTCAAGGGCCGCCCGACCACCCATCCGCTGATCGTGCACATCGACAGCGCCAGGTACCTGACGCGCTGGGTGCGCGAGGTGCCCGAGGCGGCGCAGAAGCTCGCCGAGCGCTTCTGGCCCGGACCACTGACACTGGTGTTGCCGCGCGCGGAGAACGTGCATCGGCTGGTGACCGGCGGACAGGATACGGTGGCGGTCCGCGTGCCCTCGCATCCGATGGCGCAACAGCTGCTGACGGCCTTTGGCGGCGGCATCGCGGCCCCGTCCGCCAACCGCTACGGGCGCCTGAGTCCGACCCGGGCCGAACACGTGCGCGAAGAATTCGGTGCCGCGGTGCGGGTGGTGCTCGATGGCGGGGATTGCCGACTCGGGCTCGAGTCGACCATCGTCGCCTGCCTCGACGGCAAGGTGCAGCTGCTGCGCCCCGGCGCCGTGACGCTGTCGGAGCTCGAGCGCGTGGTGGGCGAGGTGGTGACCGAGACCTCGCTGCAGACGCCGCGCGTTCCGGGCAGCGGCGGCGCGCATTACGCACCGGCCACGCCGCTGACGGTGGTGTCCAGCGGTGAACTGGAGGCACTGGTGGCGGAGCTGACCGAAGGCGGCCAGCGCATCGCGGTGCTGGCGCTGCATCCGCCGCTCGGGACCTATCGGCTGACCACCTGGATCAATGGTGGAACGCGCCCCGAGAACTATGCGCACGATCTGTACGCGCATCTGCGCACGCTCGACAAGGCCGGCTGCGCCCGCATCCTGGTGCAGGAAGTGCCCGCCGATGAGCGCTGGGACGCCGCCTACGACCGCCTGCAGCGCGCGGCAGCGGCCAGCGCCGGCGAACAGGCGTCCGGCAATGATCCGGTGGCAGTAGGCGTAGCACCATGATGCCGCGCTGATGCCCCGCGCCATCGATCCGTTCCAACCGCAGCAGATCCGCCGGCTGGTGCGCGAGTTCGGCTCGCCGCTGCTGATCGTGGATTGCGCGCGGGTGCGCGCGCAGTACCGGAAACTGCGCCAGGCGCTGCCAGGCGTAGACCTGCACTACGCGCTCAAGCCGCTGCCGCATGCGGCGGTGGTACGAACCATCGTCGAGCAGGGCGGCTGGCTGGATCTGGCGACCACCGGCGAGGTGCAGCTGATGCAGGCACTGGACGTGGATCCAAAGCGCTGCATCCATACCCATCCGATCAAGCGTCCGCGCGACATCCGCAACGCACTGGAATTCGGCGTGCGCACTTTCGTGGCCGACAACGCCGACGAGGTGCGCAAATTCAAACCCTACGGCGAACGCGCCGCACTGTTGCTGCGCGTGTCGTTCCGCAACCCCGGCGCCGTGTGCGACCTGTCGCGCAAGTTCGGCTGCGATCCGGAGGATGCGTTGGCGCTGGCGCGGCTGGCGGCCTCGATCGGCGTCGACGTGCTGGGTTTTTCGTTCCACGTCGGCTCACAGGCGGCCGATGCGCTCAAGCACGTCGAGGCGATCGAGGCCTGCACGCAATTGCTGGCGACCGCGCGGCGCGCGCGGCTCGGAACGCTCGATACGCTGGACATCGGCGGCGGCTTTCCGATCGATTACCTGCAGCACGCGGTCGACATCCGCCCGTTCTGCGCGCCCATCCGTGCCGCGCTGGCGCGGCTGCCCAAACGGGTGCGGGTGATCGCCGAGCCCGGACGCTATATCGCAGGTCCGGCGGCAATCGGCGTGGCGACCGTCATGGGGCGTGCGCGGCGCGAGGGCCACTGGTGGTATTACCTGGACGACGGCCTGTATGGCTCCTACAGCGGCCAGCTGTACGATCACGCGCGCTACCCGGTGGAAGCGCTGCGCCAGGGCGAGCCGCAGCTGCCATCGGTGCTGGCCGGCCCGACCTGCGACAGCATCGACGTCATCGCCGAGAACCTGATGCTGCCGCAACTCAAGGCCGGCGACCTGATCGTCGGCCGCGCCATGGGGGCCTACACCTGGGCCAGTGCCTCGGAATTCAATTTCTTCCCGAAGGCAACAGTGGTGGCGGTGAACCGGCAGCCGGGGGATACGGGCGGAGTGGAGTAGCCTCCCCGCCTGCGCATTGCGCTGCCGCGCCTTTAGTGCGGCGGCACGGTGCCGTTGGGCGTGAGCTTGTCGATCACCTGCGGCAGCATCTGCGACAGCTTCTGTGCCAGTTCCTGCGGCGTCATGCCGGCTTTGGCGGCCAGGTCGCGGATCACGTCGGGCCCAAAGGCCTGATGCACCTGATCGGCCGAGATCGGCTGATTGGGTCCGGCACCGATCCACGAGTTGACGGTCGCTCCCAGTCCTTGCTGCTGCAGCTGGTTGACGATTCCGGACACGCCGCCGTGTTTTGCAATCAGTTGACTGGCGACCGAGACCATTTCGGCACCGACCACGCCGCCGATCAGTCCATCCAGCAGCCCCACGATCTAAGACCCCTTCAGGCAGTTGCTCATGAATTGCTTGCGCGCATCGCCGGTCAGGGCCTGGGTCTTGGCACTGGCATTGCAGTCCTTCATCTTCTGCTGCTGGCTGTTCAACGGGGCAGCCGGCGGCGGGGCCGCGCTCAGGCAGGTCTTCATGAATGCCTTGCGATCATCACCGGACAGGTTCTTGGCCTTGGCGTCGGCATTGCAGCTGGTCATCTTGTCCTGCTGCGAGTTATCCGCGTGCACGCTCACGGCAAATGCGGCGATTACACAGGCTGCGACATACACCAAAGATTTTGGATGGCGAATCATGATTGCTGGCTCCCCGTCTGTTGTTTCGATTGTCACGCAGTCCGGTCGGACTTCGTGCAACGCGATTTTAGAACAATGGAAATGAAAATGCGCGGCCGCTAAGGTAGTGCCCCGATGGAAGCCTTCATCGTATCCCTGACCAGTATTGCGATCGCCGAGATGGGCGATCGCACCCAGTTGCTGGCGCTGGTACTGGTGGCGCGCTTTCGCAAACCCTGGCCGATCGTGGCCGCGGTGCTGTGCGCCACGCTGGCCAATCATGGCGTGGCCGGATTGCTCGGCGCCTGGTTTGGAAAGCAGCTGACCCCAGCGATGCTCGATGGCGCGGTCGGGGTGAGCATGCTGGCGATGGCGCTGTGGACCCTGAAGCCCGATACGCTCGATCAGCCGGCCGGCGCCAGCAGCAGTGCCAGTGCCTTCGTCGCGACGCTGATCGCCTTCTTCCTGGCCGAGATCGGCGACAAGACGCAGATCGCCACGGTGGCGCTGGCTGCCGCCTACCCGAATCTGCTGGCGGTGATCGGCGGCACCACCTGCGGCATGATGCTCGCCAATACGCCGGTGATTTTTCTTGGCAACGCGTTTGCCGATCGGCTGCCGCTCAAAGCGGTGCATTACGCGGCGGCAGCGCTGTTTGCCGTTGTCGGCGTGATCTTCATCGTGCGCGCCGTGCACCGCTATCAATGACGATGGCGGTGATGCAGATCGGGATAGTGGTGATGCCGATGCCTTAAGGGCGGGTGATGATGCGGGTGTGAATGCGGCTCGGCGCCGTCCCGGGCGAGCTCATGCTGATGCTGGTGATGCTCGTCGTGCACATGAAGGTGCTCATGAGACTGGGCTTCGTGGCTGTGGTCATGTTCGTGACGCTCGCTCAGATGCAGCCACACACCGGCGGCCATCAGCAGCGCCGATAACCAGAATGCGGCTGCGGCCGGCTCGTGCAACAGCAGGATGGCCACGGCGGCGCCGAGGAATGGCGCGGTTGAGAAATAGGCGCTGGCACGCGCGGAACCCAGGCCGCGCAGCGCCAGGATATACAGCACCAGGCTCACGCCGTAGCCCAGCAGGCCGACCGTCATCGCCGCGCCGATCAGCGGCAGCGGCGGCAGGCTGGCACCGAGGGCGATCGCCAGCGCGCAATTGGTGATGCCGGCCACCAGGCCCTTGATGGCGGCGATGAACAGGGCGTCCGACCCTGCCACCTTGCGGGTGAGATTGTTATCCAGCCCCCAGCACAGGCCGGCGCCGGCGATGGCAATGGCTCCGGGCGCCGCGCCGGCAAGCATGGCGCCCGGTGACCACGCCAGCATCGCGCCGCCGGCAACGATCAGCGCCATGCCGAGCACCACGCGCCGGCCGGCGTTTTCGCGAAACACGATCCACGCCAGCAGCGCGCTGAATACGGCTTCCAGATTGAGCAGCAGCGAGGCGTTGGCGGCCGAGGTGCGCGTCAGGCCGTACATCAGCAATACCGGCCCCACTACGCCGCCGCAGGCGATGGCGCCGAGCAACCACGGCCACTCGCGCGCCGCCAGCCGCGGCGCCGCCAGGCCCCGATCACGCGCCAGGCGCAGCAGCGTGAGCCCGAGTCCGCTGCCGAGGTACAGCAGACCGGCCAGCAGGATCGGCGCCACGTCGCCCAGCAGCAGCTTCGCCAACGGCGTGCTGGCGCCGAACAGCAGCGCCGAGATCAGCGCTGCAATGATCGCGGTCTGTGCGCTCACGGGCGGTGAGCCTTCAGCGCGCCGCTGGCTCCATCAGTTCGACGCGATTGCCGAACGGATCATCCACGAACACGCGCAAGTAGCCTGACAGGGTCTGGTCTTCCTTCACCGGGTAGCCGGCCGATCGGATCTGCGCCACCAGTGCGGCCAGGTCCGAGACGATGAACGCCGGATGCGCCTTGCGCGCGGCGCGGAACTCCGCTTCCACGCCCAGATGAACCTTCAGCTCGCCGCACTCGAACCAGCAGCCACCGCGCTTGGCCATGTCCGCCGGTTTTGGCACCTCGGGGATCCCCAGCACGGCGTGGTAGAACGCACGGGCCCGGTCCTCGCCGCCCGCAGGCATCGCCAGCTGCACGTGGTCGAGTCGTTGCACAGGCATGATCGGCACTCCGGAACAACAGGCGGTAATTATACGCCGCCCGGTATTACAGCAGTTGCGACAGCGCCCGGCGCGCCCGGCGCAGGCCGGCCGCGTCACGCCGATAGAAGATCCATTGCTTGATTTTCCTGGAGCGCAGCAGGCCGGCAGCCGACAGGATGCGCAGGTGCTCGCTCGCGGTCGGCTGGCTGACGCCCAGCTTGTGCGCGATCCTGAGGCCACAGACTCCGTCCCTGACCAGGTCGCCGTCGATCTGCGGCGCAAAGTGCCGCCGCGGATCCTTCAGCCACTTCAGAATCTGGACCCGCTTGCCGCTGGCGAGCGCGTGCGCGATCTGGATGTCCATGCGTCACGTTTCACTATGGGAATAAGCTAAGTGGCTAAGTATACTGTGCACAGGCCTGATTGGAACAGCGCATGGACATTCTGGATCAACAGCTCTCGCAGTCACAGATCGCGGCCACGGCAGCACGGCTTAGCTCCTATGTGCGGCGCACGCCGGTGCTGATGGTCGACGGCGCCGACCTGGCGCTGCCGGGAATCCATCTCGCCTTCAAGCTGGAATTCATGCAGCATTCCGGATCATTCAAGGCGCGCGGCGCGTTCAATCACCTGCTGTCACGTGAGGTGCCGGCCGCCGGGGTGGTGGCCGCCTCCGGCGGCAATCATGGCGTCGCGGTTGCGTTCGCGGCCATGCGCACCGGACGTGCGGCAACCATTTTCGTACCGACCGTGGCCTCGCGGGTCAAGGTCGAGCAGATCCGGGCCTATGGAGCCACGCTCGAGATCACCGGCGAGCGCTATGCCGATGCGCTGGCGGCGAGCGAGCAGTTCGCACAGCGCTCTGGGGCGCTGCGAATTCATGCGTTCGATCAGCTCGAGACGCTGCAGGGCCAGGCCACCGTCGGCATGGAATTCGAGCAGGATGCGCCGGGGCTGGACGCGCTGCTGGTCGCGGTCGGCGGCGGCGGGCTGATCGGTGGCATCGCTGCCTGGTATCGGGGCCGGGTGCCGCTGATCGGCGTGGAGCCCGAGCAGGCCCCGACGCTCGCCAATGCGCTGGCAGCGGGTCGGCCGGTGGACGCTCCGACCGGCGGCATTGCCGCGGATTCGCTGGCGCCGCGCCAGGTCGGCGGACTGATGTTTCCGATCGCGCAACGCTTCGTGGTCGGCAGCGTGCTGGTGACGGATGACGCGATCCGCCTCGCGCAACGCGCCTTGTGGGAGCGGCTGCACGTGGTGGTGGAGCCGGGTGGGGCGGCGGCATTCGCCGCACTGCAGACCGGCGCCTTTAAGCCCGCTGCCGGGCAGACCATCGGCGTGCTGCTGTGCGGCGCCAATACCACGGCCGTGAACTTTGACTGACTGCTGAGCCCCGGCGTGCGCTGTCAGGCGTCGAGATCACGGATCAACGCCGCCAGCGCGCTGATCGGCACGGAGCATTGCGTACCGCGGCAGATGTAGGCGATCGGCCCCTCGCCGGCGGGCTTGGTGGCCAGGGCGTCGGGCAGGCCGGTGGCATCGGCGGCAACGGCGAGGGTCCAGCGGCGCGGGGCGAACACCGCATTGAGCTCGCGCTGCCAGGGCGCTATGGCGGCGGCAGCGCCGCGCAGGATCACGATCTGCGGCGGATGCAGATAGTCCTCGAGCGCCAACAGCATCGAGGCGTGGGCTTCCGGATATTTGAGCAGCGCCGGCCAGGCCGCGCGCAGCGTGCGCTCGGCGGCCTGCAGATAGCGCGGCTCACCCAGTAGATAGCCCAGGCGCAGCAGGGCGCGCGCGCCGATCGCATTGCCGGCCGGGATGGCGTCGTCACTGAAGGACTTCGGCCGGCTGATCAGCGCCTCGTGATCATCGGCGGTGAAGAAAAACCCGCCGACCGGCGCGTCTTCGAAATGGTGCAGCATGACTTCGGCCAGTTCGACCGCCCAGGCCAGATGCTCGGGGCTGAAGCGCACACTGCTGAACTCGAGGATCGCGTCGAGTAGAAACGCGTAGTCATCCAGATAAGCCGCGAGCCGCGCCTGGCCGTTGGCACTGGTGGCCAGCAGTCGCCCGTCGCGCCAGTGCACGCGCCGCAGGTAGTCCAGCGCCGCGCCGGCGGCGTCGGCGTAGTCATCGCGGCCCAGGCAGCGTGCCGCGGTCGCCAGGCCCGCGATCGCCAGCGCATTCCAGCTTGCGAGCACCTTGTCATCCAGGCCGGGGCGTACCCGCAAATCGCGCAGCTGCATCAGCTTGCCTTGCGCGCTTTTCAGCAGGGCGCGCACCTCGTCCACCGACAGCTGCTGTGCCGCGGCGATGGCGTCCAGGCTCGAGCGCACGCACAAATGCCACTGGTGCTCGAAATTGGCAGCGCCGTCGAGGCCAAAGTGTGGGGCGAATACCGCGTATTCCTGCGGCGTGAGCGCCTGTTGCACGCGCTCGCGCTGCCAGACGTAGAAGCGGCCCTCGTGGCCTTCCGAGTCGGCGTCCAGGCTGGAGTACAGGGCGCCGCAGCAGTCAGCGTCAGCGCTGGCGCGGATCTCGCGCAGCATCCACTGCACGGTATGCTCGACGGTGTCGGCGAACAGCCGCTCACCGGTTGCGGCCGCCGCCTCGGCGTAGACACCGAGCAGCAGCGCGTTGTCGTACAGCATCTTCTCGAAATGCGGGATTTCCCAGCGCGCATCCACCGAATAGCGGCAGAAGCCGCCGCCGAGCTGGTCGAACAGGCCGCCTTCCGCCATGCGCGTCAGGCTCAGCGTCGTCATGTAGAGCGCCTGCATGTCGGGTACGTCGTCGTGCGCGCTGGCGTGCCAGTCGCGCAGCAGACGCGCCAGTCCCGGGGCGTGGGGGAATTTCGGTGCCGCGCCAAAGCCGCCGTATTCGCGATCGAAGCTCTGCTCCAGCCGCGCGCGGCATGCCCTCAGGGGTTCGGACGAGAGAGTCGCGCCGGTGGCCGGTGGCGGATTGAGGTCCTCGATGGCGCTGACGATCTGCGCGGCCGGGGCCCGCAGCTGCTGCTGGTGATCGTGGTAGTAGCGTGCGACCTGGCGCAGCACATCGCCGAACCCGGGCAGGCCGAAACGCGCTTCGGGCGGAAAATAGGTGCCGCCGAAGAATGGCCGCTGGTCGTCGTGCAGCAGGAACATCGTCAGCGGCCAGCCGCCACCGCGGCCGGTGAGCATCTGGTGCGCGAGCTGGTACAGCCGATCCAGGTCGGGGCGCTCTTCTCGATCGACTTTGATGCACACATACAGCTCGTTCATGGTGGCGGCGGTGGCCTCATCCTCGAACGATTCGTGCGCCATGACGTGGCACCAGTGGCAGGCCGCGTAGCCGATCGACAGCAGGATCGGCTTCTGCTCGCGCCGGGCGCGCTCCAGCGCCTCGGGCCCCCACGCATACCAGTCCACCGGGTTGTGCGCGTGCTGGCGCAGGTACGGGCTGGTCTGATCGGCGAGCCGGTTGGCTGACTGCGCGCTGCGTTTGTCCATGGGCCGGGCGCTGATTTCCAGTAAAATGGCGCGCCACTATAAAGGATCGACACCCCCACCGATGACCGTTGTCGCCGAAGAATCCGGCACCTCGGGCGCGCTCGCTGCGCTGCCGGTGCTACGCCTGAAGCGCGGCGAGGACCGGCGGCTGCGCGCCGGACACCTGTGGGTGTTCTCCAACGAGATCGACAACGATGCCACGCCGCTGACCGATTTCGCCGTCGGGGCGATGGCGCGGGTGGTGTCCGATCGTGACCTGTTCCTCGGCTACGCTTATGTCAACCCGCATGCGCTGATCTGCGCCCGCATCCTGAGCCGAAGTGCGGTGCATCCACCGGATCAATCATGGCTGGAACACCGGCTCAAGGTGGCGCTGGCGCTGCGCGAGCGCATCTACGCGGCGCCGTACTATCGCGTGGTATTCGGCGAGTCCGACGGCCTGCCGGGTCTGGTGCTGGATCGCTACGGCGATGTCGTGGTCGGCCAGATCGCCACCGTCGGCATGGAGGCGTGGCGCGGGCAGATCGAAGCGGCGGTCAGCACTGTGCTGGCGCCGAGTACGCTGGTCTGGAAGAACGACGGCGGCGCGCGCGAACTCGAGCAGCTGCCGCGGCAGCTGCTGACACCGATCGGACGCGCACCCGAGGAGCTGCAGGTGCTGGAGAACGGCCTGGTGTTCAGCGCCCCGCTGGCCGCGGGGCAGAAAACCGGCTGGTTCTACGACCAGAGCGGCAATCGCGAGCAATGGCGGCGACTGATCTCGCCCGGCGCGCGTGTGCTGGATGTCTGCAGCTACGCCGGCGCCTGGGCCATCATGGCGCTGACACACGGCGCGCGCGAGGCGCTGTGCGTTGACTCCTCCGAGGCAGCCCTGGCCGTGGCGGCGCGCAACGCCAGCGCCAACGGCGTGAGCGTCGGCACCCAGCGCGGCGATGCATTCGAGGTGCTCGACGAGCTGGTCCGGCGCGGCGAGCGCTACGATGCCATCGTGCTCGACCCGCCGGCGTTCATCAAACGCAAGAAGGATATTCCGCGTGGCCAGGCCGCCTACCGCAAGCTCAATCAGATCGCGATGCGGCTGCTGGAGCGCGATGCGCTGCTGGTGAGCTGCTCGTGCTCGTATCATCTGGGCGCCGACGAACTGCTGGGACTGATCCAGTCGGCGGCCCGCCACACCAGCCGCTTCGCGCAGGTGATCTACAGCGGCGGCCAGGCGTTCGATCACCCGGTGCACCCGGCGATCGAGGAAACGCGCTATCTAAAGGCATTTTTCTGCCGGGTCACGCGCGAGTGAGGCGCGTGAGCGAGGCGCGCGCCGCGGGCGTGACA
>DATAJH010000004.1:0-45801 GCA_036262215.1 Steroidobacteraceae bacterium
GTGCCCCGGGCGGCAAAGCCGCGCCGACACCGCCGGCAGCGCCGACAGCGCCGCTTGCCCCGGCCACTGCG
Source organism: Steroidobacteraceae bacterium (assembly GCA_036262215.1). Classification (GTDB taxonomy): domain Bacteria; phylum Pseudomonadota; class Gammaproteobacteria; order Steroidobacterales; family Steroidobacteraceae; genus FEN-1191. The sequence goes on from DATAJH010000004.1 coordinate 72, forward strand.
GTCACCGCCATCGCCCCCGGTGGCGCAGCCGCCCCGGCCGCCGCCACCCCGGCGCATGAGCGCTGGCATGACGTCGATCTGCAGATCGCGGGCCCGGCGGTGCGCGAGCTCAAGCAGCTGTTCGAACAGCATTGGGTCGGTCAGGGCGGCACTGCCGCCGAGCTGATCGCCTCGGTGGAGGCGCTGACTGCGCGCGGCGATGAAGTGGTGCGTGTGATCGGCAGCCAGGGCGGGCAACTCACACCGCGCTATTACGCGACGCTGATCTCAGCCATCCGCAGCGCCGCCACCCACATCTGGGTCACCGCCGCTTATTTCGTGCCGACCCATCAGGAAAAGCGTGCGCTGGCGCGTGCCGCACGGCGCGGCGTCGACGTGCGGTTGCTGCTGCCGTCGCACAGCGATTCGCCGGCGGCACTGGCCGCGCAGCAGTCGCACTATTCGGATCTGCTGCAGGCCGGCGTGAAGATCTACGAGCGCAGCGACGGCATCCTGCACTCCAAGACCGTAGTCGTGGACGGAGTCTGGTCGATCGTCGGCTCTTCGAACTTTGATCATCGCAGCGTGCTGTTCAACGACGAAGTCGACGCCGTGGTCATCAGCGCCGCGACCGGTGCGCAGCTGGAGCGCTATTTTCAGCAGGACCTGGAGCACGCTGCCGGCATCGATCTGGCGAGCTGGAAGCAACGCCCGCTGGCGCGCAAGCTGCGCGAGCATTTCTGGCGACTGTGGGAGCAGCTGCTGTAGGTCAGGCGCCCTTGGCCGGTGCGCCCTTGGCCGGTGCGCCCTTGGCCGGTGTGCCCTTGGCCGGCGGCGGCGGCGGTGCGTACACATCGAAGCCGAGGCTGAAGTTCGATCCGCTCTCCTGGTGCGGCACGCAGGTGACCTGGTTGTTCACATTGCGCGTGGTAAACATCGGCAGCAGCGTGTCGCGAAACTGTTCGACCAGCTCGCAGTCACCGGGCCCAAGCTCGAACGGGCGCCGTGGTGCCAGCTCGACATGGCGCCAGACCCCATCCACGCTCGTGGGCGCAGCCGCCGCAGCCGCCGCAGCGCCCGCTGCGCTCGCGTCCGCCGGCTGCAGCGTCGAAAACTTCACGCTGGCCTGCGCCAGCTTGTCGGGCACGCCGGAGCCGCGCACGCACAGCGGCATCACCCTGGCGTCCGGGCTTGCCCCCGCCAAACGCAGCAGCAACTGCAGCTTGTCGGCCAGCCCGTCACACGAATAGGTCGAGGTAAAGCCCATGAAATGAAAATCATAGGAATGCGGTTGCCAGCGGCCCGGCTGTGGCGCCACCGACTCGCCTTGGGGCGCAGCGCCCGGACTATCCGCGGCGCCCGCCGCGAGCGCGACGCTGCTGGCCAGCACCGCGGCGCACACCAGACGTATGGGCCATCGCTGCCTGCGTCGATTGAACATGCACCACCTCACGCTGTCGGAAGACAGCCGGTCGAACGATACGAGCATAACGCTTCAGCGACACTGGCGCTGACACGCTGCTGCAGCTTAAGCCCGCACCTGGGTGCCGTTTGGTTGTATCGGGCGTGGCGGCACACGCGCCAGGCGCCGCGAATTAGCCGCAGCGCGCCAGGCCGGCTGCCAGGTCGGAGCGCAGGTCTTCCACCGCCTCGATGCCCACTGACAGTCGCAGCAAGCCATCGGTCAGGCCGGCGGCGCGGCGTGCCGGTTCCTGCATCGCGGCGTGGGTCATCGATGCCGGATGCGCCACCAGACTCTCCACGCCCCCCAGCGACTCGGCCAGGGAGAAATACTTGAGGCCCGCGACGAACGCCTTGACGGCCGGAATACCGCCGGCCAGTTCAAAGGTCACAATGGCGCCGAAACCGGACTGCTGGCGCAGCGCGATGTCATGCCCGGGATGCGTCGGCAGGCCAGGATAAAATACCTGCGACACCCGAGGCTGTGTGACCAGCCAACCCGCCAGCTCCAGTGCATTGCGCCCATGAATCGCCAGCCGCGCGTTCAGGGTACGCAGGCCGCGCAGCGTCAGATAGCTGTCGAAGGCCGAGCCGGTTAACCCCAGGCAGTTGGCCCACCAGCACAGCTGCTCGTTCAGCTCCTGGCGCGCGGCGATTACCGCCCCGCCGACCACGTCGCTGTGCCCATTGATGTACTTGGTGGTCGAATGCACCACCAGATCGGCGCCCAGGTTCAACGGCTGCTGCCAGCTGGGTGACAGGAACGTGTTATCCACCGCCACCAGCGCGCCCGCCGCCCGGGCCAGCTTCGATACCGCCGCGATGTCGGTCAGTCGCAGCAGTGGATTGCTCGGCGTCTCGACCCACAGCATCGCGGCCGGTTGCGACAGTGCCGCGCGCAACGCCGACTCGTCACCGAAGTTCACGAACTCGACCTGCAGATCGCCGCGCCGATGCAGCGCGTCGAACAGCCGATAGGTGCCGCCGTAGCAATCGTGCGGTGCCACCAGGCGCGCGCGCGCGGGCAGCAGCTGCAGGCACAGCGTCACCGCCGCCATGCCGGTGGCAGTGATCACCGCCCCGGCGCCGCCTTCAAGATCGGCCAGCGCCGCGCCCAGCAGATCGCGGGTTGGATTGCCGGAGCGGGAATAATCGTAGGCGCGCTTCTGGCCGTAGCCGCGAAAAGCATAGGTCGCACTCAGATGAATAGGGGGCACCACCGCGCCTGTGACGTCGTCGGATTCCAGGCCCGCGCGCACCGCGCGCGTGGTCGCGTCGGCTCGATCACTCACTGCAATGCATCTCCGTACAAGGTCGCAAAAAGCGGCCGCAGTGCTGCGGCCTCCTTGAGAAAGGTATCGTGACCGTGCGGCGATGACAGCTCATGCAGGCGGGCATGGGGCAGGCGCCCGGCCAGCGCGCGCATGTCGCCGATCGGCACCAGCTGGTCTTCTCGCACCGCCACCACCGTGGTCGGCGTGGCAACGCGGCCGGCGTCGATGGCATGCAGATCGATCGACTCCGACAGGCAAAGAAATGATTCGGCCCGATAGCGCGCCGCATAGTCGCGCCCGCGCGCGAACAGGTATTCCTCGACCGGGAATACGAATCGACCCTCGATCTGCCGCGGCGGATGCCCGAAGCGCGCGGCAAACTCCTCCGGGCTGCGGTAGGTGGCCATGGCCAGCGCACGCGCCAGCTCCATGCCCTCGACGGCGTGGCCGGCGGCGAGCGCGAAGCGCAGCATGCGCCGCTGCACGCTGCGCCACGCCGTGGCCATGGGATGGGCACGATCCGCGGCGCTGATCACCAGCAACTGCTCCACCCGATCGGCGAAACGCTCGGCGAATGCCAGCGCCACCATGCCGCCATAGGAAGCCCCGACGATGGCGCGCAGCCGCGCAATCTTCAGATGATCGAGCAGCCGCAGCAGTGCCTCGGCCTGGTCGTAGCTCGACAGGCTGGGAAACACGCCACCAGCGGTCGGCGCGGTGGATTCGCCGCTGCCGCCCAGATAGTCGATGCCGAGCACGCGCACCCGCGTGCTGTCGAGCGCGCGCCCGGGCCCGGCGATCTCGCTCCACCAGCCGGCGCGCGGCTGTTCGGCATCGAACACACGGCGGTGCGCCGAGATGCCGCCCAGCGCGACCACTACCGGGGCGCCGGGTGTGCCGGCGAGCCGCCAGCCCAGGGTGGGCTGGTCGAGGCTGCCGCCGTGATGCAGCGCCAGCCGACCGGGCAGCTGCAGGACTCCGGCAACCGCCTCAGCCGAGGCAGCTTCGGGATCAGCGCCGGTCAAATTCTCATGCTGTGGGGCCAAGCTCAACTAACGCTCCGCAGTGCCTGTCGTCGTGCATCGGGGCACTCCTGCGGACCGCTCGCCTGGACAGTTTCGCGCCGGCGGATATGCATCGCGGCGCTCCTTTGTCGGCCCTCATCTATCGGCCACAGCTTGCGCTATGGGCCGCAGGAGTTGGCACCATGTCGGAAGTCCGACGGTTGCCCCGGCGTCTAAGGGCCTTTCCCTCAGCCGGTCTCGATGAGTGCGGATCAGTCTAGAGGCGGCCTCCTTGAGGGTCAAGCGCCCGCCGCACGGCGCTGGGTGGGGCTGGCAGCGCCCGGCGCCACCGGCGCGCGGCTTGCCGCGCCTGTATTAATATGATAGTGTACTAACACGTTAATACATTGGAAGCCGGATCCAGCCGGCGCGAAAGGAATGAAATCTCACCGCCAATTATCCGCGCGCCAGGAAGCCCTGGCTGAGCGCAACCTGGTGGCGGCTCTGGTCACGCTGCGCAGCGTCGAGGAATGCCGCGCCTTCCTGCGCGACCTGTGCACACCGGCGGAACTGCAGGCGATGGCCGACCGATGGGCCGTGGTCGAGTGTCTGCGGCGCGGGCTGCCGTACCGCGAGATTCACCGTCAGACCGGCGTCAGCGTCACCACCATCGGCCGGGTGGCGCGCTACCTGGCCCAGGGCAATGGCGGATATGCCCTGGCGGCGCAGCGCATTGACGGGTCGCAGCATGGATAAGGAGGCGCGCATCAAGCTTGCGGTGCAGAAGTCCGGCCGGCTCACCGACCCTTCGGTGGATCTGCTGACGCGCTGCGGGCTCAAACTATCGCGCGGCAAGGATCAGCTCATGGGCTACGGCGAGAACATGCCGCTCGATGTGCTGTTCGTGCGTGACGACGACATTCCGGACCTGGTGCAGGAGGACGTCTGCGATCTGGGACTGGTGGGGCTGAACGTACTGGAAGAAAAGCGCCTGGAACTGGCCGCCCGTGGCTCCCCGGCCCGCTTCGAGGCCTTGCGCACGCTCGACTTCGGTCGCTGCCGGCTGTCGCTCGCGGTGCCGGTCGAGCACGCCTATGACGGCCCGCAATCACTGCAGGGCAAGCGCATCGCCACCACCTACCCGCACCTGCTCGGTGTGTTCCTGCAGCAGCGCCATATCCAGGCCCAGATCGTCATCCTGTCCGGCGCCGTGGAAATCGCACCGCGTCTGGGCCGCGCCGATGCCATCTGCGATCTGGTCTCCACCGGCTCGACGCTGCAGGCCAATCACCTGCGCGAAGTGGAGACCGTATTGGAGAGCCACGCGGTGCTGATTCGCACCCCGGTGCCGCTATCGATCGAAAAGAACGAATGGGTCGAACGGCTGCTGCTGCGCGTCGAGGGCGTGCAACAGGTGAAGGAGAGCAAGTACATCATGCTGCATGCGCCGCGCTCGGCGCTGCCCGCCATCCGGCGCCTGCTCCCCGGGAGCGAGTCGCCAACGATCATTCCGCTCGAGGGTTCGCCCGATCGGGTCGCGGTGCATGCCGTGTGCCGCGAGAACGTGTTCTGGGAGACGCTCGAGAGTCTGAAGAAGGCCGGTGCCAGCGCGCTGCTGGTGCTGCCGGTCGAGAAGATGCTGGCCTGAACCGATGCAGATACTCGACTGGCAACAGCTCGATGTCGAGGGCCGCCGCGCCGCTCTGGCACGTCCCGCCGCCGCGCTGCAGCCGCGCATACTGCAGCAGGCGCAGGCCATCATCGATGCCGTTCGCAGCGAAGGCGACGCCGCCATACGCCGCTGCGCGCTTGAATTCGATGGCGTGGTGCCGTCTGATTTCCGCGTCAGTGCCGCCGAGTTCGATGCGGCGCGCGCGCAGCTGACGCCCGATCAGCTGGCCGCGCTGGAAAAGGCGATCGCCAACGTCGACTGCTTTCACCGCGCCGGCATGCCCGCCGAGCTGTCGCTGGAAGTACAGCCCGGCGTACGCTGCGAACGGCTCGTGCGTCCGATCGGCGCCGTCGGACTGTACGTGCCGGCCGGTGGCGCGCCGTTGCCTTCCACCGTCATCATGCTGGCGGTGCCAGCCCGCATCGCCGGCTGCGCCCTGCGCGTGCTGTGCACGCCGCCGCAGCGCAGCGGCTTTGCCAACCCCGCCGTGCTGGTGGCCGCGCAGCTGTGCGGCATCGGGCTGGTGTTCAAGATCGGCGGCGCACAGGCCATTGCCGCCATGGCCTATGGCAGCGCCGGGGTACCCAAGGTCGCCAAGATATTCGGTCCGGGCAATGCCTGGGTGACCGCCGCCAAGCAACTGGTGGCCGCCGATGCCGCCGGAGCGGCGTTCGACCTGCCCGCGGGCCCATCCGAAGTGCTGGTGATTGCCGATGACAGCGCGCGCGCCGAATTCGTCGCCGCCGACCTGCTGGCTCAGGCCGAGCACGATCCGATGTCACAGGCGCTGCTGATCACCACCAGTGCCAAGCTCGCGATCCAGGTCGCCGAGGCGCTACGCGAGCAACTGCGAAGCCTGTCACGACGCACGATCCTGCAGCAGTCCATGGCGAACTCGCGCATCCTGGTCGTGCCGGGCCTGGATGAAGCGCTCGCTGTGTCGGACAGCTACGCGCCCGAACACCTGATCATCCAGACGCGCGATCCGCGCGCGCTGCTGGAGCGTGTGCAGCACGCGGGCTCGGTGTTTCTCGGCAGCTGGTCGCCCGAACCGATGGGCGACTACTGCTCCGGCACCAATCACGTGCTGCCCACCTACGGCTACGCGCGCGCGTACAGCGGTCTGTCGGTTCACGACTTCACACGGCGCATGACGGTGCAGGAACTCACTGCCGAGGGCCTCGCCGATCTGGGGCCGACCGCCAGCACGCTGGCGCGGCTCGAGGGACTCGACGCTCACGCCGCGGCGGTCGAGCTGCGGCTCGCGGCATTGCGCCGGGAACGTGCCGCATGAACTGGCTCACCGAAATCGCACGGCCTGAGATACGAGCCATGAAAGCCTACGAGCACGCGGTGTGGGAGCCTGGCCTGATCCGCCTGCATGCGAATGAACTTCCATGGCGGGCCCAGGGCGACAGCTCGATCGCCGGCCTCAACCGCTACCCAGAGCCGCATCCGCAGCAGCTGACCGCGGCGCTGGCCCGCTTCTATGGCGTCGGGGCGGACATGCTGCTCGCCGGCCGTGGCAGCGACGAATTGATCGATCTTCTGATCCGCAGCTACTGCCGCGCCGGCAAGGACGCAGTGATCATCTGTCCGCCCACTTTCGGCATGTACGCTGTAGCGGCGCGCATTCAGGGCGCGAGCGTGCTGGAAGTGCCGCTGCAACGCGACGCTGGCTATGGCTTCGACCCACAGGCGCTGCTCGAACGCTGCACGCCGGGCGTCAAGCTGGTGTTCTTGTGTTCGCCCAATAATCCCACCGGCAACCGTCTCGACAGCCGGGCGATACTCGGACTGGCGCGCGCGCTGGAAGGCCGCGCGCTGGTGGTGGTCGATGAGGCCTATGTCGAGTTCGCGGACGCACCTTCACTCACCGCCGGCATCGCCGACCATCCCGGCATGGTGGTGCTGCGCACCTTGTCCAAGGCGCACGGCCTGGCCGGGGCGCGCTGCGGGGCGTTGCTGGGACATGCGGCAGTGGTAGCGCTGCTGCGCAAGGTCATTCAACCCTACGCGGTCACGCAATTGACCATCGAAGCCGTGTTGCGCTCGCTCGAATCCGCCGCGCTCGAGCAGTCGCGCGGCCGTGCCGCGCTGCTCAGGGCCGAACGTGTGCGCGTCGCCGCTGCGCTGGCCGAAAGCCGCGGCGTGCTCAAGGTCTGGCCCAGCGACGCCAATTTCCTGCTGGTGGAATTCCAGGATGCCGCGGCCGCATTGCAGCGCTCGCACGCCGCCGGACTGCTGGTGCGCGACCTGCGCGCCGCCCCCGGGCTGGCGCGCGCGCTGCGTATCAGTATCGGCACCACCGAGCAGAACGATCGGCTGCTGGCGAGCCTGCGAAACCTGCCATGAGCGAGTCTGCAAAACGCCCGCCACCGGTGCTGTTCGTGGACCGCGACGGCACGCTGATCGAGGAGCCGCCCGACAACCAGGTGGATCGTCTGGACAAGCTGCGCCTGCTACCGGGCGTATTCGCCGCGCTGGGTGAGCTGCGGCGCGCCGGCTACCGGCTGGTGATGGTCAGCAATCAGGACGGGCTCGGCAGCGAGCGTTATCCGCGTGAGCGGTTCGAGCAGGTCCAGGCCTTTCTGCTGCACCTGCTGGCCTCACAAGGCATCGAGTTCGACCAGGTGTTCATCTGCCCGCATCTGGCGCACGAGCACTGCCGGTGCCGCAAGCCGCGCACCGGGCTGGTGACCGAGTACCTGGCGGCGCAGCCGATTGACCGTGAGCGCAGCGCCATGATCGGTGACCGCGACACCGACCTGGAATTCGCGCGTGATCTTGGGATCCGCGGCCTGCTGGTCAGCGCCGACGCCAAGTCCGGCGCGCCGCACAGCTGGCCGGCAATCACGCACACGCTGCTGGCGCGGCGCGCGCAGCTGTCGCGCAAAACGCGTGAAACCGACATCACGCTTTCGCTCGAGCTCGACAGCAGCGCCGAGTGCCGCATCGCCACCGGCATCGGATTCTTCGATCACATGCTCGAACAGCTCGCCCGGCACGGCGGCTTTGCGCTGCAGCTGAGCTGCCGCGGCGATCTGCACATCGACGAGCATCACACGGTCGAGGATTGTGCGCTCGGCCTGGGCCAGGCGCTGCGGCAGGCGCTGGGCGACAAGGCCGGCATCGGCCGCTACGGCTTTCTGCTGGCAATGGATGAGAGCGAAGCGCAGGTCGCGCTCGACCTGTCCGGCCGACCGTACTTCGTGTTTGAAGGACAGTTCGGCCGCGAACAGGTCGGGGAGCTGCCGAGCGAACTGGTGCCGCATTTCTTTCGCTCGCTGGCGCAGAGCCTCGGCGCGGCGCTGCACCTGTCGGTGCGCGGCGAGAACACGCATCACATGATCGAAGCGTGCTTCAAGGGCGTCGGCCGCGCCCTGCGGCCGGCGCTGCGCCGCGACGGCTACGATCTGCCGAGCACCAAGGGCGCGTTGTGAGCCCTGGCGCGTCATGAGCGGCGGCGTGGATGTGGCGATCATCGACAGCGGCGGCGCCAACCTGGCCTCGCTGCAGTTCGCGCTCGACCGCATCGGCGCGCGCTCGATCGTCAGCAACGACCCGGCGGTGATTGCCGCTGCGCCGCGCGTGCTGCTGCCGGGCGTCGGCGCCGCGGCCGATGCGATGCGCCGGCTGCGCGCCACGGGACTGGATCGGCTGATTCCGCGGCTGCAGGTTCCGCTGCTCGGTATCTGCCTCGGGATGCAACTGCTGTTCGAGCATTCAGCCGAAGGCGACACCAGCTGCCTCGGGGTGCTGGGCGGCCGCGTTGAACGCCTGATAGCCGCGCCCGACATGCCGGTGCCGCACATGGGCTGGAATACGCTCGATCAGATCGGCGCGGATCCGCTGCTTCAGGGCATCGAGGCCGCCAGTTACCTCTACTTCGTACACAGCTACGCGGCTGCGGTCGCCGCCAGCACGCTGGCAACGGTACGTTACGGCCGCGCGATGGCCGCGGTGATACGGCAGGAAAACTTCCGTGGCGTACAGTTTCATCCCGAACGCTCGGCCGCGGCCGGCGCGCGCATCCTGCGTAATTTTCTCACGCTATAGAGGGCGCGCGATTGCTGCTGATTCCCTCGATCGATCTGCGCGGCGGTCAGTGCGTGCGTCTGCTCAAGGGCGACTTCGCAGCCGAGACGTGCTACCAATTCGGTGCGCATGAGCTGCTGTCGCGTTACCAGCGGCTCGGTGCGCGCTGGCTGCACGTCGTCGATCTGGACGGCGCCCGTGACGGCATGCTGGGCAATCGCCGCCTGATCCACCAGCTCGCCACCCAGCGCGCGGTCGGCCTGCAGGTCGGCGGCGGGCTGCGCGACCGCGCCGCGATCGATGATCTGCTCACGCGCGGCGTCGCACGCGTGGTCATCGGCAGCGCGGCGGTGGAGCAGCCCGAGCAGGTGGCGGGCTGGCTGCACAGCTTCGGCGCCGAGCGCATCTGCCTGGCGTTCGATGTGCGGCTGGACGCGCAGGCGGTGCCGCGCGTGCACACGCGTGGCTGGCAGCATCCGACCGCACTGTCGCTGTGGGACGCGGTGGCGGCATTTTACGATGGCGGCCTGAGGCACGTTTTGTGTACCGACATCGATCGCGACGGCGCGCTGGCCGGCCCCAACCTGGCGCTGTACCGCGAAGCGCTGCAGCGCTTCCCGCAGATTCAGTGGCAGGCGTCCGGCGGCATCAGCAGCGGCGCCGACCTGGCGGCGCTGGCCGCGCACGGCGTGCCGGCCGCCATCAGCGGCAAGGCGCTGCTCGAGGAGCGCATTTCGGTCGAGGAGTTACTGCCATACTTGCCAAACGCATAATCCCCTGCCTCGACGTGCGCGACGGCCAGGTGGTCAAGGGTGTGCGCTTTCGCGATCATCGCGTGGTCGGCGATATCCTCGAGCTCGCCGGCCGGTATCGCGATCAGGGTGCGGACGAACTGGTGTTCTATGACATTACCGCCAGCCCCGAAGGCCGCTCGGTCGACCGCGCCTGGGTCAGGCGTGTCGCCCGCGTGCTCGACATACCGTTCTGCGTTGCCGGCGGCATCAGCTCAGTGGAGGACGCCGAGCAGGTGCTCAATGCCGGTGCGGAGAAGATCTCGGTCAATTCCCCGGCGCTGCAGCATCCGCAGCTGATAAATCAGCTCAGTGAACGCTTCGGATCGCAGTGCGTGGTCGTCGGCATCGACAGTCAGACCACCGCCGAAGGCTACCGGGTCTATCAATTCACCGGCGATCCCACCCGCAGCCGCGACAGCCGGCGCGACACGCTGGCCTGGGTGAGCGAAGTGCAGCGGCGCGGCGCCGGTGAGATCGTTCTCAATTGCATGGCGTCGGACGGCACCCGTCACGGTTACGACATCGAACAGCTGCGCCGCGTGCGCGCGCTGTGTTCCGTGCCGCTGGTCGCCTCCGGCGGCGCCGGCGCACCCGAGCATTTCACCACTGCGTTCCGCGACGCACTGGTAGACGCCACGCTGGCCGCGAGCGTGTTTCACAGCGGCGCAATCCTGATTCCGCAACTGAAACGTGCACTGCATGACCAGGGCATCGAGGTGCGACTGTGAACTTCACGCCGGCGGACATTGAGCGCATCGACTGGAACAAGACCGACGGCCTGGTACCCGCGATCGTGCAGCATGCCGGCAGTGGCCGCGTGCTGATGCTCGGCTATATGAATCGCGCGGCGCTGGCGGCGACGCTGGCGCGCGGCCGCGTGGTGTTCTTCAGTCGCTCGAAGCAGCGCCTATGGGAGAAAGGCGAGAGCTCCGGCAATATCCTGCAACTGATCGACGTTCGTTCGGACTGCGACGCCGACACGCTGCTGGTCATCGCACTGCCGGCGGGTGCGGTGTGTCACACCGGCAGCGCCAGCTGCTTCGGCGCCGAGCCGCTCACGGCCGCCGCGCCGCTGAGTTTCCTGCTGGAGCTGGAACAGCTGATCGCGCAGCGCATCGCTGAGGCTCCCGAGGGCAGCTACACGGCGCGCCTGTACGCCCGCGGTGTGCGCCGCGTGGCACAGAAGGTGGGCGAGGAAGGTCTGGAAGTCGCGCTGGCGGGCGCCGGGGAATCCGATGCTGCGCTGCTCGGCGAATGCGCCGATCTGCTGTATCACCTGCTGGTGCTGCTGCGCAGCCGTAGCCTGCCGCTGGCGGCGGTGATCGAGGAACTGCGCCGGCGCCACGAGACGGACGGCGACGCCTAGCCCGCGCCGCTTCGGCGAGCTTTCACAGCACGAACTCCTGCGCCGGTTCGCGCAGGTTGTAGCGCGAGCTCATGGCGTGGCCATAGGCGCCGGCATTGGCGATCAGCAGCACATCGCCCTCGCGCGTCGGCGGCAGCAGCCGGTCATGTCCGAGGAAATCGGCGCTCTCGCAGATCGGTCCGACCACGTTCACGATCTCCGTGGCCGGCTCATCCAGCCGCGTCAGGTTGACGATCTCGTGCCACGCTCCGTAGAGCGCCGGGCGGATCAGCGAGTTCATGCCGGTAGCGATACCGACGTAACGCACGTCATCCTTGGACTTGGTCTGCGTCACGCGCGCAATGAGCGCGCCGGCCGCGGCCACCAGGTAGCGCCCCGGCTCGATCCACACCGCGATCCCGGGTCGATTCTGCCGCACCGCGAGCAGTGCAGTATCGAGCTGTGCCAGGTCAAGTCCGAGCTGGTCGTGCCCGTCGGGTACCCCTAGTCCGCCGCCCACATCGATGGTGTGCAGGTGCGGGAATGGCTGCGCCAGATCGAGCAACCGCGTCGCCACTTCCGCCCAGTTGTCGGCATCGAAGATGCCGCTGCCGGAATGCGCATGCAGTCCGACCACCATCACGCCGTAGCGCTCGGTCAGCAGCCTGAGTTCATCGATCTGCCCCATCGGCACACCGAACTTGGCGTGTGCGCCTGCGGTGCGCACGTGATGATGGTGCCCGCGGCCGGTACCGGTATCGACACGCACGAATACCCGCTGGCCGCGGAACAGCTCGCCCCATTCGCGCAGGATGTACAGGTTATCGATCGTAAGCCGGATGTTCTGTTCGAGCGCCCAGGCATACTCGGCACGGGCGGCGAAATTCGGCGTGAACTGGATCCGGGCGCGATCCAGGCCGGGCACGCTCGCGAGTACGTGCTCGACCTCGCCGGGGGAGACGCACTCGAAGCCCAGGCCCTCGACCGCCAGCAGCCGCAGCAGCTGTGCGTTCGGATTGGCTTTCACCGCATACAACACGCGGTCGACCGACTCGAGGCGCTGCAGCGCCGCGGCGGCGCTGCGCAGCTCCTGCGGATCGTAGACGTAGGCGCAATCATGACTGGCAGCCAGCGCCAGCAGTGCATCGCGCCGCCGGCGCCACCAGGTCGCGGCCGGGGTCCGCGCCTGCGCCGGTGGGGCGAACAGCTGTTGCCACGTCGGGCCCAGGATGGTGCCCTCGCGCACCGGCACGATCAGTCGATCGTGCAATTCGTTCACCAGCCGATCGCCCTGGTCCTCATCCACCACAAAGGTGAAGTTGAGGTCGTTGGCCGCCTGGCTCACCAGATAGATGCGCTGCTCGGCAAACAGCTCGAACGCCTCACCCAGCCGGTGCAGGATGCCGCGGATGTTGCGGCCGACCAGGCTCACCGAAGCGCATGGGCCGATCACCTGCGCACGGCACAGCTGTGACAGATCGGCCGACAGCTTCTCGATCACCTGCGGGTCGAGCGAGTTCGCGGCCGGATCGAGCGACACCGTGACGTTGGTCTCGGAAGTGGAGATCAGATCCACCGACAGGCCGTGACGCTTGAACACCTGGAACGCATCGGCGAGAAAGCCGACCTCGTGCCACATGCCGGGGCTGTCGAGCGACACCAGTGTGATGCCTTTCTTCATGCACACCGCCTTGACCTGCGCGGCGCCATCGCCGCCGTCGGCGCTGATGTGCGTGCCTTCGATCTGCGGGCATTGCGTTGCGTACACCACGATCGGAATGCGCTGCGATTTGGCCGGCAGGATGCAGCGCGGGTGCAGCACCTTGGCGCCGCTGCTGGCAATCTCCTGCGCCTCGTCGTAGTGCAGCGAGCGCAACAGGCGCGCCTGCGGCGTGTGGCGCGGATTGGCGCTGAACAGCCCGGGCACGTCGGTCCAGATTTCCAGTTGTTGTGCGGCGAGTTTGGCGGCAAGGTAAGCCGCCGAGGTGTCCGAACCGCCGCGACCGAGCAGGACCGTATCGCCGGCGCCGTCGCTGGCGATGAAACCCTGGGTCACGACCACGCCCGGACATGCGGCCAGTTGCCGCTGCAGCGCCACGTCCGGCGCGAACTCGCAGGTCGCCGACAGAAAATTGGCGCGCGCCGAGGCGGCCGGACGCGCCTGAGCCGTAAGTCCGGTACGCGCATCCCACCAACTGGCCTCGATACCCTGCGCATTGAGAAAGCGCGCGCCCAGTTCGGTGGCCATCAGTTCGCCGCTGGCCAGCACGCGCGCGCGTGTTCGGTCGCTGACTTCGCTCATCAGCGCGATTCCGGAGGCCATCTGGCGCAGCAGCGCAAAGTAGCCTTCGAGTTCGGCGCTGACGCCGATGCCGAGTTCATCGGCGAGCGCACGATGGCGCTCCTCGATCGCGGCCAGCACCGGCTCGTGGGCGGCGCCGAGCGCGGCTGCCAGCAGTTTCTCCAGCCGGTCGGTGACGCCGCTCACCGCGGAGTGCACCACCAGCACGCGCGCCCGCTGCGCCAGCCTTGCGCGTACCACCGCGGCAATATTGCGCCAGTTATCGAGAGAGGAAACGCTCGTGCCGCCGAACTTGAGCACGACCCAGGGAGACCCGCCGCGTGGCGCCATAGACTTTCCGTGTGTGAAGCAGCCGCCCTATCTAATGCCCGGGCGTGCAGGCGGCGTGGCCGCCAGGGCAAGCGCAATCAAACGTCTTCGTCGTCGAACACGTCGCGCAGGTCTTTTTCGAGTTTGCGGTCCGCCAGCACCTCTTCCAGGCGGCTCCAGGCGGCCTTGCCGCGCTTACCCTGCGCGCGCACGCGTTTGTCGACGCGGGCCAGCAGACCGTCGTAATCGGTGCTGTCCTCGGACTCGACAATGAATTCCTCGTCCAGATCGAAGCTCTCGTTATCGCGTTCAGACATCGTATTTTCGCTAACAAAATGTCAAAGATATCAAATACTTACGCACTTATAGGCGCTATGCAGGCAGCGAACTATAGCTGATTTGCGCTGCGGTTCAACTCTCCGCGGTATTGCGGACCTGTACCACATAGACCAGCCGGCTGCAGCGAATGTTCAACGCCGGCGCCGCAGCAGCGGCGCTGCGGCCACACTGCCGCGCGGCCAATGTTTGCCATAATCTGCTTTCGGCAGGCCGGGCGGGCGGCAGTGCCGGCCGGTGTGCATGGACGCTACTGGGCGGCGCTGCCGTCGGAATTAAGTGCCGACAGGTCGGCTTCCAGGCCGACGGTTGCCAGCACTCCATCGGCCTTCTGCAGCACTTCGCGCGCGTAGTCCCAGTGAATGGCCACAGTGCTGTCACCGACCGCGGCACGCAACAGTTCGGCAAACTGGTCGACATCCGGCTCAAAGCTCTGACCTTCGGCGTCGACCGGCGGATGCGCCTCGAGCAGCAGCTCCCCGTTCACCCAGGCCACCTTCACCGGCTGGTTGATGATACGTACCGGTGCGCCGACCGCAATCATCGGGAACAGCTGTGCGACATCTTCCGGGTACATGCGAATGCAGCCGTGGGTCACCGGCAGCCCAACCGCGATCGGATTGTTGGTGCCGTGAATCATGTAGGTGCCGTTGCCGGCCGCGAGCCGCATGGCAAACAGGCCGAGCGGATTATCGGGCCCCGACGGCACGCGCGTCGGCAGCGGATCACCCGCGGCGGCGTGTTCCTTGCGCACCGATTCGGGCGGGTACCAGACCGGATTCTTCTCCTTGGCGATCACGCGGGTCAGGCCGATTGGCGTGTGCCAGTCCATCTTGCCGATGCTGACCGGGTAGCTGATGACCTGAGGCGGCTGGCCGCGCTGCACCTTCGGGTAGTAGTAGAGCCGGTGCTCGGGCAGATTGACGACGATGCCCTCGTGCGGCCCGGGCGGCAGAATATGTCGGCCTGGAATGATGACCTGCTTGTCGGCACCCGGCAGCCACGGGTCGACACCCGGATTGACGCGTATGACCTCCTCGGAGCCGAGGCTGAATTTGCGCGCCAGATCGTACAGCGTGTCCTCATAGACGGTCTGCACGCTCTGATCCTCGCCGACCACGGCTACATCGGGCGTGGCGAGCGGGTAGGTCGTAGCCTTAGCCGGCGCAGTGCCGGCCAGCAGCAGCACTGACAGCATCGCCAGCGCTGGCGGCGAGGCCAGCGCGCACGGCGCGGCAGGCGCAGCCGAGCAGTTACGCGCGCCGCCGCGTTGACCATAACGGGCCAATGCATTGCCAAATCCGACGTATTTCACGCTTTCAGGGTAGCACGTCACGGTACGATTCTCAGGCCGGGTTTTCCGAAGCGAATTGAGCACTTGCAGCGCCCGGGGTCCCTCGAAATGCTCAAGTCCGGCCTGTCAGGGCCGATATCTACCGCATGCAGTACGAGGCAGCTGGAAGCATGCAGGGACTGTCCTACAGTGGTCCGGCCACCTGGTGCCTGGATCTGCGCACCGGCGAACTGAGTTCGAGTCCGGCACGCGCGCGCATGATGGGCTACGCGCCCGAAGCCCTCGGTGGCAGCGCCGAATGCTGGGACGCGCTGCTGCACCCCGACGAGCGCATTGCGGTACACACCGCGCGTGCACGCCATATCCAGGGCGTGGGCAGCGGCTACAAGAGCGAATACCGCGCGCAGCGCCGCGATGGCAGCTGGGCCTGGCTGCTCGAGATCGGCTGCATCGAGCGTGACAGCAGCGATGCGGCCATTCGCGTCAGCGGCGTATTGCTCGACATCACGGTCGAGCGCGAAGAACAGTTCCGGCTGCAGCAGCGGCTGGAGCGCCTGCGCACCGTGTTCGACTACACCTATCAGTTTGCCGGGCTGCTGTCGCGCGACGGCGTGCTGCTCGAGAGCAACCGCACCGCGCTCAAGGCCGCCGGCGTCACGCTCAACGACGCCGTCGGCAAGCCGTTCTGGGACACGCCCTTCTGGACCCAGCACCCGGCGGCCGAGATCGCACGCCTGCGCGACGGTATCGAGCGCGCCGGTCGCGGCGAGTTCGTGCGCTTCCAGTACCAGACCGAACACACGCGTGGCTCGGTGCGCATCGTGGATTTCTCGCTGCTGCCGGTATTCGACGACGAGGGTGAGGTGGTGTGGATCCTGTCGGAAGGACGCGACGTTACCGATATCGTCAACGCGCACAAAGCGCTGCGCACGCTCGAGGACCGGCTCGCGGTGGCAACCAGCAGCGCCAATCTCGGCTTGTGGGACGTGAATCTGCAGACCGGCGACGCCTGGCTCAATGATCGCTGGTGGACCATGCTCGGATATGAACCGAACGAGCTGAACCGCAGCTACGACGTGTGGCGCGAGCTGCTGCACCCGGACGATCTGCTGCCGGCACTGACGGTGCTGCAAAACCGCAGCGCGGCGCAGACCGAATTTCGCATCGAATACCGCATGCGCAGCAAGGACGGGAGCTGGCGCTGGATTCATTGCTGCGGCCGCACCGTCGCCACCAACGAGCTCGGAGAGCCGCAGCGCGTGGCCGGCGTGCACCTGGATGTGACCGAGCGCAAGGAGGCCGAGATCCGGCTTGCCGCCGCGGAACGGCTCGAATCCGTGGGCAAACTTGCCGCCGGCGTGGCGCACGAAATCAACACCCCGGTGCAGTTCGTCAACGACAGCGTCTATTTCATCAGGGACGCGGTGCACGAGCTGCTACATGTTACCGACCGCCTGCGCGCGATGGCCGCGGCCGACTCCGGCAACGTCGCCGCCGTCGCGGCGATGAGTGCCGACCTGCCCTATCTTGCGCAGCAGCTGCCGAAGGCTCTCGAGCGCTCGCTGGATGGCTTGAAACGAGTCGCCGAAATCGTCCGATCGATGCGTGAGCTGGCGCACCCCGACCGGCCCGAGATGTCCGAGGTCGATCTGAATCACGTGATCCGCAACGCGCTGGTGGTGGCGCGCGCGGAGTACAAGTACGTGGCCGAGGTTGAAACCGACCTGGCGCCGTTGCCCCCGGTGCGCTGCCATGCCGGCGAACTGAACCAGGTGATGCTGAATCTGCTGGTCAATGCCTCGCATGCGATCGCCGACGTCGTGGCCGGCACTGGCAACAAGGGGGTGATCACGGTATCGACGCGCATCGACGGCGATGCGGTGGTGATCGCGGTCGGCGATTCCGGCGGCGGCATCGCCGAGAACATCCGCCATCGGATCTTCGAGCCGTTCTTCACCACCAAGGAAGTCGGTCGCGGCACCGGCCAGGGTCTGGCGATCTCGCACAACATCATCGTCAAGCGCCACGGGGGTGCCATCGAGTGCGACAGCCAGCTCGGCAAGGGCACGGTATTTCACCTGCGCCTGCCGTTCGATTGCCGACGTGAAGCGTCGCAGGAGCGCGCCGCATGAGACGCGTGTTGCTGGTGGATGCCGCGCCGGCGGCCCTGGCACAGCTGCAGCAAGCGCTGCGGCAGCTGCGGCCGCAGTGGGACACGGCGGCGGCGGCCTCGCCCGCGGCGGCACTATCGACACTGGCGCAGAATCCCTACGACGCCATCGTCAGCGATATCGGCGGACCGGCGATGGACGGACCGCAGCTGCTGGCGCAGGTGCGCGACTGCTATCCGAACCTGGTGCGGCTGTGCCTGTCGGACAATCTGGACGACGATGCCTTCCTGCGCGCGCAACCGGTCACGCATCAGTTCCTGAGCAAGCCCTGCAATGTCGAGAATCTGTGCGACGTGCTGGAACGCATCTGCTCGCTGCGCGATATCCTGCAGCATCCGGCCATCCACGAGCTGATCGGCAACCTCAAGGCGCTGCCGGCCACCCCGCAGACCTTCCAGGCGCTGTCGGCGGCGATCGCGCAGCCCAATGTCCATGCCGCCGACGTCGCCCAGATCGTCAGCACCGACACCGCGCTGTCGGTCAAGGTGCTGCAGCTCGCCAATTCGGCGTTCTACCGGCGCGGTGTGCCGGTGACATCGATACAAACCGCGATCAGCTACGCCGGGCTGGAGATGATCAAATCGCTGGCGCTCTCGGCCTGTGTCTTCAGCGCCCTCGACGCCTCCCCGGCCGCCATCAAGCGCCTGCAGGACCTGCAGGGGCGCTCGCTGCGCAAGGCGCACTTCGCGCGCATGCTGCTGCGCGAATCGCGCCACGCCGAGGAGGCGTTCACCGCCGCGTTGCTGCTCGACATCGGCCAGGCAGTGCTGGCGCTGAGCGCGCCGGAGAAATTCGAACACATGATCGAGCTGGCGCGCTCCAGCGGTCGTGCCTGGTACGAGGTCGAGCTGGAGGTGTTCGGTGCCGCGCACCCGGAGGTCGGCGCCTATCTGCTGGGCCTGTGGGGACTGCCGCTCACCCTGATCGAAGCCGTGGCCTATCACCACACGCCCAGCCGCGTGCAGCACGCGCACACCAGCGTGCTCGCGGCGGTGCACGTGGCCGACGCCATCGTCGACGCCACCTCCGACCGTCCGGCGAAGCTGCTCGACCGGCTGGACGCCAGCTTCGTCGCGCGCACCGAAGTATCGCGCTGCCTGAACGCCTGGAACATCCACATCGATGCCGATGATCTGCAGGCGCAACAAAATCTGGGTGCCGCATAGCCATGGCCATCGAAGTGCGCGCCCTGCCTGACACCCCTCGCCACAAGATCCTGTGCGTCGACGACGAGACCCAGGTGCTCGAGGGTTTGAGCCTGCAGCTCGGCCGTCGTTATGAAGTGCTCACCGCGCTCAGCGGCGCTGAGGCGCTCGAGATTCTGCAGCGCGAGGATCGTATCGCGGTGCTGATCTCCGACATGCGCATGCCGCGTATGGACGG
The DNA here is from genome assembly GCA_036262215.1 of Steroidobacteraceae bacterium. Classification (GTDB taxonomy): domain Bacteria; phylum Pseudomonadota; class Gammaproteobacteria; order Steroidobacterales; family Steroidobacteraceae; genus FEN-1191. Next base: position 19,434 of record DATAJH010000004.1, read on the forward strand.
CGCCGAGTTTTTGGCCCGGGCACGCACCATAGCGCCGAATGCCGCGCGTATATTGCTGACGGGGCAGACCGATCTGCGCTCGGCGATTGCCGCGGTCAACGACGCGCAGGTACTGAAGTTTCTCAGCAAGCCGTGTCCGCCGCCGGAACTGCACACGGCAGTCGAAAGCGCAATCGAACACCACCGCCAGGCGAGTGGCGCAACCACCGGGCTGCGACGCACGCTCACCGCGCAGATCATCAGCCAGGATGCGGTCACGGGGCTTGCAAGCCGCACCCATTTCAACGCCGCACTGTCCGCCGCCTGTGCCGAAGCCTCCGAACCCGTTAACAGGGAGCAGGTGCGGGCATTCGCAGTGCTTTTCGTCATCATCGAGAACCTGGGAGACATCAATGCCGTGCTGGGCCATACCGTCGGCGACCAGGTACTCGAAGTACTCGCGCACCGGCTGCGCGAGCAGTGCGAAAAGGCGCTGTGCATCGGGCGCTGGGGCGATGAAGAATTCGCGGTGCTGATGCTGAGCGAATCCGGAGACGAGTCCTCTTTGGTGGCCGCGTCTGACGCGCTGATCGCACAACTCGCGGCACCAATCGCGCTGCAAAGCATCACCCAGCGCATGCGAGCCTGCATCGGCATCGTTGCTGTACCGGCGCATACGACCGACGCAAAGGCGGCGATCAAGTTCGCAGCTCTTGCGGCGCGACAGGCAAAGCTGCAAGGTGGCGGCGTCTCGTGCCTGTTCCGCTCCGATTGGGCGGATCGCGTGGAATATCGCTATCAGTTGCTGGTGGCGCTGCGTGAAGCCATGGACAGCAATGCGCTGCACCTGAACTACCAGCCGGTCATCGACATCAAGCAGGGCTGCGTGCGTAAGCTCGAAGCGCTGGCGCGCTGGGAACACCCCACCATGGGGCCGATCTCACCACAACAATTCATTAACCTCGCAGAAGAGAGCGGTGACATGCCGCGGCTTGGCCAGTGGATCCTGCGCCGCGCCTGCTGCGAGGCACGACAGCTCGTGGGTCGCTGTTGCGCGCGTGTCGCGGTCAACGTCTCGATGCAGCAACTACTGCATGATAATTTTCTGACGCAACTCGATGAAATACTGCAGTTCGCGCAGCTTCACCCGCAGGAGCTGGAACTCGAACTCACCGAGTCGGTGTTCTCGCAAGACGCAGATCGGGTGCTGGCAGTCGTCACTGAACTGCACAAGCTCGGTATCACCGTGTCAATCGACGACTTCGGCAGCGGTTACTCGTCATTGGCCTATCTGCAGCGCTTCCCCGCCGATGCCATTAAAGTCGATCGCTCGTTTGTAGCGACGCTCGGCAAGGGTGGCGAGACCATCATCGCCGCCGCGCTGTCGATCGGACGCAGCTTCGGTATGGAAGTGGTGATCGAAGGGGTGGAGACCGAAATGCAGCGCCGGCAGCTCACCGCGCTGGGCGCGACGTTGTTCCAGGGCTACCTGTACGGCAAGCCGATGCCGCTGGCCGAGGTCGACCCGTGGTTCCTGAGCTCCGCGTTCGCTGCCGCGCCGAGTGAGGTGCCGGAGACGGCTTCGACCTCGCCGCCGATCGTCATTCGCTAGCGATCGCGCCGCGAACATCAGTTTCCGGCGGCCGGATCGATTACCGCTCCGAATGGCACCCAGCCCTGACCGTCGAATTTCATCAGGAACAACTGATGTACCGGTTGAAAGTCGTCCGGACTGGTCCTGAGCCTGATTCCCTCGCGCAGCATCCCGAGCTCGATATCCAGGTGCGCGGCCTGCTGCATGACGTTGGCGCGCGTCGGATGGTCGCCGCATCGTTTCAACACCTCGACCAGCGCCTCGGCGCGTTCGTAGCCGGCGACATTGTTCTGATCGCGCAGGCTGGCCTGCGGGTTGTATTGCTGCATCCATTGCACGAACTTGCGCACCGCCGGATCGCTGCGGGTCTGGGGCTCGAGCCAGCCTTTGGAGCGGGCATTGGTGATGATGCCCGCGGCCTTGGCAAGTCCGGCCGGATCTAGGAACGCGGCGGTCGACAGCGACGCATTGGCAATGAACTGCAGCGGATGCCAGTCGAGATCGTAGGCCTTGCGAATCGCCTGGGTGGCAAACGGCCCGACCGCGAAGTTGAGAAACACGTCGGCGCCCGAAGCTCTGAGCGCCGTGAGCTGCGGATCGATAGTGCCGTCGGCTGGCCGGTAAGACATCTGTGCGACCACCATGCTGGAGGCGCGCTGCCCCAGTCCATCCTGCACTCCGGCCAGATACTCCTTGCCGGCGTCGTCGTCGGCATACAGGATCGCGATCCTGGCACCGGGCCTGGTTTGCAGGATGTACCTTGCGTACGCCAGCCCCTCGGTGCGGAAGCTGGCAAAGAAACCCATGGTCCACGGGAAATGCGCCGGATCGTTGAATACCGCGGAACTGGAGTCGACGAACAGTTGCGGCACATGCTGGTCATTCAGGTAAGGGCGGATCGCAAGGTTGGTCTCGGTCCCCAGTGAACCGAAGATCAGCAGCACGCCATCGTGCTCCACCAGACGCCGCGCCAGCTCGAGGGAATTGGCCGCCTCAGAGCCGTTATCAACGCTGATGAACGTGATCTTGCGGCCGTTGACGCCGCCACGATCGTTGACCATTCGAAAGTAGGCGGCCTCGGCGCGGCCGATGGCACCGTAGGCCTGTGCCCAGCCGCTGTAGCTCATGATGTTGCCGATTTTCAGCTCGGTGTCGGACGCGCCGGGGTCGTACGACTGCTGCGCCAGCGCCGTGAAGGACAGCGCCAGGCCGACCAGGGAGGTCAGGGCGAGGATGCGCCTGCGTCGATTAACTGATTGTTTGGTAAACATTTTAATCCGTAGGATATCGCGGCTGATTTTCCGCACGCAAACCGATACCATACAAGCGTATGGTATCCGATCCACTCCCCCTCCTGAGTCCGCGCCAGCAGCAGATCCTGCAGCTCATCAGCCAGTTCATGACGCGTCATGGCCTGCCGCCCACGCGCGCCGATCTGGCGCGCGCACTGCGGCTGCGTAATCGCCAGGGTATCGATCAGCATCTGCGCGCCATCGAGCGCAAGGGCTACCTGCAACTCGAGCCGGGCATCGCACGCGGTATTCGCCTGCTGCACGGCGCTCCCGCCGCTGCCGAAGCGGCCGCCAGCACGCTGCTGCTGCCGCTGTATGGTCGCGTTGCCGCCGGTGTTCCCACGCTGGCACAGGGCAATATCGAGGAGACCATCGCCATCGATCGCGCGCTGTTTCACCCGCGCGCCGACTTTCTGCTGCGCGTCCATGGCCAGAGCATGCGCGATGCCGGCATCGCGCATCGCGACATTCTCGCCGTACATCGCACGCCGCAAGCCATCAATGGCCAGATCGTGGTCGCGCGCCTGGGTGATGAGGCCACGGTCAAGTACTACCGCCGCCGCGGATCGCTGCTGCGGCTGGAGCCCGCCAATCCCGAATTCGCGCCACTCGAGATCGATCTGCGGCGCGAGGCCTGTGAGATCGAAGGCATCGTGGTCGGCATCGTGCGCACCGAACTGTCGCACCGCAGCTAAAGGAGCCGGTGTGAATATTGCCCTGCCCATCGGCTCGCCGCGCGCGCAGACACTCGAGCAGCTCGCGCGACTGTGCCGCAACGCCGAGTCAGGCCGCGCTCCATGGCTGGCCGCGCCCTCCGGCTTTGCTGAACTCGATGCGACTCTGCCCGGAGGCGGCTGGCCGGTCGGCGCCATCGCCGAACTGATGAGCGATGCGATCGGCATCGGAGAGCTGAGTTTATTAATACCGGTCTTGTCGAGGCTGGCGCGCGCCGGTCGCTATATCGCGTGCATCGCCCCGCCTTACCTGCCGTACGCGCCGGCGCTCGCGCAGCGGGGTGTGCCGCTCGAGCGCGTGCTGCTGATCCAGACCTGCAGCCTGCAGCAATCCTTGTGGGCTACCGAGCAGGCGCTGCGCTGCCCGGCGGTCGGGGCCGTGCTCGGCTGGCCGGCGTATATCGTCGACAAGAACGTGCGCCGCCTGCAGCTTGCGGCCGCGGCCGGCGGCAGCCTCGGCATCCTTTATCGTCCGCCCGAGGCCGCGCGTGAATCTTCGCCGGCCGCGTTGCGGCTGCGGCTGCACGCCGTGCCCGATGGGCTTGCGATCGAGATCCACAAGTCGCGCGGCGGCCGTGCCGGCCGGACGCTGCGGGTAGGAGTCGCACCGACGGTTGTGGCATGAACGCCGGGCTGTGGTTATGCATACGCTTACCGCGGCTGGCGCATGAAGCGCTGACAGCAGGCGCGCAGCACGCTGCCAGCGCCGCAGCTGCCGCCGCACCGCGCGCCGTCGATCAGGCGTCGATCGAACATGCGGCTATGGAGCGTCTGGCGGCCTGGGCCTATCAGTGGAGCAGCCTGGTCAGCTACCGCCTGGCCGATGGGCCGCTGCTGTGGCTCGAGCTCGCCGCCAGCCGCACCCTGTTCGGCGGTCATGCCGCATTGCTGGCGAACATCGAAGCCGGGCTCACGCAACTGGGTTACAGCCATGCATGCGCGCTCGCGCCCTCGCCCACCGGCGCGGCGCTGTTGACGCAGGTCGCGGAGCAGCGCTGCGTGAGCACGCGCTCGCAGCTGCGCTCGCGGCTCGAGATGCTGCCGCTGTCGCTGCTGGCGCTGCCGCAGGATGTGCTGGCCGCACTGCATTCGTCGGGATTGCGCCGCATCGGACAGCTGCTGGGGCTGCCGGCCGCGGCGATCGCGCGCCGCTTTGGACCTGCGGCCAGTCTCTACCTGCAGCGGCTGTGCGGCGCGGCGAGCGATCCGCGGACGGCCTGGCGCATGCCCGCGACCTATCGCGCACGTTTCGAATTCCCCGGCGAGGTGCACGATACGGCCGCACTGTTGTTTCCGCTGCGGCGGCTGCTGCTGGAATTCCAGGGTTACCTGCGCGGCCGCGACTGCGCGGTGCTGCGCTTCATGCTTGAATTCGAGCACTACCGCCATGCCGCGAGCGGCGTGACCATCGGCATGTCCGCGCCCGGGCGCGATGCAGCACAGTTCCTGCTGCTGGCGCGTGAGCGCCTGCAGAGCCTGGCACTGCCGGCAGCGGTGAGCGCGCTGCGTCTGCAGGCACTCGAGTTCACCGCGGCATCGGTAGTGCAGACGGATTTCTTCGGCAACGATGCGCAGCAGCTGCAGCAACTGCAGTTGCTGCTCGATCGGCTGCAGGCTCGTCTTGGCGATCAGCAGGTGCGGGGCCTGCGCCAGCAAGCCGATCACCGGCCGGAGCGTAGCTGGCGTTTCGTCACGTCGCAGCAGTTGACGGCGAGCCCGGATACGCAGTCACCGGCGCGGCCCTGCACGCTGCTGCTTCAACCCCGGCGCATCGAGCCGCCGCTAACGCTGCTGAGCGGACCGGAGCGCATCGAGAGCGGCTGGTGGGATGGCGGCGATGCGACCCGCGATTACTATGTCGCGCGCGCCGCGGATGGCGCACGCTGGTGGGTGTTTCAGGATCTGGCCGGGGGCGGCTGGTATCTGCAGGGACTGTGGACCTGAACCATGGAGCCGGCATGAACGCCTACGCCGAGCTGCACACCCTGAGTAACTTCAGTTTCCTGCGCGGCGCCTCGCATCCGGCCGAACTCATCACGCAGGCGCATGCGCTCGGTTACCGCGCGCTGGCGCTGACCGATGAGTGCTCGCTCGCCGGCGTGGTGCGTGCCCACGAGGCGCTGCGCGATCTGCGCGATGCTGCCTTCAGGCTCATCATCGGCGCCGAGTTTCGCGCCTCCTGCGGCCTGAAGCTGGTGCTGCTGGCGCCATCGCAGCGCGCCTATGGACAGATTTGTCGGCTCATAACGCTCGGCCGGCGGCGCTCGAAGAAAGGCGAGTATCGCCTGGCGCGATCGGATTTCGAATCCGGACTGCAAGACTGCCTGGCGCTGTGGATGGCGCCGGCCGATGCCACGATGAAGCAGTCCACGTGGCTGCGCGAATTCTTTCCGGCGCGCGGCTGGCTGGCGGTCGAGCTGCATCGCGCCGCCGATGATGCCGGGCGGCTCGCCGCCGCGCTGGCGCTGGCGCGCGCCAGCGGTGTACCGGCGGTCGCCAGCGGCGATGTACACATGCATGCGCGCGGCCGGCGCGCATTGCAGGACGTGCTGACCGCGGTGCGCCATGGCTGCACCATCGATCAGGCCGGCTGGCGGCTGTACCCGAACGCCGAGCGGCACCTGCGCTCGCTGCAGGAACTGCAGCAGCTGTATCCGCCGGCGCTGCTCGATGAGAGCGTCGCCATCGCCGAGCGCTGCAGCTTCTCGCTGTCGCAGCTGCGTTATGAGTATCCGCCCGAACTGGTGCCGGGCGGACTCACGGCCGGCGAGCATCTGCGTGCCCTGACCGAAGCCGGGATTGCGCGCCGCTGGCCGCGCGGCGTTCCGGCTGCGATCCGTGAAACCATCGAGCGCGAGCTGGCGCTGATCGTGGAACTGCATTACGAGCATTTTTTCCTGACCGTACACGATGTGGTCGAATACGCGCGGCGGGAAAACATCCTGTGCCAGGGGCGCGGCTCGGCCGCCAATTCCGCGGTCTGCTACGCGCTCGGCATCACCGAGATCGATCCGGGGCGCATGCAGCTGCTGTTCGAGCGTTTCATCAGCCGCGAACGCAACGAGCCGCCGGACATCGACGTCGACTTCGAGCACGAACGGCGCGAGGAGGTGGTGCAGTACATCTACCGCAAGTACGGGCGCGAGCGCGCCGCACTGGCGGCGACCGTGATCTGCTACCGCACCCGCAGCGCGGTGCGCGATGTCGGCCGCGCGCTCGGCGTCGCCGACCGCGATATCGACCGGTTGACGCGACTGCACGTGTGGTGGGATGAGCCGGGCGAGATACAGCGTAAATTTGCCGCCGATGAGCTCGGCATCGAGCCCGCCCGTCTGTATCGGTTGTTGCGGCTGGTGCGCGAGCTGATCGGCTTCCCGCGCCACCTGTCACAGCACGTCGGCGGCTTCGTGATTTCCGGCGAATCCCTGAGCGCCCTGGTTCCGGTGGAGAACGCCGCCATGCCGGACCGCACCGTCATCCAGTGGGACAAGGACGATCTGGAGTCGCTCGGCCTGCTCAAGGTCGACGTGCTCGCACTCGGCATGCTGACGGCGATGCATCGCTGCTTCGACCTGATCGAGGGCTATCGTGGCGCGCGGCTGCGTATGCAGGACATTCCGCCGAAGGATAGCGCCACCTTCGACATGATCTGCCGTGCCGAGACCATAGGCGTGTTCCAGATCGAATCGCGCGCGCAGATGAGCATGTTGCCGCGGCTGCAGCCGCGTAATTTCTACGACCTGGTGATCGAAGTGGCGATCGTGCGGCCGGGCCCGATCCAGGGCGATATGGTGCACCCGTACCTGCAGCGGCGTGAAGATCCGCACAGCGTCAGCTACCCGAGCGAGGCGCTCAGGAGCGTGCTGCAGAGAACCCTCGGGGTGCCGATCTTCCAGGAACAGGTGATGCAGATCGCGGTGGTGGCCGCGGATTTCACCCCCGGAGATGCCGACGGGCTGCGCCGTGCGATGGCCGCCTGGAAGCGCCGCGGGGGCCTTACGCCTTACCGCGAGCGACTGCTGTCCGGCATGGCCAGGAACGGCTACTCGAGCGAATTCGCCGAGCAGATCTACAAGCAGATCCTGGGCTTCGGCGAATATGGTTTTCCCGAGTCCCACGCCGCCTCGTTCGCGCTGCTGACCTACATCTCCTGCTGGCTCAAATGCCACGAACCGGCCGCTTTCGCCGCAGCGCTGATCAACAGCCAGCCGATGGGCTTCTATTCCCCGGCGCAGATCACGCAGGATGTGCGCCGCAACGGCGTGCCGGTGCGGCCGGTCGATGTCGGCATCAGCGACTGGGACTGCACACTCGAGCCCGGCGACGCTGCACCGAAGCAGCAGCCCGCACTGCGGCTGGGACTACGGCTGGTGCGCGGCCTGCCGCGCGCCGATGCCGAACGCATCGTGGCGGAACGCGCGCGGCAACGCTTCGCCAGCATCGATGAACTCGCGGCGCGCGCGCAACTGTCGCGGCGCTCGATCCAGGCGCTGGCTGCCGCCGGCGCGCTTGGCGCGCTGAGCTCGCACCGCCACGACGCCACCTGGCAGGCGCTGGGAGTCGAGCGACTGCCCGGCCTGATCGCCAGGCTTTCGGCGCGCGAACCGCCGGCGGCGCTGCCGGCACCCACCGAGAGCCAGAATATCCTCGCCGACTACCGCCATCTGGGCCTGACCACCGGCCGCCATCCGCTGGCGCTGCTGCGCCCGGCGCTCATACGCAGGGGCTTTCGCAGCAGCAGCGATCTGCAGCGGCTCGCCGACGGCAGCAGCGTGCGGGTCGGAGGTCTGGTGACGCATATGCAGCAGCCGGCCACCGCCTCGGGCGTAGTGTTCGCGTCGCTGGAGGATGAGACCGGCATCGTCAATATCATCCTGTGGCCGAAGGTGTTCGCGGCGCAGCGCCGCTGCGCGCTCGAATCGAGCCTGCTGGTAGTCGAAGGTACGCTGCAGAGGCGCGATCGCGTGGCGCACGTGATCGCACAGCGGCTGCACAATCGTTCGGCGTGGCTGGGCGGAATACGCCGCGACTCGCGCGATTTTCATTAGGCCGTGCCGCCAAAAGCGCCGGACTTGGGCCCTTTGCGACAGTCACGACTGGCCGCTTCAGGGCAGGCCGTCATTCCGGCAGCTTCAATTTGACCAGGAATGCCTTGTAGCGAGGGTCAGTCCGTAGATTTCGCATCAATCTGTCTCGATTGATTAACCCGAGCCCGTCATCGTGCCGTTGATACGCGCGATCGAGCCACGTGAATGCTTGGTCCGCTTCTCCACGATAGGCATGAATCTGCGCAAGTGTATACGGATTATTCATCGCACCAAGCTGCTCGACCCGTCCCAGCGACGAGTCCGCGTCGGCGGTGCGCCCCAGTGAGTAATATACAAGTGCCAGGCACCCCTCACGGTCCAGTTCCACCGTAACCTGGGCGCACTTTGGGACTGCAACCGCTGGGTTTCCGCTTTCCATGAGGATCATGGCTAACTCAACAAACGCCTGGTTTAGATTGAGGTCGATTGCCTTCTGCGCTGCTGTCTCGGCCTCTGGATATTCGCCGACTTCAAATTCTGCAGTGGCAAGGTTCCAATACGACCACGCATATAACGGATCGAGGTCTACTGCTTTTTTGTAGAGCCGTAGCGCCTCCTTGTCATCCATGCGCAAGGAAAATGTCAAATCGGCGAGATTCCTCGCGGCACCGGGGTTTCCCGGATCAAGTTCGTAGCCTCTTTTGAACTCGGCGAAGGCGTTCTCCCAGTTCCAGTCGGTGGTGTAGACATATGCCGTTGCTCTGTGGGCATCGCCAAGCAGCGGATCGAGCGACATGGCTTTCACGGCGGCACGACGCGCCTCTGCGAAGCGCGCATAAAATTTCCCGGGTGACCAATTGCGGGCTTGGTAGTTCAGGGCGAATGATAGATGCGCCCATGCATCGGCGAAGGCTGGGTCTATGTTGACAGCGTGGCGCAAGTAACTGATGGCGGTCTCGGTCGTTGGTTCATCATACGACCGCTGATAAATCGAGCGACCCTGAAGGAACAGCGTGTATGCTTCCATATTCCGGGCGGCGTTGTCTGTCGGCACCGTCTTTTCCAGTAAGGAAACTTTGAGCGCCTTGACGACCGCGTCAGCGATTTCATCCTGAATATTAAAAATATCACCCATTTTCCGATCATAAGTTTCGGACCATAAATGCGAGCCGTCGGACACCTTGATCAGCTGGGCGCTTACACGCAAGGCCTTGCCTGATGTACGCACACTGCCTTCCAGCAGGTTGGCCACCCCAAGCCGCTGGCCAATCGTTCGCATGTCCTCATTCTTGCCTTTGAACACGAACGAGGATGTCCTGGCAATGACCTTCAGATCGCCGGCGTGCGCCAGGTGATCGATGAGCTCTTCCGATAGTCCATCGGAGAAATACTCCTGGTCCTTTTTCTCACTCATGTCCACAAATGGCAGCACGGCGACTGATTTTTCGGGGATTGTTGGCGCCTCCGGAACGGGCGATGGTGCTGGTACCGCCGCGCTCGGTGGCAAAGCCGGCACGACCCTTCGGCTTGATACCCAAAGGCGATCAATTGCAAGCCCAGCAATGGCCAAGCCAATCACGGACGCCATGATGATCGCAGTGCGCTTCCATGACTGTGCGGACGATACCGGTGCGGGAGCTCGCGTCCTCGGAGCGGCCTCCGGCGTCACTACGGGCGCCTGTATGGCAACCCGTAGGGCAGCAATGAGCTTCGACATCGAGCGGGTGATATCGCCAGCGCTCGCGTCCAGCCATTGGGAGGTGTTCAGGAAATATTCCAGGCCGGCGGGCAACGGCGCCTGATCCAACCTGAGCGCGACCACCGGGTGGCGCTTCGAGGCCGCACGCTCCACTTCCCTCACGACGTGCTGCGAATTGGCGGCATGGTGCGACAGGATGAGCACCAGCGCCTTGGCCGCATCGATGGCATGAACGATCTCATCGGCATAGAAGGCACCGGGAGTCACGTCCCGGGGGGCGATCCAGCACCCAATCCCACTGAGCTCGAGCGCCTCGACGACGGTATTGGCGACGGCGGCATCCTGCGAGGCGTAGCTGATGAATACGGAGGGCGTACCCTTATGAGAAACAGTCGTCCGCTCTTCGCCACCGCCTTCAGCCACGTCGCTCCGCTCCGACATTTGCATCATGTTGTCAGATGGAACCCGTGTTTATCAAAGTTTACTGGACCCCTGCTGCTGTTCCGTGAACGTCCGCATCGGAGCAGCCTAATCAGCTCTTCTGCTTCGCCGCCGCGTCGCGCGCTTCCTTGAGCTGCTTCCAGATCGGCGCGTACTTGAGCGCCTGGTCGTACTTGGCGAGTGCATCTTTGGTTTTGCCTTGCTTCACAAGCACGTCACCCCAGGCTTTCAGCGGATCGGCCCAGTGCGGGCCGCGCCGGTTTGCGTCCCTGAGCTTCGATTCGGCTCCTGCGAGGTCGCCGTGTTTGGCGAGCGCCACGCCCCAGGAGTAGTAGGCGGCTGGCAGGTCAGGCGCGAGTGCAACAGCTTCCGCGTACGCTTTCTGCGCACCGCGCCAGTCGCCACGGCCGGAGAGGATATCGGCTCGAAAGCGGTAGCAATCTACGAACCCACCGCCTGTCCGCAGCACCTCGTCGGCCTTGTCAGGACGGCCTGCCTCCTCTTCGGCAGGCGCGATCCAGCAGTTGTAGCCGGGGTTGTTGGTGGACTCTGCGGGATTTGCATAGGCGATTCCGAAGGCTTCCATCTCGCTCGCAGCGGCGCTCGCGTCGCCGGCTTCGGCCGCTAACCGGCCTCGCACAAAGTGGGTCATCGCGCCGATGGTCAGATCGCCGACAGCTTCTTTCGTAGTCTTCAGTGCCAGTTCTGCTGCTTCCGAATCGTGCAGTCTGGCGTAGATGTCGGCAAGGGTCGGTCCGGCTGAGCTTTGTCCCGTTCCCATCCCGGCATTGGCCTCGGCGTCCGCCATTGTTTCCTCCATCCACGCGGGTAGATTCCAGGTGAGGTAATCCCAGTTCTGGTAGTAAATTTCCGGCGCCTTACCCGGGCGGCCGCTGGCCGCGGCGCGCATATCCTCACCGGCCCTCCACGCCCCTTCCTCGTCGTCGACGATCATCAGATCGTTAGTGATATTGGCGCGCGCGATCCAATCGTTCGGCTGTAGCTTGATGGCCGCCCGCAATAGCTCCAGCGACTCACGGGTTGAGCCGCCGGAGGAATCATTAGCGAGCGCCCATCTCGTCAAAAGCAGGGAGCGATCCTCAGGAGCGACGCTCGGGATTGCCGTCCGGCAAAATGTGATCGCCTCGCCGTAGCGACCGGAGTTATTTAGAAAGGTGGCCCAGCGCACTGGCTGAGACATCGAATAGACGTATTCGGCCGCCTCGACGGTAAGCGTTGCAAGATCGGCGCCCGACGCACTGAAGGTTCTGGGCGGCACCCCGTTGCCGCGGACCGTGAGCTCAAGCCCGCCCGTCGGGGTCTCGACCAGGTCTCCATCGATTTGCACGTCATGCCCGAACCGTTCCTTCAGCAGACGGGAGATCTCGCCGACTGAAATTCCGGCTTCCGGCACGTCAAGCTTGATGGTGCTCGTCCAGGCGCCCGTGAGCCCGCGGCCGGCAGAGCTGCTGCGGGTGGCATCCTGCAGCTGGCTGAGTTGGTCGAGAAGTCCGCTTGCGATAACGGTGCCGTCAATTCCCCGCGCCGCTAAGCCTGGAGGCGTATGGAACGGCTCTATGACCACTCGGCGGGAGGTTGCCGCGTCGCGAACCATCAATACGACACCCACGCCGATGGCCGTCGCGGCCAGAATCACAAACACTTGCAGTCCCACTCTAAGCCGCTCGCCCAACCGCCTCAGCTTGAGCAGTTGCAGATTGACAATGCGTTGCTCGTGCAGGTGCTCAGTCTGAACCTCGACCAGGTGGCTCTGTTTGCGAAAGTAGGCGGATGCCGCTCGGGCAAGTTCGGGATCGTTGTTGGCGACCTCGGCGGCAAGGGCTGCGGCGGTCGGATCGAGGGGTATCGGGCTCTCAGGGGTCGAACCTTCAGCAGGCGACTCGCTTTGCGTCCCTAGAATTCCTGAGATTCCGCCTGATTCGGCCATGCCGGTCCGCTCCCCGAAGCCACATAGCGTACCTCAACGCGCGAGGGCCCGCTTTCGAGCGGCTAGTTCAGGCCGTACGCCCGTTTTTTCATTTGGCGAAGCGCTGCTTCTGGCCGCGAGTTGCGCTGCAGCTAAACCGTCGCTCTTGACCCCGACGAGACATTGATGAGTGGCAACTTAGCAGACCGCCAACTGAAGGCAAATAATCTAAAAGTGCCGAAACACGCAGTGCGACCCATGGGTGGCCAATTGGATTGTGCCCTCATACACAGCCCCCAATCGCTTCGCCAGCCGTATCGATGGCTCATTGTCGGGATCAATATAGCTCACTAATGAACTGGCCTTAAGGACTGCGCGTGCATAGTCTATGCAGCGTAGGCATGCCTCAAGTGCGTAGCCTTTTCCTTGATGCTCCTTGAGCAGCCAATAGCCAAGTTCTAACTCGGGCCAGCCGGGGGATTGCCATAGGCCGGCGCAGCCAACGAATTCGTTGGTGTCCCGCCGATCAACGGCCCAGTATCCAAAGCCCTTAAGCTTCCAGTGCCCGATCTGTAGCGCCATGTGACGCCAGGCTTGATCGGGATCCTTTTGTCCGCCGACATATCTGGCGTCGCCTTTATCTGCGTAATACTGCGCGAAGTTTCTGAAATCGTCTTCATTCCATTGGCGCAGTTTCAAGCGCTTGGTCTCTATGGATTCCATACCCAAAGTATGATGCAAAATTGGACACTTTTGGATGACTGCTTTTTAGACGGAATCTGAGCGACCCGATTGACCGCAAGGAAACGTCCCTCGGAACGGTCGCCATCGGGCATCCAGTTTGATGCCGTGTATGACTGGAGTTGGCCGACCTGAGGCGGGGCGGCCGACGCCAGCATAGTGACAGAGCATTTCATATTATCGAGTCGTGCTCGATCACCGGCGCGCCGGCATGATGCGGCCGGAACAGGCGCCACTGCTCCGCCAGCAGCACAAACAGCAGACTCGACAGGCCGCAGGCGAATGCACCCGCGGCCAGCGGCAAAGTCGCACCGTTGAATCGCCGTCCGATCAGCGCGCCTACCACCGCGCCGCCAAAGGTACTGATGAATCCCTGCAATGAGGCGCCGATACCGGCCACCGAGCCTACCGGTTCCATCGCCATGGCGCCGAAGTTCGATGCCGTCAGGCCGAGGCACGCCATGGTCGCCGATTGCAGCACCACGAAGGTCCACAAGCGCTCGAGTCCGAGCCCGGCGATCAGCACGTGCACGCCGGTGATGGTGATGAACACCAGCAGCCCCAGATGCGAAATGATGCGCATACCGACGCGCTCGACGATGCGCGAATTCAGAAATGCGGTGGCGCCCATCGCCGATGCACACAGCGCGAACATGGCCGGCATCAGGCCGGCGCGGTGAAATGCATATTCGAAGATCTGCTGCACCATGCCGACGTACGCCAGAATGGAGCCGAACATGACCGTCATCGCCAGCGTGTAACACAGCGAAGTGCGGTTGCCGAGCACCAGCGTCGCCGCGTGCACGATGTGATCCCGGGTCAGCGTCAGCCGGTATTCCGGGTGCAGCGTCTCCGGCAGCCGCAGCAGCACCCACAGAAACACCGCGACGGCAAACACGCCGAAGATCAGGAATATGGATCGCCACGGCGCCAGCCACAGGATCAGCTGGCCGAGACTGGGAGCGAGCACCGGCACCATCAGGAACACGATGAAGGTCAGCGACATGACCCGCGCCATGTGGCGGCCGGAATAAAGATCGCGGATCACCGAGCGCGACACCACCACGCTGGCGGCGGCAAGACCGTGCGCGAAGCGCCAGGCCAGCAGCGTAGTGAAACTGCTCGACAGGCCGGTGAGCACCGCTGCAACGGCATACACCGCCAGCCCGATGAGCAGCACTGGTCGTCTGCCGTAGCGGTCGGAGAACTGTCCCCAGAAAAGCTGACCGCAACCCACGCCCACCAGGTACGCGGTCACAATCCACTGGCTGCGGTTCTCATTGATCAGGTGCAGTGCCGCACCGATGGTCGGCAGCGCCGGCAACATGGTGTCGACGGCGATGGCCTGGGTTGCCATCAGGGCGGCCGCCATGGCGACGAATTCCCCAAATCCCATGACCTTCGATTCGGAACCGGAGAACTCAGATTGCATCGCCAAGTCCCGCCGATCTACAGCCTGGAAGGCTGCATCCTACCCGAAAGGCATATCCAGCTTTGGCGACTAATGCCCGAGTGCAGTGCGCAGCGCCGCGAGTTCCTCGGCCGACTCGCTCACCAACGTCTGGCAGACATCGGCATCGATCCCCAGGTGCGAGGCTGCTTTACGGTTGGCCAGGCGGGCGCGGATCAGTTCCGGCGAATCCTTGCACATCGACAGCATGTCGGCGATTTCCAGCACGTCGGCCAGAGCGGCGCTGGTGCCGCGCAGTTCGCGCGCGCTGTCCTCGTAGCTGCTGACCGCGGTGACGATGTCGTCGGCGAGAAACCAGCTCTCGAGCAGCGCCTTGGCGATGTTGCCGTGCCAGTCGCGCACGATGCGCTGGTACATGGTCTGGTCACCGAACAGCGCCGGATGACGCATGGAGTGGGTGAGGATATAAAGCTTGCCGACGCCGTGCACCAGACCGGTGAGCATCGCCATATCAGGACTGACTTTGTTCGACCGGCGCGCCACCACGAAACACAGCGACGCCACCAGCACGCTGTGCTGCCACAGCACGTTGAGGTGACGCTCAATGCCGGTGAATGCCTTGGCACGACGCAGCTGCGCCATTGCAAAGCCGACCGCGGCCGAACGCAGCGCGTCGAAGCCCAGGCGAGTGACCGCCGCACGCAGTTCCGTCACCGGCTTGCCGCCCGGATTGAGCGCCGCCGAGTTGGCCATCGACAGCACGCGGGTGGCCAGCACCGGCTCCGCACCCAGCACTCGTACCACCCGCTCCGCGCTGGCGCCGTCTTCCGACAGCACCTTCTGCACCCGCAATGCGACTTCCGGAAAGCTCGGCAGTTCGATGGTACTGGAGGACAGCTCGGTCGCGAGCTCGCGCACGAATTCGAACGCATCCATGCTGGCATCGCGCTGCATGGACGGGGTCGACGCCGTATCAGTGTTCTCTGCTGCCGTCATGGCCTGGTCTCATGGGATCAATCCTAGAACTCGCTCCAGTCGTTACCCGACGCGGCGGCTGCAGCCGGCTTGGCAGTGCCAGCGGCCACCGACGCCGACTTCGACCACGGGCGCGCGCCGATGCGTCGATCGGTGCGCGCCGCCGCTTCGCTCTTGCGCCCGGCGGCGACCGCCGCCGCCGGCGCGACCACGCGCGGCGCAGTCAGCGCACTTGGCGCACTTGGCGCAGCAATGAATTCCGCGCTGCCCGGCACCCCGGAGTAGCCGTCCCTCAACTTGAAGAACGCCGTCAGCTGCGAGAGCCGTGCGGCCTGATCATTCATCGAGGCAGCCGCGGCGCTGGCCTCCTCCACCATGGCGGCATTCTGCTGCGTGCTCTCGTCCATCTGCAGCACCGCGCGGCTGATCTCCTCGGCGCTCGCCGCCTGTTCCTGGCTGGCGTTCGATATCTCGCCCACCACGTCGCTGACCTTCTTCACCGAGGCCACGATTTCGCCCAGGTGCTGTCCGGACTCGCTCACCAGCCGGCTGCCCTCGCCGACCTTGCCGACGCTGTCGTGAATGAGATCCTTGATCTCTTTCGCCGCCGAGGCGCTGCGCTGGGCCAGGCTGCGCACCTCGCTGGCGACGACCGCGAATCCGCGGCCCTGATCGCCGGCGCGCGCCGCTTCCACCGCGGCGTTGAGCGCCAGCAGGTTGGTCTGAAATGCGATCTCGTCGATCACCGAGATGATGTCGGCGATCTTCTTGCTGGCCACGTCGATGGCGCCCATGGCGGCGACCGCGCGCTCGACGATCAGCCCGCCCTGCTCTGCCTGATCGCGTGCCGCCTGGGCCAGCTTGTTGGCCAGCCTGGCGTTGTCCGCATTCTGCTTCACCGTCGAAGTCATCGCCTCCATCGACGATGCGGTCTCCTCCAGGTTGGCGGCCTGCTGCTCGGTACGCGCAGACAGGTCCGAAGTTCCGGCATTGATCTGGCGCGCAGCGGTCGCAACGGTGAGCGAGCTCTCCTTGACGCCACTCAACACGCCGCTGAGCTTGCTCTGCATGATCTGCAGCGCGCGCATGGTGCGGGCCAGCTCGTCGCTGCCTTGCACCGTAATGTCGTTGGTGTAATCGCCCTCGGCCAGGCGCGATACCACACTCACCGCCTCATTCATGCCACCGACCGTGGTGCCGATGACCACCATCAGGGTGCCGAGCCCGGCCAGCAGTGCGGCAGCGACCAGCAGCAGCATGTGGTTGCGCGTGGCGCGCAGCTCATCGGCGATATATTGCACCCGCTTTTGCGCGGTCTGTTGCATCGAGGCATGGAAGCTGCTGATCGCTGCGGTCAACTGCGAGGCATTCTTGACCACGTCGTCGAGCGGCTCGCTGTTGCCGCCGCCGGCCACGCTCTGCCTGACGTACTTTTGAAACGCCTCGAAATCACTCTGGATCTGCGGCATCGATTGCTCGGCGGCGGCCCGCACGTCGGCGGCGGCCCGCATGGCAGCACCGGCCGCACCGCCTTCCAGGGCATGTCGGATGTCGGCATTAACGCTGTCGAGCGCGCTCTGCGCCAGGACCTCGGTGCGGGTCAGCTGCTGCAGATCGGCCATCGTCGGCTTGCCGGCCGCGCCGACCCCCGCGGCGCGCGAGCGCATCTCGGTCAGATAGCTCTCATAGTCCGGAATGCGCATGACCGCGGCGTCGATGACGAACGAGGTCACCGCGTCGCCGTCGTGAGCCAGGCCCGAAGTGGTTGCAATGTAGTCGCGATAGTCGAGAATTTCCTGCCGTAGCGCACTGTGCATGTACTCGACGTCGGCGCTCGACGTGGGCTTAGTTGTGGCGAGCGCGTTCCAGGCGTCTTTGACATCCTTCCAGCGCCGCGAGTCTTCCCCCGCCGGCGCGCCATAGTCATCGTTAGCGGCGTCCTGCAGATTCATGACGCGGGTCACTTCGGCGCCGGCGGCCTGCAGCTTGTCGGACACGCCCTCGCCGGCCGCCGCCGCGATGCTCCAGACCTCGTGCATGCCCAGGGGCAGCAGCATCGCCTCGAGGTTCTGGTAGCGGTGCAGGCCCGACAGCTCGCGCGCGCCGAGATTGATGTTGTTCTGCTTGTCGAACAGGAACAGCGCCGTCAGGACGATGACCGGCACCACCGCGGCGACGGCGATCGCCACCAGTTTGGTGGAGAAGTTCAGGTCGCGGATCCAACGGGTCATGGATGCATCTCCAACTGAAAATCAGTCACGTCGGTCATGCGAACTACGTCACATTGCTGCGTCGCGCGCGCTGCATACGCCGCAATCCGGGCGATTCCTGACCAAAGTTTCGGCCGCGGCGCGCAAAACTTGATGCCGCGGACCAAGGTTTTGTTCAGCTTCCAGCCGCAAGTCTCTCTTCCCTGTCGCTGCTCAGGCCCACCAGCCCTTCGGCGATCTTTTCGATCGGCAGGATACGGTCGACCGCCCCCAGCGCCACGGAAGCGCCGGGCATGCCCCAGACCACACTGCTCTTCTCGTCCTGGGCAATGGTGAACGCGCCCTTGTCGCGCATTTCCTTCAGTCCGCGGGCACCGTCCGCCCCCATACCGGTGAGAATGACCCCGACTGCGTTCTGGCCGACCTGCTCGGCGACCGAGCGGAACAGCAGGTCCACACTGGGGCGGTGCCGGTTGACCGGTGCATCGTCGCGCAGACGGCAGCGATAGCGCGCACCATCGCGTTCGACCGTCAAGTGCAGGTCGCCCGGCGCGATATAGGCGTGCCCCGGAAGGATCAGCGTCCCGTCCTGCGCCTCCTGGACGCTCAGCTGCGAGCAGGCGTTCAGGCGCGCCGCGAACGGTGCGCTGAAGGCGCGCGGAATATGCTGCGTAATCACGATGCCCGGGGCATCGGGTGGCAGCCGTTCCAGCACCTGGCGAATAGCCTCGGTGCCTCCGGTCGACGCACCGATGGCCACGATCTGATCGGTGGTGCGAAAGCGCAGCTCGGGCCGTAGTTTTTGCGGGCTGCCGGGCTGGTTGGCCGGCGGCGGCCGCGGAAACAGCGGCCGCACGCGTGCCACGGCGGCGACTTTGACTTTGTTGATCAATTCGGCGGCGTAGGCCTCGAGCGCATGGGCAACGTCGACCTTGGGCTTGGTGACAAAATCGATCGCGCCGAGCTCCAGCGCCGCCAGCGTGACGTCGGCGCCGCGCTCGGTCAGCGATGAACACATGACCACCGGCATCGGCCGCAGCCGCATAAGATTGCGCAGGAACTGCAACCCGTCCATGCGCGGCATCTCGACGTCGAGCGTAAGCACGTCCGGATTGAGTATCTTGATCTTCTCGCGCGCAATGAAGGCATCGGGCGCCGTACCCACGACCTGCAGCGCCGGATCGGCGCCGAGAATCCTGGTCAGCAGCGAGCGCACCAGTGCCGAATCGTCGATGATCAGCACCTTGATGCGCTTGGCGGGATCAGACTGAGGTTCCATAGATATCTTCCCTGTTATCCGTGGCTATCAGAACAGCTCGATGTCGCCCCCGACCGGGGTACCATCGATATCGCGCATGTAGCGCGTCTCATCGGCGACCACACGGCCCTCGGTGCGCGCCAGACGCTTGACCTGCGCACTGCCGGTCGCCGGGTCGTACAGCACCTTGCGTGGATAGAGGTTGCCCAGATCCTCGCCGACCACGCGGAAACCCTCGGCCTGTACGTATTGCTTCACGAACCGGATGTTGCGCGCGCCGACATCGGTCAGCGAATCCAGCACCTTGCCGCCGCCGACCAGCTTGACCTCAAGATCGGCGCGGCGGCCGCCCAGCTTGAGTATCTCGTTGATCAGCCGCTCCATGGCGACGTTGCCGAATCGCGTCGAGGCGCTCGCGGTGCTGCCCCAGGCGCCGCTACCGTCCGAGCGATCCACCGGCAGCATGAAGTGATTCATGCCGCCGATGTGCAGACGGCTGTCGCGGATGCAGGCCGAGACGCACGAGCCCAGCACGGTGCCGATCAGCTCGCCATCGGCGGCGACGTAGTAGTCGCCTGGATGCAGCGTGGCGACGACCGCATCGACGCGGGCATCGAAACGCCGCTGTATATGACTGAAATGCTTTGGCGCTGGCGATGGCGATGGCGGCGGCGAGTTCATCAGGCCAGCCTGCGGTGGATGGTGTCGCCCACCAGCTGGTACTGGGTGCTGACCTGCAGCAGCGACTCGGAATGGCCGAGGATCAGATGATCCTCGGGGCGCTGCAGAGCCGCCATGCGAGCAACGATCTTGCGCTGTATCTCGCGGTCGAAATAAATCACGACATTGCGGCAGAAGATCACATCGATCGGCCCCTTCATCGGCCAGTCATCCATCAGATTGAGGGTCTTGAAGCGGATCAGTTGCTTCAGCTCGTCCCGCACCATGTATTGCCGGTGGTCCTGCGTCGGCTCGAACCAGCGCAGCAGTCGACCGTCGCCCATCTTCTCGAGTCGTTCGGCGCTGTACAGCCCGCAGCGCGCGTGGCTCAGTACGCTGGTGTCGATGTCGGTCGCCAGAATGCGGATATCCCAGCCGCGCAGATGGCGCGCATTCTCCAACAGCACCATGGCGATCGAATACGGTTCCTCGCCGGTCGAGCACCCCGCCGACCAGAAACGCATGCGCCGCGATCTGCCGTTGCTGCGCTCGAGCGCCGGCAGCAGCTGCTGGGCCAGGAATTCGAAATGATGCTCCTCGCGGAAAAACGACGTCAGATGGGTGGTGATGGCGTTGCAGAAGTGCTGCAGCTCATCGACATCGCCGGACTCGAGACGCTGCAGGTAGCCGCTGAAATCACGTAGTTTGAGCGCCCGCAGGCGCCGGCTCAGGCGGCCATAGACCAGTTCGCGCTTGGATTGGGAGAGCGCGATACCGAGCCGTTCGCGCACCAGCCGACGGATGCGCTGAAAGTCGTCGTCGGATAGGTCGTATTCGCGAAGCAGCGCGCTGTCAGCCGCTGCGGCCGTGGCGAGTTTGTCTCCGGCCATGGCGGTCGGCTTCAGAATACTTCAAGTTCACCGGGCGCAGCCGCCGCCCGCAGACCTGTCAGGGCCTTCAGCATCTGATCGGCGCTCAGGCCGCGCATCATGAAGTCGAACAGCACCCGCTCCTCGACCATGCTGTAGCGGGAACGCACCTGCTCGAGCATGGAGTTCCAGTCGGATCGAGCCGGATCCATGGCAGCAACCGTGGAGTCGGACGGAATCGCCAGCCCATCGCGCACATGGGTCAGGCGCTGAATGAGCTTGTCGTAGAACTGCAGCGAGGTGACCGTGGCCTGCACGTCGGTATCGAGCTGAGCGGCGAGCTGCTTGATCCGCTCGCGCGCCCGCTGCACCTGCGCCGGGTCGGCGGATTCCAGCGCCTGCACCTGCATCTCGAGTTCGCGCGCGTCGGTGGCCACTGCGGTCACCGCGCCGGCGAGCTTGTCGACCCGGGCATCGCTCTCACGCATCGCGGCGTCGAGCTGCGCTGCCCCGAGCTCCAGAAATCGCCGCAGTTCGCCGGCAAATTTGACGTTGGCGCTGGCCTCGGAAAGCTCGGGCGCCGCGGGCGCGCCGCGTGCCGGGTTATCTGCCGCGCTCATGCCAATATCTCCGCCGTTGCAGCCAGCTGATCGGCCAGGCCCAGGGCGCTTGCGGCGTCGCTGTGCAGGCTCCCGGCGCCGTGCAGCTTCAGCGTCAGGCCGCGGCGCCGAGCCGCCGCCGCCACCGCCAGCAGCAACTGCAGACCGGCCGTGTCAACGCTCTCGAGCTGGCTGGCATCGACCTCGGCCGAACCGGCGGCTATCAGAGCTTTGAACTGCGCCGCACGTTCGCCGACCTCGCGAATCGACAGCGACGAGCCCAGCGCCAGCGCACTCGCACGCGCGACACTTGCGGCGCTTGCAGCACCAGCCGACCGGGCCGCTGCAGCAGCCGTTGCGGCGGACTGGACAGCGTTCATCGCGGCTGCCGGGGCGGGCATCGGTGGCTGCTCCAGCGCGCGCGTCGACGGCCTCGCCGCCGCGCGACTGCCACCAGAGGTCTTCTTCTTTTTCTGCGCCATGTATCTGCTCATTTACGCCGCTTTCGGCGCGTTCGCTGAATCGATCAGGGTGCGTGAAACCAGCTGCGCCACATCCAGCAGCACCAGCATGCCGTCGCCGACCATCGCCAGTCCGCGCACCAGGTCAGAATCGATCGCCGAGCCGACATCCGGCGGCGGTCGCAGATCCTCGGCACTGATGTTGCAAACCTCACACACGGCATCGACCACGATTCCCGCGGTCAATTCTCCGTGATCCGTGTCGACCTTCACCACGATCACCACCGTGGTGCGCCCGTACTGCGTCTCACCCAGACCAAACCGACGCCGCAGATCCAGGATCGGCACCACCGCACCGCGCAGGTTGATCACGCCCTGCACGTGCTCGGGCGAATGCGGCAGCCGCGTCGGCTTTTCCCAGCCCTTGATTTCCTGTACCCGCAGTATCTCGACGCCGTAGGTCTGGCCGGCGAGCTGGAAGGTCAGGTATTGCTCGGAATTGGCGGCGATGATCGGCTTTGCAGTCGGCCTGGCGGCGGTGACATCCATCTGCATTGCCCTCAGCCGCGTACGGCGGTCTGGTTGCCGAGCACGCGCTCGAGCGTCGCCAGCAACTGGTCAGGATTGAACGGCTTCACCATCCAGCCGGTCGCACCCGCCTGTTTGCCCTGAATCTTGCGGTCATGGCTCGACTCGGTGGTCAGCAGCAGCAAAGGGGTCAAGTGATAGTTCGGCAGCATCCGTAGTTGCGCAATCAGGGTGATGCCATCCATGCGCGGCATGTTCACGTCGGTGAGCACCAGATCGACCCGATGCTTGCGCGCGTATTCCAGTGCCTCGTCGCCGTCGGAGGCTTCGATCACTTCGTAGCCCGCCGCGCGCAGGGTCACGCCGACCATCTGCCGCATCGAAGCCGAATCATCGACCGCGAGAATTGTCTTGGACATTTCCTGATGCTCCAACCGTCATTACGTCAAATCTGGGCAGCCGCCCTTAAACCTGCAGATGGCGGCCGATACCCGGTGTATCGGCGCTCGGCGAGTATGATTAACCCCGTATGGGCGAACTGTCCTCGGAATGCGTCGCAATTCACGTTTTTGCGCCGGGCGCGCCGCGTTGGCAGCACCGTCAGGCTGCCAGGGACTCGGACACGAAACGGGTCAGGCCGGCAATATCGAGAATCAGGGCAACCGAGCCGTCGCCCAGTATGGTCGCGCCGGCGATGCCATCGACGTGACCGTAATTCGCCTCCAGCGTCTTGACTACCACCTGCTGCTGACCGAGCAGTTCATCGACACACAGCCCGACGCGCCTGCCGTCGCCTTCCACCACCATGATCAGGCCGTCGTCGGGGTCGCGCGTGCCGTCGGTGCGGGCCGAGAACACTCGCTGCAGCCGTACCACCGGCAGGTACTCGCCGCGGAATGACAGCACTTCGCCGTGGCCAACCACGTGCTTGACCGAGGCGGTGCGCAGCTGCAGCGATTCCACGATCGCGGTCAGCGGCACGATATAGGACTCATCACCGACCGCTACCGTCTGGCCGTCAACGATCGCCAGCGTCAGCGGCAGGGTGATGATGAATCGCGATCCCTTGCCGGCCTCGGAGCGAACCTCGATGCTGCCGCCGAGTTCGTCGACATTGCGTTTCACGACATCCATGCCGACGCCGCGACCTGAAATATCCGTGGCCTGGTCGTGGGTGGAAAAGCCCGCCATGAAGATCAGGTTGCCGACCGCCTCGTCGGACAGCTGCTCTTCGGCGCCGATCAGGCCGCGCTCGCGCGCCTTGGCGAGGATACGCTCGCGCTTCAGACCGCCGCCGTCATCGCTGACCTCCACGGTAATGCTGCTGCCACGGTGATAGGCGTGCAGATGTACCGTGCCGCGCGCGGGCTTGCCGCTAGCCTGGCGCTGTTCCTGGGATTCGATGCCGTGATCGATGCTGTTACGCACCAGATGCACCAGCGGATCGCCGATCTTCTCCAGCACGGTCTTGTCGAGTTCGGTCTCACCGCCAGTTATCTTGAGCTCGACCTGCTTGCCGAGACGCTGGCTCAGATCGCGCACCATGCGCGGAAAGCGGCTGAAGACAAAGCTGATCGGCACCATGCGCACGCGCATGACGCTCTCCTGCAGCTCGCGTACGTTGCGCTCGAGCTGCGCCAGTCCGGTGCGCAGGCGCTCACCCACGGCACCGTCGAGCAGCGCGCCGAACTGCCCGAGCATCGATTGCGTGATCACCAGCTCGCCGACGCTGTTCATCAGGTCATCGATCTTCTCGATACTGACGCGGATCGAGCTTGCGTCGCTGCTCTTGGCGGCCTCGCTGGCTTTGGCCGGCCGGTGCTCGGCGTCCTCGGACTGCGCAATCGCCGCTGACGGCTCGGACGAGACGGGGCGAGCGCTGACCGGGGCGCCAGCGATGGGCACGCCCGCGCCCGCACTCGCGCCGCTGGCACCCGGCTCGGACTCGAGCACCGTGACTTCGAGTTCACAGTCACCCTCGGCCCAGTCAAACACCTCGACGATCGACTGGCGCGGCGCTTCGGTACGCAGCCGCAGCCGCCACGACAGATAGCAGTTCTCGGGGTCGAGCTCCTCGAACGCCGGCAGCGCCGAGACGTCGGCGGTTACCTGCAGATCGCCCAGTTCGCGCAGTTCGCGAAACATGCGCAGCGGATCATTGCCGCGTGCCAGCAGGTGCAGATACGGCCGGAAGCTGATCTGATAGAGCGTGCCGCGCGGCGCTTCGGCGCCGGCCGGCGCCACACTGATCACCGCCGCGGGCGCGGGCGCGGGCGCGGCCGGTGCCGGCCCGGTACCTTTCTGCACCACCGCGAGTTCCAGGTCGAACTGCAGATCGGCAACCCGCTGCGCGTCCACCGCTTGCTTGCCCTGCTCGGCCCGCAGTATCTCGCGCATCACGTCGACCGAGCGCAACAGCAGATCCGACAGCGCGCTGGTGACTTTCATGCGCTGACCGCGCAGCTCATCGAGCAAGGTCTCCAGCGTATGGGTGAACGATGTAATTTGGGCAAAGCCGAACGTCGCCGCACCACCCTTGATCGAGTGCGCGACACGGAAGATGGTGTTGATCAGCTCGAGATCAGGGGTACCGGCGTCCAGGCGCAGCAGTGCCTCCTCCATCTGCCCAATGGCCTCGAAGCTCTCTTCGTAGAACGCGTCGTGAAACTGTGTCAGATCGATGGCCATCGACTACATCCCCAGATCCGACAGCAGCGCGTCGACATCCTGCTGGCCGCTGACGGCAGCTCCGTGGTTGATGCCCGGCACCATCGGGCCATGCCCGCGCGGTGCACCGGCGTGGTCCGAGCAGCCGTCGGCATCACCGACCGGGCCGACGATGCGTACCAGCTCGCCCAGTGCCTCCTCCAGCTCGGCCACCAGTGTCATGACGCCGCGGATGATCTGGCCGCTCAGATCCTGATAGCCCTGCGTCAGCAGCACCTCGGCCAGATTGCTGCGCACCGCCGCCATGCTGGTGCCGGCCTGCTTCAGGAATGCCAGCATCTGCGGTTTGAGCGGCGGCCCGGAGCCGTCGGCATGCTGTGCGAGGATCAGCCGCTCGGCTTCCTGGGCCATCCGATCGGCCAGCGGGCAGCACTGTTCGACCAGATCCATGGTTCGGTGCGCGGCATCGTCAGTCAGCCGCAACACATGCGCCAGCCGGTGGCGCGCATCCGGCATCTGGCGCTGCGCGAGATCAACCAGGTTCGAATCGACCCGAAAGCGCTGCAGCGCCGCCTGCAGGTCGGTCGTGACCCGACGTACCTGCTGCGTGACGTCGGCGTTGCGGGACTGGTCGAAGGCCGCCAGCGCGGCGTGAAAGCCGACGCTATCGCGGTCGTCCAGCGCTCGCGACATGGCCTTGACCCACGAGGCGTACTGGTCGATCTGCGGCGCCGGCGTAGTCATCAGCATTCACGCCGCCGCGCGCGCCGCCAGGATCTTGTCGATCTTTTCCTTCAGCGTCGCCGCCGTAAAGGGCTTGATGACATAACCGCTGACACCGGCCTGCGCCGCTTCCACGATCTGCTCGCGTTTGGCTTCGGCGGTGAGCATCAGCACCGGCATCTTGCCCAGGCGCGCGTCGGCACGCACCTGCTTGAGCAGCTCCAGACCCGGCATGCCGGGCATGTTCCAGTCGGTGATCAGGAAATCGAAATTGCCTTCCTTGAGCAGCGGCAACGCGGTGTTACCGTCATCGGCTTCGGTGACGTTGGCGTACCCCAGATCGTGCAGCAGGTTCTTGATGATCCGGCGCATCGTGGAGAAGTCGTCGACCACGAGAAAATTCAAGTTCGGCTGCACTCGCGTTACTCCAATACGTCGCGATCGGATGCGACTCTCTTTATCGGCTTATATACCGCGATTCTTGAGTAAAGTCGTGGCGAGGGCACGCAGACTTCGAGCCCTCGCGACGCGGTTCACATATTGCGCGGTACGACCGGCGGCGCTGCCGGTGTG
>DATAJH010000005.1:0-29187 GCA_036262215.1 Steroidobacteraceae bacterium
GCCGGCGCCCGCGCCGGCCAAGCCCGCGCCGGCCAAGCCCGCGCCAGCGCCAGTCAGCGCGACTCCGGCGGCCAAAAAGGCCGCGCCGAAGAAGAAGGCGGCGAAAAAGCCGGCGGCTAAAAAGGCTGCGGCAAAGAAGAAGAAGAAGAAGCCGGCCGCGAAGAAGGTAGCGCGCAAGAAGGCCTCCGGCAAGAAAGCCGGGGCCAGAAAGGGCGCCCCCAAATCGGCCCGCAAGTCAGCGAAGAAATCGGCCAAGAAGTCGGCCAAGAAATCCGGCCGCGCTAGAGCTAAGCCGGCCAAGGCGCGGCGCAAGAAATAACGCCGCCAGGGCAGCCGCCGCGAGATCGCGGCGGCGCTGCCGGCCGCGCTATCTCTCGATCGTGAAGACCAGGTCGGCACTGCGCTGGGTGCCGGCCTCGGTCTTGATGGTCCAGTGATCGCCGATCGTATAGCGCATCTTGACCGTGTTTATGGCCTCGACCAGACCGACGCCGTAGCTGATGTACAGGCGCGGCGACAGATAGCGCCCCAGCACCAGCGATGTCTCGTTGGTCATGTCCTGCTCGACGCCGGCCTCGATGTCGAAACGGCCGCCGACCTGCTGCGCCAGAATGGCCCCGCCCTGCATCAGCGCATCGGAACGTCCTGCATTGGCGCGTGACGCCGGGTCGCTGGAATTCTGCAGGTTCTCGAGCGATCCGCCGGCCAGCAGCAGCGATACGATCTGCGACTGTGCGACCTCCGGATCGGAGAAGAACGTCATGCGCGGCGAGCGCAGCGTGCCGCGCACGTTGATCCCGGCGGTGATGTCGGGAAATTTCTTGACCGCGCGCAGGTCCAGTCCCGGATCGCCGATGAGGCCATTGCTGAACAGCAGCCGCCCGCGCTGGATGTCGAGATTGCGGCCGTAGGCCAGATATTTGCCTTCTTCCACTTTGAGCTCGCCGCTGCCGCGATTGATGCCGGTGTCATCGGATCGCACGGTGATGCTGCCGGACAGGCGTCCGGACAGGCCCTGCGTATTGACCGTCACACGCTCGCCCAGCACCAGCGTGATGTCGCTGAACACCTTGATCTGGGTCTCGTGCGGCGACACATCCGCGGCCAAGATCACCTCATCGCTCGAGGGCAGCACCGCCTTGGCCAGATGCGCCGGCTCGATGCGCGCGTATGGCAGCGTGACCGTGCCGCGCAGATCGATGCGCCGGCCGTCCATGTGCAGCGCGACGTCGGGCGAAGCATCGACCCGCGCCTCCGGAATGTTCAGCACCCGCAGATCCGAGCCCACCAGATGCAGATCGCCATAGGGCAGCCCGTGCTGCCAGCGCAGGTTGCCGCTGACGCTGGCGTGACCGTCGGGTCCGGCTGCAGCTGCGCCCTCGATCGTCAGCGTGTCGTCGGCCAGCCGGGCGGTGAAATTCACCTCGCGCAGCGACAGGTTGATCTGATAGGCGTCCAGCTGCCCGTCGATCACCTTGAGCTCACCGGCCAGGCGCGGCGCGGCGGGCGAGCCCGACAGCGTCAGCAGTCCGGTGACACGCCCGCGGGCGCGATCGATCGGCGACACATAGGCGCTGACGAATCCCAGCGCATGCGTATCGAGCGCCAGCTCCCCGCTCAGCGGCCAGTCGTGCCAGTCCGCCGCAAGTCCCTGGGCGCTGATCTTGCCGGTCATGCTGCCGGCATCCCCGGCATCGAGCGCCAGCTCGCCGGTCAGCTCATGTTCGGTTATCTGCACGCCGACGGTGCCGGTGCCCAGATCCAGCGTCTCGACGCGCCCGTTGATGAAATGCTTGTGGATCGCGGCGTTGGCGAGCCTGGCGTGCAAGCTGCCGCGCCAGGGTTCGCGCTCGCTGCCGGATGCTTCGACCGTCACGCTGAGCCTGCCGTCGTACTCGGTGCCGCTGGTCAGGCCCGCGGTCATGGCGCGCATCGGCAGATCGATGGCGCGCAGTTCGAGGTTGCGCTGCGCCGGATCGATAGACGCGGAAGCGCACAGGCGCGCCTGTCCGTCGTGCAGGCAGGATTGATCCAGCCGCAAGTGCTCGGCGGACAGCAGCAGCTGTGATGGCGCCTCGAGGTCCAAGTGCAGATTCTGGTGATTGCCGAGCTCGGCGCTGGCAATGCGCGCCTGCCACTGCCCGGCCGCGTAGCGCGCGCCGCCGCGCGCCGCCAGCGTCAGGCCCTCGCCGTGCGCATCGAGCGCCAGGCGGTGTTCGGCCGCGGTGCCCTCCAGGCGCAGTGTGAGCTGCTCGAGCGTGTGATTGGCGATCTGCAGCCCCTGCAGCTGCAGCGTCGAGTCGACGCGGCCCGAGCCGTGAGGGTCGAAGGCGATGGCAGCATCCAGCGCCGCGAGCTGCACGCCCGACCAGTCGATATCGTGTCCCTGGGCGCTCGCGACCAGCGTCGGATCGTGCAGATCGCCGCGCACGCTGCCGCGGGCCGCAAGCCGTCCGCGGGCACCGGGCCGGAACAGTCCCAGATCCGCCGCATCGAGCGCGAAGTTCAGGTCGAGCGAGGCGCCCGAGCGGCCGTCCAGCTCGATGCGGGTGGCGCCGAACTGCAGCCGCACGTCGTTGAACAGCCAGTCGGCGCCGCGGTGCGCGAGCTGCGCGTGGCCGGCAGCGCGCTGCCCGCGCAGCGTGCCGGACAGCTCGCTCAAGTTGGCATCGAGATCGCTGTGCGTGTTGTAGCCGCGGCCGGACGCGGTCAAGGCAAAGCTGAGGCGTCCGGCGATGCCTGGACGCAGCTGCGCGACATCGAGCTCGCTGATGCGGCCGCGCAGCTGCCAGGATGGCGCCGGCGCCCAGCGCAGCTCGCCGCTCAGCTGCGAGCGTGCGCCGAGAGCCTCGACCCCGGCGCTGTCGGCGCTGAAGGCGCCGGGTACGAAACGCCCGTGCAGCGCCACCTGCAGCGGCGGCAGCTCGCCGGCGCGCAGCTCGCCCTGGGCGCCAAGCGTGTAGGGCCGCAGACCCTGCAAGGTGTAGTTGCCGCGTGCGCTGTGGATCGGCGCGTCGGCGGCGGCCATCGGCCAGCGAAACTGAACCCACTCACCGCGCAGATCCAGCAGCGGCCCGCCGGCAGCCACGGTGACGCTGCCCTGCGCATCGGCGATGGCGCCGGAGGTGGCATGGCGCAGCCGCAGCCGCGACACCGTCAGCACGCGTGCTTTGTAGCGCCCGCTGAAGTCCGCGTCCAGCGCACCGGCGTGCAATCCGGGTGGCTCGACGCTGCCCTGGGCGCGAAAGCCGTCGTGATCGCCTTCGAGCGTGAGGCTTGCGGTGATGACGCCGAGCGCATTGCCCGCGTTCCATGCGGCCAGCTCGAAATGCCGCACCTGCGCCTTGCCGCGCCAGCGCCAATGGCTGGTCAGATCGCGGATGTCGCCATGAAAGTCGGCAGCGAACGGCTCGGTGATGTCGGCATCGAGCGCGAGCTGCGCCAGATTGCCATCGATGCGGGCATTGACGGTCCAGGCCGGCTGGCCCGGTGGCTGCGCATCGAAGTGCAGCGTGCCGCTGACGCCGATCGGCAGTGACGCACGCACCTCGCCAAACGTGCGCGCGTGCACGCCGTTGTAGTCGAAGGCGCCCGAGTACAGGTGCACGATCTGTGGATACACCATGCCGGCGGCGGAGGCGGAGCTGCCGTCGTATTCGTCACCGTTGATCGTAATGAGCTGCCAGCGCCGCGCATCGACGTGCTCGGCATCGATGTGCATCAGCGGCGGCAGGAAGTGCGGCGTCCATTCGCCGAGCTCGCTGGTGCGCGGCAGCGCGTGCACCAGCAGCCGACCCAGGTGCAGTTCCGGTACGCGCACCGTGCGCCAGGCCAGCGGCAGGATCGCGAGTCGACCGTCGGCGTCCTCGACTTCGATGTGCACGCGACGGTGGTCGAACACCAGCAGATCTACGTGCACGCCACGCGCCAGCGTGCCGCTGACACCGCGCAGCTGGATGGTCACCGGCCCGAGACGCCGATTCAGGGCCGAGGCGACGACCGCCAGGCCACTCTGGGTGTACGCCAGGTAATACACCGCCGCCAGGGTCAGCCCCAGCAGCAGTACGGGCACCCATACCAGATGAATCAGGTGGCGCAGTTTCACGTTTTGTCGCCTGGGAGCGGCTGTCGGCCGGACCCGTCGAGAGAAATCGGACTATACAGTGCGATTTTGGTTATCAAAATCGCGCTGTATAGTCCGATTTCTCCACTGACGTGCGCGCCGATGCCCGGCTCGGGCACCAAGAAAACGGTCGGGGGATCTGATTTACATCAGATTTCGGCGCCACCCGGTCACTGACGGGATGGTTCGAAGCCGCGGCCAGCCAGCCGAGCCTCCTTTAAGCGCTATGCGTGTGAGCTCCGGCGTGCAGCGCCCACAGCCGTCCCAGCCGCGCGTAAGCCGTATTGCTCGACATGCTGACCTTGTCGAAGTCGCGTGCTGCGTCGGTGGCGCTTTTCGCCCGTAGTTTCGCGATGCCGAGCAGCAGTCGCGCCTCATCCGGGGATTTCACATTGCCCTTGTCGATTCCCCTGGTGATCGCGGCCAATGCCTTGTCATTCTGGCCGTAGCTCAGGTACGCCGCGCCGACGCGCAGATAAGCGTCGCCGGTCGCTGCCGCGGCGGCGTCCTTCTCGCTCGAGCCGAGCTGTGCAAGATCCGCCGTGGCGCGCTGCCTGACGCCGTCGAGCAGATGCTGATAGCGATCCTTGTCACGCTGCTCGGTAAAGATTTTCTGCGCAAATGCCTTTTCCAGTACCGCCTGTGACTCGGCCGGATAGCCCTGGTCGAGGGCCAGTTCGGCCATCTCGGCGTAGTCGGTCGGGCGCTTGAGCACCCCGACATCGTTCATCAGGCGGTAGACATTGAGCTGCAGATGCGCGTCCTTGATGTCCATGCGCGATAGCGGCGCCAGCGCATTGAGCCAGTAGTCGGGCTCGGGGTAATAAGTCACCAGCTGTTCGATGACTTTGCCCGCGTCGGCGCTGTCATTGACCTTGACGTAACAGTTCCACTGAAATTCAAGCAGCTTCTTGTCGGGTTTGCTCTGGCGCTCGACCGCCTGCTGAATGGTGGCGGCAGCGCCCTTCCAATCGCCGAGCTTGCTCTGGGAATCGGCGATGGTCGAATAGGTCTCGGTATCGGTGACGCCGCGCTTCACCAGCTGCTGGCCAACCTCCGCCGTCTTGGCGTAGTTCTTCTGCGCAAAATAGCTGCCCATGACGGCCTGCAGCCAGGCCTTCTGTTGTTCCGCCGTGGCGTATTGCGACTGGGCCGCGGCCTCTAAGGCCGGTGCCGCGCTCACGAAGTCCTGCTTCTGCACGTAGACAAAGCCGAGCATCTGATTGATGACGAAATTGTCGTAGGCGCTCTTCTCGCCGGGAGTGGTCTGCGCCTCTTTGAGGCTGGCAAGCACCGCGTCCCAATGTCTGGCCTGCAGCGCTTCCTGCGCCGCCTTCAGCGGTTTCGCCAGCGCCCTGCTGACCGTCGGGCCCGCGGGCTGATCCGCCGCGGCGACGCCTGCCGCCGATGCGGCCAGCCACAGCGATGCGATCGCGACCATGACCTTAAGCAGGGTATGCACGGCGATCTTCGATGGTGTTGAACTGCTCAATTTGCATCTCCAGCCAGTCATGACGATGCAACAATGTAAGCAAGCGCCGTACCAGCCTCTTTCGGTGACTGCGTCGATCCTCGGTGTCGGTTATTGCTGTTGATTTGACAGCGCTTTTCGCGCAGCGCTCGTCGTTGTACCGGTTTCAATCCGGCTTAAGGCTGCACTATCGAAGCTCAGCTAAGGCCTATCCCGCGCCCTAACGAGACACAGGCACGCTGACGGCCTGCGGCAGTATCAGCTCCTGTGTCAGCACGATCTCGGTCGAGGAGCGCCCCACGAAAATCCGATAACGGCCTGCGTTGGCGTGCCAGGCCCTGGACTGCACATCGTAGTAAGCAAACGAGCGGGCGTTGAGTTGCACGTGGACGCGTCGGCGCTCCCCGGGTTTCAGATCTACACGCGCAAATCCCTTGAGTTCCCTGGCCGGCCGTTCAACCGCCGGATGCGTGTCGTCGCTGACGTAGACCTGTCCGACATCGGCGCCGGCACGCTGGCCGGTGTTGGTCACATCGAAGGCAACATCGAATCGGGGATCCGTGCCCGCCTGGTTGCCGATCGGCCGCACTTCCATCTGGCTGTAATGAAAACTCGTGTACGAGAGACCGTAGCCGAACGGAAACAGCGCACGCGCATGGTTTCGTTCATAGCCCCGGTAGCCGACGAAGACGCCTTCCGCGTAAGTGATCTTCTGCGTCGCCGGATCCTGGAAGTAATAATTCGGATAGCAAGGATTGTCCCTGAGGTCTTGTTCCCAACTGATCGGCAGCCGGCCGCTGAAGTTCGCCTGCCCGAAGAGTAGCCGGGTGAGTGCGGTGCCGCCTTCTTCGCCGGCGTACCAGCCCTGGATGACTGCCGGGACGTGCGCAAGCCATCCGGCCGTGGCGATGCTGCCGCCGGAGGTCACAATGACAATCGTATGCCTGTTGGCGGCCGCGACCTCGCGGATCAATTGCTCCTGTCCCGGCGGCAAATCAAATTCGCGATCCGCGCCCTCGCTCTCGCTGACATCGTCGAATCCCACCGCCACGATCGCCACGTCAGCCTTGGCCGCCATCGCTTTGGCCAATGGATTGACGAGCTCATCCTCGGCTACCACCGCGCACTGAATGAAATCGTTGTAAGCCACGTGCGAGCCACTATGGAAGTGCTCGATGATGATTTCATGCGGTTCGGCGCTCAACGCGACCACCACATGGCGCAACGCCGCTTTGAGTAACATCGAGTCGTCGATGACCACCTGAGCGTCGACCAGCAGACGGAAGCGATGCGACTCGCGCACCGCGAGGATATAGCGTCCCGGGTGCGACGGCCTGAAGTAGCCGGTGATCCGCATCGATGTCGCCTCAATGCGCATCGCCATGGCCGCCGCCGCGGCCGCCGTCTTTGGCGCGACAGATGATGACCCGGTGACATAGTTGAAGTCAGGCCCTTGCTCGTCCTCGCCGGTTTCAATAAATCGCGGTTGCTCGACGGTGGCGGTACGCAGCACGCGCGTTGACAGCGGTGTTCCGGACAGTTGATCGTTGCTGTAGCTCTCCACGGTGATCCCGCGCGCGCTGCCGTCGCGGGTGGTCGTAAATGGCGTGGCGCGCGCGAGTTGCTGCATGGTGCGCAAACCGCGGTGATACAGCACACGACCGTCAACACCGATGAAGTCGCTCAGCGCCGTCAGTGCACTGGCGGCCGCGAAGGTCTGAACGTGGCCACTACCGCCGGCCGTTGCCATCGCCGGATGGGCATTGGGGCCGATCAGCGCGATCGTCCGGATGCGGGTTTGGTCCAATGGCAGCGCGTGCTGCTCATTCTTCAGCAGCACCATGGCTTCCTCAGCCGCGCGCAGGCTCACTGAACGCCCAGCCTGGTTGTAGCGCGGTATGTCGATATCCATCTGTGCGTTGTCCAGCCACCCGAAACGGATCGCCAGCCGTAACAGGCGACGCACCTTATCGTCGATGGTGGCCGACAGTACGGCGCCGGCATCGATCGCCGGGAGCAATACGTCGGCATTCATGAACGAGCCCTGGGGCATCTCCAGATCCAGCCCGGCGTTGGCCGCCGCGACGCCGTCGTAGGTGGAAGTCCAGTCCGACATCAACAGTCCGTCGAATCCCCACTGGTGCTTGAGCACCTCGTTATCCAGGTAGGCGTTCTGGCTCATATGCTCGCCATTGGTGAGGTTATAAGAGCTCATGATCGCGCCCACGTGGGCTTCCTTGACGGCAGCCTCGAACACCGGCAGGTAGATCTCGCGCAGCGTGCGCTCATCGATGACGCTGTCCGAGGTATGGCGGGCGTACTCCGAGTTATTGCCCAGGTAGTGCTTGACGGTGGCGCTGACACGCTGTGACTGCACGCCCTCGACGTAGTTGACGGTGATTCGCGCGGCGAGAAACGGGTCTTCGCCAAAATACTCGAAATTCCGGCCGTTCATCGGTGCCCGATAGATATTGACGCCCGGCCCCAGCAGGAAGTTGGCACCGCGCGAGCGCGCATCACGCCCGATCTCGCGACCGACTTCGCGCGCCAGCTCGGTATCCCAGGTCGCGGCGAGACCGATACCAGCCGCATAGGCGGTGGAAGGAACCGTCAAGCGTGCCCCCAGAGGGCCATCGGTGGTGTAGAGCGCGGGGATGCCCAGCCGCGCCAACGCGCCGGTGCGCATATTGGCACTGCCCGCAATGAGTCCGATCTTCTCCTGCAACGTCATCTGCGCCAGCAGGGACGCTACCCGCGCCTCGATCACAGCATCGCTGGTTGGCATGTTCTCAGCTCCCCTCGCACACGCTCCCGCAAGGCTCAATAGGACGCACACCCGAGCCACTCTGCCGACCATGAACAGTACTCCCAGCCACGTGCAGTCGATTCTAAACGCGAGTTGATGCCAATCAATGCACCCTCAAAACGGCAGACCGCTTGACACACCGCCGGGCGGCAATCGATAAAGGCGGCTGCAGGGGGGCGAAGCGGGTAGCAGCATAATGAATCAGCCGCCGCTGGCAGAACCTGGACAACCGAAGGCGTCCGCACCGAATGCGGTCCCGGCCGTTGAGCCGATTCGCGCCGTCTGGGAGCGGATAAAACATCACAAGGTGGTGCAGTGGACGCTCGCCTATCTGGCGCTCGCCTATACGCTGCTGCACGGCGCCGAGATGCTCGGCAACTCGCTGGGCTGGTCACACGGCCTGCTGCGCCTGTTTACCCTGCTGCTGATACTCGGCGTCCCGGTCGTTGTCACCATCTCGTGGTACCACGGCGCACGCGGGCAGCATCGCGTCAGCGGCACCGAGCTGATGATCATCGCTATTCTGTTAGCCATGGGTGGAACCTACCTGTGGCGGGACAGCAGGATGGAGCATGCGGCGCACAGCGCAGCTGGTGCGGCCGGCGAGGGCGGCATGGAGCTGGGCGCAGCTAAACCCGCGACGGCGGTGCCCCCTGCGGCCGCATCTATTGCAGTACTCGCCTTTTCGGACCTCTCTGCCGAGGGCAACCAGGCCTATTTCTCAGATGGCATAGCGGAGGAAATACTCAACGTGCTCGCGCACGTCAACGGGCTCAAGGTCGCCTCACGAACGTCGTCATTCCAGTTTCGGAAATCCGATCTGGGCGTGCCGGCCATCGCCCAGAAGCTGGGCGTGCGGCATATCCTTGAAGGCAGTGTGCGCAAAGCCGGCGATACGGTGCGCATCACCGTGCAGTTGATCGATGCGAGTACCGACCAGCATGAATGGTCACAGACCTTCGATCGGCCGCTGAGCACCGCGAATATTTTCGCAATCCAGGATGAGATTGCCAAAACCATCGTCGATCATCTCGCCGCAATGATAGGCAGCAGCGCGGATGTCTCCCAGCCGGCGACTCGCAAGGCCGACACGGCCGATGTCGACGCATACGAGCTATACCTGAAGGGTCGGTCGTTATTCATCGCTCGCTCCAAGGAGAACCTGATTGCGGGGGCCAGCGCTCTGAAAGCAGCGGTGGCGAAAGACCCCAAATTTGCCCGCGCCTGGGAGATGCTGGGCGCAGTGCTGGTGACCTCGAGGTCGTGGGACGTAGGCGACGAAAGCGACTATCAGGCAGGAGCAGACGCCATCGATACGGCATTGCGTCTGGATCCAAATCTGTCATTGGCCTACGCGGTACGTGGCGAAGCGCAGGCTGACACGGTGCCGAGTCGCGGCGCAGCCGGCTGGGAGGATTCATTGAACAGCCTTTCGCGTGCCATCGAACATGACGCGACCAATGCCACGGCCTACGCGTGGCGCGGTATGAATTACATGGCATTAGGATATCAGGACCTCGCAATACGGGATTACCTGCAATGTCAGAGTATCGATCCGACGTATGAACTCTGCCGGCGCCACCTTGCGATAACGTACTTATACCTCGGGCGTACGGACGACACCCTGCACCTGCTTGAAATGGGGTTGGAAGACGGCTATCTGTTTAACGACGTGGCGATGGTGTCCGCAGTTGCAGCGCGGGGCGATCGCTTCGGTGCCCTTGGCATTCTGGCGCGAGAATATCAGGACGATCCGCAGCTGATTCGTCCGCTGTTTCGAGCCCTGACCGATCCGACGTTCGCAGATCGGGACCGACAGGATGCGCTCGCGCTGGTCGACCAAGCGAAAAACACCCGCAGCTTCATCCCGTCGGCACTACTGATATTGAAAGCGTACGACAAGATAATCGTCGACAACTACGATCCGCCGCTCTGGTGGGCGCGCGATGATCCGGCGTGGCTCAAATCGCCAAGCCGCAAGCAAGCGATGCAGCATTGGCATCTGCCTGAATATTGGCGCAAGCACGGATTTCCGCCGCAGTGCCGGCCGATCGGGGACTCTGATTTCGAATGCCGTTAAGCCATCGCCTGGTTGCTAACGTCCAGCGCATTCGTGAAGATGCCGGACTCCATATAACGAGGTAGCCACTTGGCGGAAGCTGGCGGCATTGAAGGCATCCTTGGCGGCGAACCGGAGTCAGCGGAAGGCGATGCGCCGGCAGGGGGCGCCGATGCAGTGGCGGTGGCGCTCGCGTTGCAGGCTGCGCATAACGATCCGGAGCTCAGCCGTAGCGCCAGCGCGTACCTCGCGCAACAGCGCGCTCTGGTCACGCTGCAGATCAAGCACTTCGACGAGGAGCGCCAGCTGGCGATTGCCGCCGCCAAGCGCAGGCGGATCAGTGATCGCTTGCGCATCGGCCTGCAGCTGGTCGTGCTTTTGGTGGCACTCGGTGCTGTGCTGGGGCTGGCAGCGATATTCTGGGATGCGCTGCGAGATCACGGTATAAAAATCGAGGCCTTTGGAGTGCCGGCGGATCTGGCTGACAGGGGACTGACCGGACAGGTGGTCGCCAAGAAACTGCTCGACCGCATCGCCGAGATCGACCGCGGCAGCACCACCGTTCGAGCCGCCAACAGCTTCGCCAACAACTGGGGCAAGGACATCAAGGTGGAAGTGCCTGAGACCGGCATTTCCATCGGCGAGATTTCGCATTGGATCCACGACCGGTTCGGACACGCCACGCGGGTAGACGGCGAGGTCTATCACACCAGCGCAGGAATCACCGTCAGCGTTCGAGTTGGCAATGACCCGGCCATAGAAACCTCGGGCACGGAGGCGGAACTACCAGCCCTGGTGCAGGACGCCGCCACGCGCGTGTACGCCCGAACCCAGCCGTATCGCTACGGCTTCTGGCTCGCGTCCCGCGGCCAGATCGATGAAGCCAACGCCGTCTACCGGCAGCTGTACATCGA
Source organism: Steroidobacteraceae bacterium (assembly GCA_036262215.1). Taxonomy (GTDB): domain Bacteria; phylum Pseudomonadota; class Gammaproteobacteria; order Steroidobacterales; family Steroidobacteraceae; genus FEN-1191. The sequence continues at coordinate 11,374 of DATAJH010000005.1, forward strand.
AGGCAATGCGGTCGATCGCCTCTGGGCGCTGCACGGGCTCGCTAATGACGAGGAGTCGTCCGAGAAGGAGATTGCCCTGGAGCGGCGCGTACTCGCCGCCGATCCGCACTTTCTGCTGGCCGCTCTCAACGTGGCAGGCGCGGAGGCGAATCTTGGTCACATGCAGTCGGCGCTATCCAAGTTGCTCGCTGTGATTGCGGACGAGCGGGGACTAGCCGATGAATCACTATCGCCATCCGGGCGACTGGTGCTGCTCACGATTGCCAGTCAGGACCGTGACGTGCTCCTGTGCGATTACCAGTCTGCAAATGCCATCGCCAGTCACATGCAGGACGATGCCGTACCGGCCAACTGGCGCGCTCAGGTGAGGGTGCGACAGGTCGCCATACTGATTCAGTTGCACGACCCGATGGGCGCCACGGAGGTACTCGATTTCATGCCTGCGCCCAAATCGCCGCGAGGAGAAATTCGGGTGAGCGAGATCCGATCCCGACTGGCGGCCGAACGTGGAGACTGGGCGGCGGCGCTGCGGGAGATCGAGCATACCAATGCGACCAACCACGGCGAGAGCATCGCAGCCCTCTGGCGCCACGACCCGCTGTTCGCCGCGGATCTCTATGCGCGCGCCGGCCGCAATGCGGAAGCCGACGAGATAATTGCTGCGCTTCCCGCCGACGACTATGACGGCTGGCGGGCGCGCGCACGCGTCGCGACGCTGCGCCAGAATTACGCCGGCGCAGAGCAGGCACTGGCCGAGGCGGTTCGGCTGGCGCCCGCGTTTGCGCTGGCCTACGAGGATTGGGGCGATCTGCTGTTCGCCAAAGGCGATCTGCCCGGCGCCATCGGCAAATACAGCGATGCCAACCAGCGCGCTCCGCACTGGGCCGATCCGTTCAAAGCGTGGGGCGACGCACTGTTCAAACTGGGACAGGCGCAGCAGGCGCTGGCGAAATACGACCAGGCGCTGAAATACGCACCCAACTGGCAGGCGCTCAAGGAAGCGCGCGACGCGCTGGCGAAACAAAAGTCCTGAAGCCTTGGTTTGAGCCGCTCGCGCCCGACGATCTCGGCGCCGGTCAGATCGCGTTTGACACCATACCGTCTAGTCGGTATGGTACTGAGCAGACGGCATCTGAGGGATTCGAATGACGAGCGCTGCCTCGCATGGCTCCAAGACCAAACTGCTGGACGCTGCCCTGCAGGAAATCCGGGCCAAGGGCTATGCCGCGACCACGGTGGAGGACATCTGCCAGCGGGCTGGCGTCACCAAAGGCAGCTTCTTTCATCACTTCAAGAGCAAGGACGACCTGGCGCTCGATGCCACCGCGCATTGGGAGGCGATGACGGAAAGCTTCTTTGCCGCAGCGCCGTACCACCAACCCTCGGATCCGCTCGATCGGCTTCTCGGGTACGTCGATTTTCGCGGTGCAATTCTCACCGGGGAATTGCCGGACTACACCTGCCTGCTGGGCACCCTGGTGCAAGAGACCTACGCCACGCACCCGGACATCCGCGCAGCCTGCGATCGCGGTATGTCGCGTCATATCGCCGAACTGACGCGCGACATCGAGGCGGCCAAGAAGCGCTACGCGCCAAAGGCTCGATGGAGCGCCGAGAGCGTGGGGTATTTCATTCAGGCAGCGCTGCAAGGCTCGTTCATTTTTGCAAAGGCAAAACAGAGCCCCAAGGTGGTTCGGGAAAACCTTGCGCACCTGCGCCGCTACCTTAAAGACCTCTTCACCCATCCCGAAACAGCGACCGAAAAAAGGAACTAGGCATGTCCACGAACACGGTTCGCCTGCATCGCGTTCTGACCGCAAAGCCTGAAAAGGTGTATCGAGCGTTCATTGAAGCCGATGCGATGGCGCGATGGCTGCCGCCGAATGGCTTCACCGGCAAGGTGCATCATCTGGATGCCAAGGTCGGCGGCACCTACAAGATGTCGTTCACCAACTTCACGAGCGGCAAAAGCCACTCCTTCGGCGGCCAGTACCGCGAGCTGGTGCCGTATGAGCGGCTGCGCTACACGGACCATTTTGATGATCCGAACCTGCCCGGGGAAATTCAAGTCACGGTCACCTTGAAAAAGGTGTTGGTCGGCACGGAGTTGAACATCGTGCAGGAAGGTTTGCCGGACGTCATTCCGCTGGAAGCGTGTTATCTCGGCTGGCAGGAATCGTTGCGCAACCTGGCGAGGCTCGTGGAGCCGGAGATTCCCGACTAGACGACGTCATCGGGTAGCGGGCCGATACGCATAGCACCCGTCAATCAATCATCAACCAACGCAAGCCGCGGGGGCAGTCATGAATACGTCAACGCTGAAGAAGTACCTGGTTCTGTATCTTGCGCCGCCCGATGTCCTGGCGGGCTGGGCGAAGACCGATCCGGCCGTGAAGCAGGCCGCCGAAGAGAAAATGCGCGCTGAATGGCAACGCTGGATGAGTGAGCACGCAAAAATGATCACCAGCACCGAGGCGGCCGGCAAAACCAAGGCCATCACCTCAGGCGCAATCAGCGACACCAAAAACGACATCATGCTGTATTCGTTGGTCGAGGCGGAAAACCATGACATCGCCGCCAAGGCGTTTGCGCAGCATCCGCACCTGCAGATTCCGCAATCCTCGATCCAGGTGATGGAAGTCCGCGCGCTGGGTGGGATGTAGCGAGGCGTGGGTCGGGCATCGCCGACCGTCAGCAAACCGCCATTGCACCGCGCCGAAACCGCTTCGGTTGCCAACGGGACGGGCGTCTACGAATATAGCCGAATATTCAGGGAGAGGCCGCCATGCCTGAAGGGATGCTCGGCGGAATACTCGGGGACGACGATGAGAAACCGGGGGTAGAAGCCTCGGACGCGCTCGCCGGCGCAGAGGCATTCGCTTCCGCCGTAGCCGCCAAGCTTGCGGGCAACGATCCCGGAGTCGCCCGGAGGACCGAAGAGTTCCTCATCGACCAGTCGCAGCTGTTGAAGGTTCAGAAACAGCACCTCGAAGAAGAACACGCGGCACGCCTGCACTACCTGCGCGGCCAAGCCAGTGAGGTGGACATTCGGCGCTTCGGCCTGCGCCTTCGCGTCGGCTTTCAGCTCTTCATTGCCCTGGTCGCGACCGTCATCGGCATCGGCATTGCCATCATGATCCACGACGCCGTCACGTCACGTCGCGTGGTCATCGAGCCGTTTGATGCCCCTCCTGCGCTGGCCGCACACGGACTGACGGGCAAAGTGATTGCGAGCGCAGTGCTCGACCACCTGAGCCGTCTGCAGGAGGCCACCCGCAGCAGTTCTGCGGCGCGCAGCCTCTCCGGTGCCTGGACCGGCAACATCAAGCTCGACGTGCCGGAGACCGGCGTGTCCATTGGCGAGATCTCGCGGCTCCTCAAGGAGCGGTTCGGGCATGACGTGCACATCGACGGGGATCTGGTCGAGACCGCGGCCGGAGGCCTGGCATTGACCGTCCGCGGCAACGGTGTGCTCCCCAAGACCTTCAGTGGGGCGGCGACGGAGTTTGAGAAGCTTACAGTGCTGGCGGCGGAGTACATCTACTCGCAATCGCAACCGGCGCGGTGGGCCAGCTACCTTAGAGGGGTGGAGCGCTACGACGAGACCATAGCGTTTTCCCGGACAGCGGTGGCAAGCGCTGACCCGGCAGAGCGGCCGGCGCTGCTCAATGACTGGGCCCTCGCGATCCAGAGCAGCGGCGGCTCGGCCCGCGAGACGCTGACGCTGTTTCGCGCGGCCGTGAAGCTGCAGCCGGATTATTGGACCGCTCACGTGAACGTCCAGAACGATCTCATGATCCTGGGCGACGAGGAGGGCGCATGGCGGGCGGGCGAGGACATGCGCACGGCGGCCGGGGGCCGCCCGGGCCGAGCCCCAGAGGTGGATTACGTGAACTGGGATTACCTGACCTGGAATCTTCAGCCGTGGTTGAGCGCGACGGTGGCCGACGCCGACGCCAATGCCGGGGTGGGATTAGGGACAGGCGCGGCCGGACCAGCAATTGCCGATATCCAGGCACGGCTGCACGACCCGGAAGCTGCCGATCTTGCACTCAAGACGACGAAGGATGACCCGCACGATCCGACCATTGCGGCGCTGACCCACTTCGTGCGCGGCCGCCTGGCAGCCGAGGTCGGCGATACGGCCCGCGCTGTGATGGAGATGGAAGCGTTCGGCGCAGCGTACGCCGACCCCGCGGTGTACTCGAATAACGCTGGTTACAACTGCTGGATCGCACCCGCTGAAGAGGCGGCGGGACATTCGGACAAGGCCGATGCGGTTCTAAAGGCTGCCGGTACGTTCGTCGACTGCTATCGGTTTCGCGCCGATATCCTTGACGTCCGTGGCGACTGGCCTGGTGCGCAGCGGGCCTACGCGGACGCAGTCGCACTCGTCCCGGATCTGCCTGCGGCCTACTATTCGTGGGGGATCGCACTCGAGCGGCACGGCGATTTGGCGCAAGCGGAAGTCAAACTGCGTGACGCCAACGCGCGCGGCCCGCACTGGGCCGATCCACTCAAAGCCTGGGGCGATGTACTCGTGAAGCAGGGACGCTTGAAGCAGGCGCTGGCGAAATACGACGCGGCGTTGAAGTACGCACCCAACTGGGTACAGCTGAAGCAAGCCCGAGAGGCAGCGGCCACGCAAAAGACATGAGGTAGGCACTTGGCGCCCGCCGCCCCCAGAGCAGGGCAACGGAGCGCGCGTCTGGCTGACGCCCCGGCCAGCGCCGTACCAGCTTATTGCTTGTCGAAGATCAGCGTATCGTCGTACGTTTTGCCGTCGGCGTGCGTGCCGGTGTTGTGGACCGTGAGCGTCTTGCCATCTGCCGACACGACGCGGTGCACACTGCCGACCACTTTGCCGCCCTTCTTGAGCGTGAAGTCGCTGGTGTGGGCATCGATCGCCTTGCTGGCGACAGTCTCGGCGTCGGGATTGCCGCTGATCGGATGGTCCTTGCCATCGTACGTGAGCGTCGCGTGCATGGACATTTCTTTGCCGTCGGCGCCGACCACCTTCTGATCGAGGGTCAGGCCGTCGGCGCCCTCGGTGTACACGCGCGTCGCGCTCTTCGGCGCCATTCCACTGATCTTCGACTTTGCGACGTTGAGCTTCCAGGTTCCGTCGACGGCATCGGCCGCGAACGCGGTAGTGCCGAGGAGCAGCGTGCTGAGCAGAGCGGTCGCCACAATTCTTACCATAGCCCCTCTCCCTTGGATGTTTTGATGTTACTTGCTGGGGAAACCCGGCCCGGTTGGTCCGGACGCGGATGGGAGAACAAGCGCGCACACCCCGCGACAGCAAGCGCTGGATCGCCGTGCGCCGCAGCACGGAACCGGCCGCTCGTATGTTCCGGCAGGCTGTTCAAATCAAGTGCGGGAGTCGATGCATTCACCACTATAAATGGCCGCGCAGGTCTTATATGCGGCTGGTCGGCGTATCTCTGTCTTTTGAGCAGTCTCGTGCGTACTATGATTACGTCGTCGTCAGAGCAGTAGAAGGTGCGAACAGTGGGCAATCGCCGGGTGAGCATTGTGTGGGCGTTGGTGCTGCTCTTCGTTGCTGCGACCAGTCACGCGCAGACCTATACCAAGCCCAATGTCCGAGCGATTACTGCATTTGTTCGTCTTGACCCCGCTACTCTCGACCGGCAGATCGCCGATGCGCTGACCATCTTGCGCGCCGCGCAGGACGAGTTTGCCCAACGAGGATATAAGACCGAAACCATTCGCATCGTGACCCAGCCGCTGGGAGAACTCGTCAGCGGCCAGTCGGATGACGCCGCCCTGCGGCTGCTGAAGGCGATTGATGATCTGGCAGCGAAAGAGGGGTTCATTCCAAGTGTCGGGCCGGCGATGATGCGCGATTCCGACGACCCGCGTGTCATGCGTCTGCTGGAAAAAGCGCTCTCAGTGCTACCCAATATTCAAGCCAACAGCATCATTGCCGCTGACGACGGAATTCATTGGAACGTCATCCGTGAAAGCGCGGCGCTGGTACGTTACCTGACGGATCACGCTGCACCGAGCCACGGCAATTTCAACTTCACGGCCACCGCGATGGTGAAGCCCTACGGACCGTTCTACCCGGGCACTTACCACACCGGCGAGGGCAAGCAATTCTCCATTGGTTTTGAAAGCGCGAACGTTGTTCAGGAAGTGTTCGCACGCACGCATGGGAACTTCGATGCATCAGTCGCGGAACTCACCGGGCAATTGACGATCCACGCCAAAGTAGCCGAATCAGTCGGTGCCCATGTAGCAGCATCAAAGGGATGGACTTTCATGGGCGTCGATCCCACACCAGCCCCGCTCGGTGACGTATCGATCGGCGCGGCGATTGAAACCTACACGGGCTCGAAATTCGGATCGAGCGGCACCATGACGGCGGCTCTCATCATCACTACAGCGGTCAAAGCCGTGCCGGTCAAGCAGATCGGCTACTCCGGCCTTATGGTTCCGGTTTTGGAAGATAAGGTCCTGGCGCGGCGTTGGGCCGAGGGGGCCATCACCACGGATGCATTGCTCGCCTATTCTGCGGTCTGCGGTACCGGTCTCGATACCATTCCCTATCCTGGCGACATCGGTGTCGACCAACTGGCGCGCATATTTGGCGATGTCGCCTCGCTCGCATGGAAGTGGAATAAGCCCTTGTCGGCACGCCTGCAGCCTGTCGCGGGAAAAAAAGCCGGCGATCGTACCGAATTTGGCGGACCGTTCCTGTTCAACACTACGCTGCACGAAGTGCCATAGGCTAGTGTTCATCGGTTTATCCCAGGTGCCGCATTGGACCTCCAACTAATACGGGCAGTGAATCTCCGCCAAGGAGGAAGGTGACGTGGCCGATACGCCGTGGCTGGTGGGCCTTTGGTCACGCATCAAAGAACACAAGATTGTGCAGTGGACCGTGGCGTATGCGGCCTTTGCCTTTGTAGCACTTCACGCAGTAACGCTGGTCAGCGATGCCATGGAATGGCCGCATGTCATCGTGCGCGCACTGACGCTGATATTGATGCTCGGGCTGCCGCTGGCCCCGATTCTTGCCTGGTACCACGGCGTACGCGCGCTCAGACACGTCAGCATCCCTGAGCTGATCCTCATTGTCCTGCTGCTGGTGATCGCCGGTGCGCTGTTGTGGCGCTCCCCGCACCGTTCCGCCGAACAGGCCCGCGCCGAGACGGCGATTCCAGTCGCCACTGAACCGGCCAAAGCCGAAAGCCCGGCACCGGTCTTCAATCCGCCGGCGCATTCCATCGCGGTGTTGCCGTTTGTGAACATGAGCGGGGACGCGAAGCAGGAATATTTCTCCGACGGCATCAGTGAGGAGCTGCTCAACGCTCTATCGCGCTTGAACGACCTGGAGGTGGTGGCCCGGACCTCCTCGTTCTCATTCAAGGGTCAGAACGTCGATGTCTCAACCATTGCTCATAAGCTCAATGTCGGGGCCGTTCTGGAAGGCAGCGTGCGGCGGGCCGGCAACACGGTGAGGATCACTGTGCAGTTGATCAATGGTGTGAGCGGGTTTCATATGTGGTCGCAGACCTATGACCGAAACGTGACCGACATATTGAAAGTCCAAACCGAGGTGGCCACTTCAGTTGCGCAGCAGCTCGAAGGCAAGCTGGTGGGAGATGAGGCCGCAAAGATAGAGGTGGGCGGCACAAAGAATCAGGAGGCTTATGATGCTTACCTGCGCGGCGTGCAACGTGCCTTGCGGGAGGACCCCGCAGATACTCGCGTCGCGGTGGCGGAATATGATCGCGCCATTGCATTGGATCCAGATTACGCCGCGGCCTATGCAGGGCGAGCCCTCGCTCTAATAGACATCGCGTTTGCGACTGCTGCGTTCGACCTTCGCGCACAGATATACAAGGACGCCATCACCGCAGCGAGGCGTGCCGTGGCGCTGGCGCCGGAGTTCGGCGAGGCACACCAGGCACTCGCGCGGACCATTGTTGGTTTGCTTGATTTTTCCGGGGCCGCTCGCGAGTACGACCGGGCGCTGGCATTGGCGCCTGGCAGTGCCAGAGTGCAGGGCGGCTTTGCCTTCTTCGCTGCTGCGATGGGGCACTCTGCGCCTGCCCTGACGGCGGCGCGACGCGCTGTGAGTCTCGATCCACAGAATCTTTTGTCGCATCTGGGGCTGTCATATGTTTTCTATTTCGCACGCCACTACGCCGAGGCGCAGGCCGCGCTTGAAGATGCCAAAGCGCTCAATCCTGGCTCGAGTTGGATCGAAGAACAGCTGGCGCGAATCCTGCTGGCATCCGGCAAGTTCGAGCAGGTACGGCAGCTGTGCGAATCGCCCGCTACGCCCTTCGATGAAGACTACCGGCACTTGTATTTGGCGGAGGCATACCACGCACTGGGGCGGCAGGCGGATGCCGAAGACGAATTGAAGAAATCCCAGGTGCTCGACGGGGATAGTGGCGCTTATTCATACGCAACGGTGCTCGCCCAATTCGGCGATGCGCGCGGCGCGTTGCAGTGGCTGAACAAAGCCGTGCAGGTACGCGATCCCCTCCTGCAGTTACTGAAGGTGGAGTGGCAACTTGATCCGATCCGCAATGAGCCGCAGTTCAAGGCAATTGTGGCGCAGCTTAATTTTCCACCGTAAGTCGGCGTTGAATCGGAGTGGGTATGTGTGCGGCACTAGGTTTTAAACTCTTCGCTTCGGCGCGGCGCATCGGCCGCTTGTTCATCGAGCGACTGGCGATACTTGACGCAGCCACGCATGAATTGAGGCCAGGCCGGGACCGCGATGGCGCGTGGGATGGGTTCGGGAAGCAGGGACCACAGATGCGGATGATGCCAACATAGGTCATGACCACTGGAATCTCTATGTTCCCGGATCGCCTGGCGCAATTTCTTCACCTCGGCAATCAGCTGCTGGTGCGAGAAGGATTCCAGATCGTCGTCCATATGCCCGCTCCGAATTGCGTTGATCACCAGGGGCAGTAACTGTACCGTAAGGCATCGAGCGCAGCGCCGATAGCCCACCAGTAAGCTTTCCAAAAGATGTCGCCTTTAATGGGCGATCCCCATCGCACCACTCCTTTCAGAAATGCCAGATGATGTCTCCGCCGAAGAACCAGAGGCTTCGAGCGGTGCCATTGTCGAAGGCCGCGACATCGGGCGCCCGGTAGTAGCCGATCTCGGGGCGGACCTCGACCTGTGGGCCGATCCAATGCTGCCAGCTGGCCGCGATGTCGATGTAGCTCGTGGCATAGCCGGTGCGCTGGCCCTTCATGTCATCGTAGAACTCGGTGCGCAGCGTGAGATTATCGAACGTGCCGATGCGATAGTTCCAGAAGGCGAGCAGGCCGAATTCGTTGGCGGTGCAGGTTGGCAATACGGTATCGCAGATCGCCTGCCGCGGCGGGTTCACCATGCCGTACCAGGCTGTGCCGAAATAGGGATCGATCGCATTGTTGACGTAGCCGGGGCCCTTGTAAGCTTTGTTCCACACGTCGCGTTGATACATGTAATAGCCTTCGAACGCGACATGAACCTGCTCGTTGAACTTGTGAAAGTACGTGCCGCCGTACCAGTTGAGGTTGTTGTAGCCCCATCGGGCGTTGTTCAGGTCGTCGACGCAGAGATAGACTGCGTCGTGCGCTGAATCCGTCTGGTACTGGACGCAGCCCGATAGGGACGCCTGAGCGCCGGGATCTCGCGGGCCGTTGTAGCCGGGAATGCTGATCGACCGCGCATTCCATGGCACGGTTTCGGTGCCGCTGCCAATGCCCGCCTGCAGCAGCCAGTTCCTGTTGATCTTCAGGCTCGCGTTGACACCGGTCGTGCTGTAGTTGTCGACCGAATAAGTGATCGATCGCGTGTAGAGATAGTCGTTCGGCGCGAGCTGGGCCTCGATGTCGGGCAGGGTGATGTAGCGGCCGAAACGGAATAGCAGTCCATCCGCGACGAACGGTACGAAGACTTCTCCGTAGGCCATTGGCATGTCGAAACCGTTGAACCGGTTTTGATTGACCAGCTGGTTGCTGAAAAAGCCGAGTGCAGTGGTGTAGCGATAGTTCTCCCCGTACATGGGCGCGAAACGGAAGCCCCAGTCGACGCGGGTTTTCTGCACCGTGTCGGGCACGCGCTCGATGTAGACGACGGCCTGATCGAGTTGCACCGTGTCTTGGGTGAAGGAGTCGGCGACCGGCGCATTGCCGCCAAAGCCGTGGGTTGCGGTGCTGACGTTGCCGCCGGCGTCGATCCAGCCATAGATCTGGACATGCGCGTCCTCGAGCGGTTTGCCGATCGGCGTTCCGCCGATCAGTGCCTGCATGAGAGGACTGTCCACCGAATTCGGCGTCGCGCCGCCAATAATCTGCGTCGCACCGATCGGCCAATCCGTGAACGGCATTGGCGGGCTCGTCATCGGCACCGGCGGGACCTCGGCCTCCGGGCGCCGCGTCGGTGGCGCATTCGGATCCGCGGGCGGATTCCGATTCCATTCATCCGCGTAGGCGTTGAAGAGAATCCAGAAGAACTCGTGGTCGTGATTGCCGCTGTGATCTGCGATCGATGGCCCGGGCGGGAATAACTGGCACGGCGTCCAGGCCGTAGCCGTCGCGCAGGCTGGCTCATCCGCGCGACTTGGCGTACTGCCTAAAACAGTGAACGCGAAGAGGCAGAGCATGGCCCTCCCAATGCGGATTACGCGGGCGCTGCCCCTTTTCCGAAGAAGAGCTCCGTGCTCCTCCTCAAGGACGGCCAAGGGAAGTCGTTCCATAGTTCATTCACCCGCAGTTTATGCTACGTGTCGCCTAAGTAGCCCCAAGTCGCAAAAGGGCCGGGCGAGAAGCCGCAAGTTGCGGACCCCATGCCGCCGGCGCATCCTCTCGGCAACATCAAGAGCCTTCGGGAACAGGGAATGACGGCAGAAGGACCCGAATCTGGAGAGGCCCCGCCACCGACTGAATCACCGACGGCAGCCGACGCCCCCAAAGCATCCAGCTATGTCTTCGTCAGCTATGCCTCGCGGGACACTGCCGTTGCATCTGCCTTAGCGGAGGCCCTGGAGCGACAAGGGGTGGCGTGCTGGATCGCGCCGCGCGACGTTAAAGCCGGAGCGCTCTACGCTGACGCCATCGTTCGGGCGATCAGTGACGCCGAGGCTCTGGTGCTGGTGCTCTCGCAGAATTCAATCGCCTCCGTGCACGTCAGCAAGGAAGTCGAGCGAGCCTCATCCAAGCGCCGCCCTGTGATTGCCTTGCGGATCGACGACGCGCCGCTGTCGCCGGCTCTGGAATACTTCCTCGGCGAGTCGCACTGGATCGATACGCGTGCCGCAGGTATGGACGCCGCATTGACCAAGCTCATCGCCGCGATTCGCGAGCCTGAGCGAACTGCAGCGGCAATCATTCCTGCAGTGACTGCCGGAACGTCGGCTGGTACAGCGACGGCACCACCGCCAAAGTCACGTCGTATCCGGATCCTGCACCCGGCCGGGATCACGATCGTCGCGGTGGCACTCGTGGCGCTGTTGGCGTCGGTCTGGCTGTCGAAGCACGCGAAGAATGAACCGGCCGCCTCAATGGCCTCTGGTGCAACTGCGGTTACGAACGTCATCAACGATAAGTCCATCGCGGTGCTGCCGTTCACCGACATGAGTGAGAAGAAGGACCAGGAATACTTCGCGGATGGCATGGCAGAGGAGATCATTGATTTGTTGGCTAAGATTCCCGGTCTTACGGTCATCGGTCGCACGTCGTCGTTTCAGTTCAAAGGCAAGAATGAGGACCTGCGAACGATCGGCACGCAGCTGAATGCCGCGCACATACTCGAAGGCAGCGTACGCAAATCCGGCGAAGAGGTCCGAATCACCGCCCAGCTGATCAATACGCGAACCGGAACGCACGAGTGGTCGGAGACGTATGACCGCCACATTGACGATGTACTCAAGCTCCAGGGCGCAATCTCCGCCGCGGTGGTGCGAGAGCTGCAACTCACCGTCGTCTCCAAAGACTTGAACTCACGCTCGACCCTGAAAAGCGCCGACGCGTACGATCTGATACTGCGCGGACGTCAGGCCGCCGATCGGTGGGATCAGCAAGGGTTTGACGAGGCTGTCACGCTGTTCCAACAGGCACTGGATCGCGATGCGACGTCCGCTGATGCGTCCGCCGAACTGGCTTTCGCCTATGAGTCGCAGGGGGAAGAGGGATACTTGGCACCCGCTGCCGCTTTCGAGCAGGCACGCCGCGCCGCAGCGGCGGCGCTCAAACTCGATACGAAATGCGCGCTGGCGCACCACGTTCTGGGCAGCATCCATCTGACCTATGATTGGGACTGGCCCGCCTCGGAACGGGAATACGAACAGGAAGCGGCTCTGATCCCTGGCGGTGCAGGAGCCCAAATTGGCAAGGAGAACCTTTCGCGCACATTCGGTCGTTGGGACGATGCACTGCGGCAGATCAACGCTGCACTCGCTCAAGACCCGCTGGACACCACAAGCTTCTACGAATTGACGGAGATTCAAATGCGTCGCGGCCATCTGCCCGAGGCGGAAGCTGCGATGCGGCGGGGGCTGGACATCCGCCCGACCTATGATTGGGGGCACTGGTTGCTTGGCCTCGTACTGCTCGCGCGCGGTGACCGCGACGCCGCGCTACTCGAGATGCAACGGGTAATGTCAGACGACGGGCGGCAGACGGGCTTTGCAATCGTTTATTATGCGCTCGGCAGAAAAGCGGACTCCGATGCTGCGCTCGCCCGCCTGATCAATGAGCACGCAGACACAAGTGCGTTCGAGATCGCCAACGTGTACGCCTATCGTGGCCAGCCAGATGAAGCCATGCATTGGCTCGAACGCGCCTATGCTCAAAAGGACCCGGGCCTTATTTACGTCAAAGTGGAGCAGCCTCTGAAAAGTCTCGAAGGGGATGCTCGGTATAAGGCCTTTGTGCGCAAAATGAATCTGCCGGAGTAGGTTCGGTGGCTGATTATTGGGATCGCGGCCGCGGCACCGATGACGACTAGATCCAGCAATGGCAATATCTGGTGACACGTCTGATGGGTCGTTTGCCCAGGTGGACTCGGTCCGGCAATGCGCATACGTCTCCAGGCCCCGACAGACGCCAGTGGCGTCACAACAGATCCTGACGCGATCCGAGCTGACGTAACACGTCTTTAGGCGCCCAGGTGTCGAACTGCGGAATGCCGTCGGTGATCGGCTCCCAAGGCGCCTTGTCGGACACAAACGTGTGCGCCTTCGGCTGCTTGGTAAAGGGAGTATCGAGACTCCCAAGCCGTATTCGCAACACATTCGGCGTCGCGGAGACATAGGCGTAAATTGGGCTACCGCAGCGACAGCAGAACGCGCGAAATTTTCCAGGCGACGACTCGAATTCTCGCAGAGTGTCAGCGCCATTATGCAGGTGGAAATGCAATCGACTGATTGGGGCGTTCGCTGCGTGCGCTGTGCCGCTGGCCTTGCGGCAGCTGGTGCAGTGGCAATAACCGAACTCGCCGAGCTCTTCGCTGATTTCATAAGTGACATTTCCGCAGAGGCAACTGCCCTTATACACAGTCATTCTCCCCACCTGATTCTGGACGGTAAATTTAGCACTTGGCAGAATCGTCGGTCGCGCCGAGCTGCGGCGGCGCTGCAGACCGGTCTCTTGCAGGCTAGAATGCCTTGCGGCGTGTGGCTATTCGCACAGCGCATTTAAACCAGAACTTCCGAGTGAGTAGCGGACCATGAGCCAAGAGGCATATCGAGCCGGCATCGCGGAGCTCTATGCTGCGGAAGTCCTGGGTGAGGCGCTGGCATCCCGCTGGCTTGAACTGAGTGCAAGTGCCGATCAAAAGTTCAAATTAGCGCTGTTCCTGCAGCTCGAATCCGAAGCCAAAGTGAGGCTTCGGCCGCTGCTCGCTCGACACGGTCTGGACCTGGTAGAAAACCAGGGTCAACGCTCCGCGGGTAGCGCGGTTGCCGAGGAATTCGCGGCGATGCCGTGGAAAGATGCCATGGCGACTCTCGCGGATCTCGCGCGTCCTTATCTTGAACGGTTCCAGGCTCTGCTTGCCGTGGCCGCGCCAGAAGACCTGCCTCTGGTCAGCTTCATGGTGACGCACGAAGCAGCGGTCATTGGTATTGCGAAACGTGAGGCGGCGGGCGAGAGTTGCATGGATAGCGAGCTGCTTCCAATGCTGGCTTACCCCCTGGTTCGTCGCAGCTGAAAACGGCTGGCCAGAGGCTGGCCGCAATTCAGCAATGACCGATGGGGGTCACGGGGTCCTTTCAGGGCCAAAGCGGTAAAGTTCTTAGACTGCCTTCCTTAGCGTTTCGGCCATACGGGTTTGCCAACCCGGACCTGTGGCCTTCCACCGAGCCAGGGTATCCGGCGGCAGACGCAGGGAAATGGACGTGCGGGCATTGCCGGATTTCGGTCGGCCACGAGGTTTGAGCATTTTGGCGGCGGCTTGCTTGCCAAATATTTCTGGCAAGACCTCGCGCGCCTTACGCGCGCGCGCGAAGGTCTCCTTGGTCCATACCGGATTCTCACGATCGGCTCGTTCGGGATTGCGCTTGCGCTTCATACCGTTTTACCTCACGTTTGTTGGCCTTACGAAGGCTAATAATGTGCGTCTTTCTCGATCGCGGCGTGAACACCAAAACGTGCAGCCGCTCTGCAATCATCCCGAATGCTTGAAATCGGCGTTCGCCGTAGTCTCTCCGCGTGTCCGCAACGATCAGCGCGATGTCCCATTCAAACGTCAACGCCTGTTCAAATGAGATTCCTCGCGTCGCGATATTCCGGGCGTTTTTCGCGGCATCGAAGATGATGTCCACTTAGATAGTGTATATACGTATATACAATAACTCAAATGTCTAAAAAGCGCTGTCCAGAGGCTGGAACTGGCTTTACCAGCCGGCCGCCGGTTCCCATCACAGCTTCGGGGATATGTTCAGGTGCAGCCGCGGGCCGGGCAGATGATCGAATCCGGGCGCGCGCAGCGCCTGCGCCACGTCCAGGCCCACGGTCACCACCGGCAGCCGCAGCCGAAAACCCAGACCGACCGAATAGGCCAGCGGATCGCTGAAGCGATCCATCGCGTTGCCGCCGTCGAAGAAGGCCGCGACGCCGAAGTTGCGCGGCAGGTCGCGTTCGATCTCCACCGTCGCGGTCAGCAGATCGCGGCCACCGACTTTGGCCGGCTGGCCGGGGATGATCGCGCCGGTGGTGGCGTTGCGGGAGGGCGGCGTCACGCTCACCGGCGACAGATCGTCGTAGGCGAAGCCGCGCACGCTGCGATCCCCGCCGGCGAAGAAGCGCAGCTGCCCGGGCAGATCCTCGATGTTGCCGATGCTGGTGGCACCGACCTCGGAGCGCAGCAGCAGATGCCAGCGCGGATTGAAATCCACCACCCGCTCGCCCTGCACGTCCAGGCGCAGGAAATTGGCGCGCGCGCCCAGCGTGGTGGCCGAACCCTGCAGCTGGGCGTATACGCCGCGGCTGAACAGCGCCTCGCCCAGATAGCCTTCGGGGATCGAGGCAAACACGATGCTGGGAATCACCAGGTTATCTACCCGCCGGCCTTCGATCGGATCGGTGGTGATGGTATGCGCAAGACTAGTGGACACGATGCGCTGCCAGTTGCCGCTGATCTGCGTCACGCTCGGGGCGAAGGCAATCTGCGAGGCAGTGACGTTCTCGCCGTAGTCGGCCTGTTGGCCGAGCAGGTCGAGCGAGCCTTTCTCCAGCGCCGGATCGCCGAACGGAATGTCGTAGCGGGCGTCGAACAGCTGCTCGATCTGCGACAGCTCCATCTGCGCCCGAAAGCGGTGGCCGTAGCTGTTGACCCGCGGCACGGTCCAGGCGACGGTGCCGCGCAGGCCGGTGTCGGTACCGTAGCCGGCGCCGAAGGAATAGCCGCGGCGCGCATTGTTGGCGCGGATGGTGATCGGCACCGTGTGGCTCACCGGGTCGCGCTCGCCGGCCTGCACCTCGACCGTGGAATAGTACTGGCTGTCGTCGAGTGCGAACTGGGTGCGCAACAACAGCAGTGCGTTGTAGCGCTCGCCCTCGCGGTAACGCAGAAAACGCCGGATCTGGCTCTCGCGCACCGCGCTCTGTTCGATGGTGGTGGCGCCGAAGAAATAGCGCTCGCCGCTGTCGAGCTCAAGGAAGATGTTGGCCTTGTGGGTCGCCAGATCGACCTGCATCTCGCTGCGCAGCATGCGCGCATCGAGATAGCCATAGGTGGCCGCGGCACGCGTCAGGCTACCTTTGTACTGATCGTAGTCCGCATGGCTCAGGCGCTGGCCGCTGTGCAGCGGCGGATCGGCCAGCAGGTGCTTGAACACCTCATCCTCGGCGCCCGGACCGTCCACCTTCACGCTGACGCGATCGATCATTACCGGCACGCCGGGGTCGATCGTGATCTTCACGTGCCAGTGCCTGTCCTTGTCTGGGCCTGAAATCGAGGAGTTGACGATGGGTTCGTAGTAGCCGTACGGCCGCAGCGCCGAGCGCACCTCATCATCGATGCGGTTGTAGAGACGCTGAATCGCGTCCGGTTGGATCCGGTCGCGATCCGCGTAGCGCGCAAGGCTCAGCAGCACCAGCACATTGCGCCGCAGGTCCCCGTCCACGCCCTCCAGCTCGATGCGGATATCCGCCATGGCCGGGCGCATCACCGACATCAGCACAGCGAGCAGGAGCCACGCTGTCCGTGGCCAGCGCCGGTATGCGGGAGCGGACATGGTTCAGGGCTGCTCGCGGGTCCGCTCCTGGATCCAGCTTTCGATCAACCGGCGCGCGATCGTATGCGGCGGCGGCAGCAGTGCCTCATCGGCGCCGCGCAGCTCATCGAGCCCGAACCAGCGTGCATCCTCGAGTTCGCCATCCAGCGTCACCGGGGTCTCGTGCGCATGCGCATGGAAGCCGAGCATCAGCGAGGCCGGAAACGGCCAGGGTTGCGAGGCGAAGTAGCGCACCCAGCTGACCTTGGTGCCGGTCTCCTCTTCGACCTCGCGTGCGACCGCATCCTCCAGGCTCTCGCCGGCCTCGACGAATCCGGCCAGCGCCGAGTAGCGTCCGGGGGCCCAGCTGCGCTGGCGGCCGAGCAGCGCGCGCTGGCCATCGGTCACCAGCACGATGATGGCCGGGTCGATGCGCGGAAAAAACTCGGCACCGCACAGGCTGCTGGTGCAGGCCAGCAGGTGGCCGGCGCTGCGGGCAACGGTCGGTGCACCGCACACGCCGCAATGGCGCTGGCGCGAACGCCACACCAGCAGTGCCCGGGCGTAGATCAGCAGCTGTGCCTGATCCTCCGGCAGCAGTGCCACCAGCGAGCGCAGTTCCTCGAAGCCCGCTCCGGGCAGCGACAAGCCGGAGGCGGGCGGCAGATCCACCAGCACGCAGCGCCGGCCATGAAACCAGCCGAGCAGCACCAGCCGCGACGCATCCAGCCCGGCGATGCCCGGGTGCTCGGGCCCTAAGAACGCTATCTGGGTGCGCGGCTCGCGCTGGATCAGGTGTGTGGTGCCGCGCGATATCAGGTAGCGCGTGCCGGGATCGGCCAGCGCCGCCTGGGCCCAGCCGGGTTCCTGGCGCGCTTCGGCGCGGCGCTCCAGGTAGGTTGCCGCTGCTGCAGGCGAGGAAATCGGCGGTGCGCTCATGGGGGCGCCAGTCTTGCAGACCGCACCGGACACCGGCAACAGCCTCCAGCTTTTGAACGGCGGGCGGACGCGATGGTGCCAAGAAAGCGTCATGATCCTGGTCTAGGCTCATGGCGGCATGATTCCGTCGCACACATGAAGGACCAGCTGCTCATGGCCAGCGTGGTTGGGGTCGG
>DATAJH010000006.1:0-13115 GCA_036262215.1 Steroidobacteraceae bacterium
GATCGCCGGCTTCGACGACACGCCCATCGCGGCCAGTGTTTGGCCGGCGCTGACCACGATTCACCAGCCGGTGGCCGCCATGGCGCGCGCCGCCATCGATCTGGTGCTGGAGGAAGTGCGCCGCCACCGCGATGGCACCGGTGTGCCGCGCCAGCTGCTGCACCCGCACACGCTGATAGTGCGCGAATCCACCGGCCTGGCGCCGCCCGAGGCGGCCGGCGGCTGACAGCGCACCCGTCGCCGCCGTCAGTGCGGCGGCAGCGACATGACTTCGTCGCGGTGATTCAACTGCACCGCCACCGCCCTGGCCTTCCAGATATCGCTGCAGTATTCGCGGATGCTGCGATCGGAGGAGAACTTGCCGGAGCGGGCGGTATTGAGGATCGACATGCGCGTCCAGCGATCGGGGTCGCGATAGGCCGCATCCACCAGCTGCTGGCATTCGGCATAGGCCTGATAGTCGGCCAGCACCATATAGGGGTCGTGATACAGCAGATTGCCGACCAGGCCCAGAAACTGCTCGCTATTGCCGCGTGAAAAGTAGCCGTCGCGGATCAGATTGATGACCTCACGCAGCTCCGGCTGGGTGTGGTACAGGTCCATCGGCTGATAGCCGGCGGCGCGGCGCGCCTGCACCTCGGCCGCCGTCAGCCCGAACAGGAAGAAATTCTCCGGCCCGACCTCCTCGCGAATCTCGATGTTGGCGCCGTCCATGGTGCCGATCGTCAGCGCCCCGTTCATCTGGAACTTCATGTTGCCGGTGCCGGACGCCTCCTTGCCCGCGGTCGATATCTGCTCCGACAGATCTGCCGCCGGATAGATGCGCTGGCTGTTGGTGACGTTGAAGTTCGGCAGGAACACCACTTTGATGAGTTCGCGCACACCCGGATCGCGATTGATGATGTCGCCCACCGCCGTGATCAGGCGGATCATCAATTTTGCCAGGTGATAGCCCGGCGCCGCCTTGCCGCCGAAGATGAACACCCGTGGATGAATGGTCAGCCCGGGATCGGTCTTGAGGCGGTGATACAGGCCGATCACGTGCAGGATGTTCAGGTGCTGGCGCTTGTATTCGTGAATGCGCTTGACGTGCACGTCGAACATGGCGTCGGGGTTGACCGCGACGCCGGTGCGCTCGCGGATGATGGCGGCCAGCGCGACCTTGTTGGAGCGCTTGATGTCGCGCCACTCGGCACGAAACTGCGCATCCTCGATCATCGGCTCCAGGCGCCGCAGCTCCTCGAGATTTCGGATCCAGGTGTCGCCGATGACTCGCGAAATGAATTGCGACAGGCGCGGATTGCACAGCACCACCCAGCGCCGTGGAGTCACGCCATTGGTCTTGTTACTGAACTTCTGCGGCCACAGGTCGTGGAAATCGCGCAGCACGTCGCTCTTGAGCAGCTCGGTGTGCAGCTCGGCGACGCCGTTGACCGCGTGACTGCCGGCGGTCGCCAGATGCGCCATGCGCACGTAGCGCGGCCCGCTCTCGTCGATCAGCGACATGCGCGCCAGTCGCTCGTCGTCGCCGAAGAACGCGATGCGCACCTCGTCCAGGAAGCGCGCGTTGATCTCATAGATGATCTCCAGGTGGCGCGGCAACATGCGGCCGAACAGGTCCAGTGGCCAGCGCTCCAGCGCCTCGGGCAGCAGCGTGTGATTGGTATAGGCGAAGGTGTTGCGCGTGATGCTCCACGCCAGGTCCCAGTCCAGCGCCATGTCATCGACCAGCAGTCGCATCAGTTCGGCCACCGCGATCGATGGATGAGTGTCGTTGAGCTGGACGGCGAATTTCTCGTGGAAGCGCTCCGGCGGGATCTTCTGCACCCGGTTGATGCGCAGCATGTCCTGCAATGAGCAGGCGACGAAGAAGTACTGCTGCTCCAGACGCAGCTCCTTGCCCTTGACCTGCTCGTCATTCGGATACAGCACCTTGGTGATGTTCTCCGAGGTGACCTTCTGATTCACCGCGCCCCAGTAATCGCCTCGATTGAACACTGAGAAGTCGAACGACTCGGGTGCCTCTGCCCGCCACAGGCGCAGCGTATTGGCGGTATTGACCCGGTAGCCGAGTATCGGCGTGTCATACGGCACACCATTGACCACGCGCGCCGGCACCCAGCGCACGCGTACCCGGCCCAATTCATCGGAATAGCGCTCGGTGTGGCCGCCGAATTTGACCTCGGCCGCCCATTCGGGACGCACGATTTCCCAAGGATTGCCGAAGCGCAGCCACTTGTCGGTGCGCTCGACCTGCCATCCATCGACGATCTCCTGCTGGAAAATTCCGTATTCATAGCGGATGCCGTAACCCATGCAGGGCACCTGCAGCGTCGCCAGCGAATCGATGAAGCAGGCCGCCAGCCGGCCCAGGCCGCCGTTGCCCAGACCCGGTTCATCCTCCTGACGCAACAGTTCATCCAGATCCAGACCCAGTTCGGCGACCGCCTGGCGCGCGGTGTCATGGATGCCGAGATTGATGAGGTTGTTACCAAGGTACGGGCCCATCAGGAACTCAGCCGACAGATACGACACGGTGCGCGAGCCCTGCTGCGTGTAGGCTGCGGCGGTGCTGTTCCATCGCTGCAGCATCCGGTCGCGCACCGCGTAGGCGAGCGCCATGTAATAGTCATAGGCGGTCGCCAGGACTGGAAACTTGCCCTGCATGTAGAACAGGTTGTCGAGGAACGAGCGCTTGAGCGCGTCCTTGGTGAGCGCGACCCGGTCGTCTTCGGCCAGCCGCTGATCCGCCAGTTGGGTCGAGACCGCGTAGGTCATCGTCGTTGGCCCGTGTTGTTCAATCGCCCCCCTGAGCCGCCACCTTGTATCCGTTCCGGGCTGCAAGATTCATGCAGGCTATTCTGCCGCTCTGCGGGCACCCGGGCGCACCATCGACGGGCATCGCGGCCCTTGGCACGCGCCTGGAAGGTGCGCCCAGGCGGGCCGCGGCGACCGGCCGGCTAGCGCAGGCTGCGATTCAGCACCGCGGCCAGCCGCACGCCGGCGCGGCTGAGCTCCAGCTGCACGGCGTTGACGGCGTCACGCACGTAGCCTGCCGAAAGGCGGTAGCGGCCGCGTTCGCCGGCCGCTGGCAGCGCATCGTAGCCGAACGCCTTGGCGAGCGAAAACGACTCTCGTGCCCAATCCGCCGCGCCGCCGCGCTGCCAGGCCTTGATATCCGCGGCGCTGATCCGGGCCAGCAGCTGCTGGCTCACCGGCTGCGGCTGCTCGCCGAGCCGTCGCACGAATTCGCTGTCCCAGTAGTGATGCAGGTTGCCGGCGCGCAGGCCACGCGCTGAAACGCGCTTGAGATTGCCGCCTTCATCGGCATCATCGCTGGCGTGCAGCGGCTGATGCAGATCGCCGATCAGGTGCAGCAGGAATTGCAGCGCCAGGCGTTGCTCGTCGGTGCTGGTGCGTGGGTTGCCCAGCTCGGCTTGGAACTGATCGATCTTGTCGACCACGCAGTCCGCGGCCGGACCTGCACTCGCCGGTGTTCCCGGCGGCAGCACCGGATGAGCGAAACACGCACGGTCGATATTCGGCGCATGCAGCTCCAGGTTCACGTAATGCCATTGCCGCGTCTGCTGATAGCGCAGCGCGCCGGCGTCGCGATCCGAATCGCGGTAGCGATCGGCCCAGGTAGCCTCGCTCGCCATCGACGTATCGGTCACCAGGCCACTGGCATCAGTCGCGAGCAGTTGCTGCACGCGCAGCTTCACCCGTGGGTCGAGATAGTGCTCTGCGATCAGCGCCACGATCTGGTGGCCCTCATCGCCCCAGGCGTGGGTGCAACCCGGCCACAGCGCCGCAACGCACATCCATGACACCATCACCGAGCGCTGCAACATTCTCCCGCCCCCGCCGCTCTGTCGGTGCGGCTGCGATATGAGTATTTCACAGCGCTGCCCACCGGCCCACGCCGGCTTGAGCTGCGCTGGCGAACTCTGGCGTGCCCTGTGGTCTAATGATGCAATTCGCCCGCAGGAGCTGTGGATCGATGCCGGAAACAAAGGTTGCTGCGCCGAAGCTCAGGGTCGCCGCCCTCACCGTGTTGGCGCTGCTGATCGGCGGCCTGGGGGCGCCGCAGTCGCGGGCCGGCGACAGCGTGGTCTTCAGGCATCAGGCGGTGGACCCGTCGCTGACCGACCGCATCATCGTCAAATGGCGCACCAGCGGCGTCGCCGCGGTACAGATGCAATCCGTGCAGGAGCGCGCGACCCGCCTGAGCGCTGTGAACGGCATTCAGGTCAGCCCGGTGCACAATCTGTTCGGCAGCACCGACGTCATGCGGCTCGATCACACGCCGACGCACAGCGAGATGCAGGGTGTCCTGGCGCGCCTCAACGCCGATCCGGGCATCGAGTACGCGGAGCCGGATGGCTACCGCTATGTCGAGGCCGTACTGGCCGGCCTGCCGAACGATCCGCACTTTCTTGCCAGCACTGATCCGAGCAATGCCAGCAACCCGGACCTCAATACCGGCAGCTGGCAGGGCCAGTGGTACCTGCTGCCGAGCTCGTCGACCACGCCTTCGGCGCTTTCGGCCACCACCGCGTGGCAGCAGTCGACCACCGGCTCGGCGAGCATCGTCGTCGCGGTGATCGATACCGGCATCATCGAAGCACATCCGGATCTGGCCGGCAAACTGCAGCCGGGCTACGATTTCGTCAGCTGCGATCAGGGCAATCTCACCGTCGCGAGCGGCGGCAATACCACCGCCGACTGCAGCGCGACCGGTTCCGCCGCGACCTATTACTTCGCCAATGACGGCGAAGGCTGGCACCCTGACGCCTCCGATCCGGGCGACTGGATCGATGCCGGCGATGCGGCGATGACCCTGTTCATCAATGCCGGCTGCACTACCGTGGCTCCGAGTTCCTGGCACGGAACCAAGGTCGCCGGACTCATCGGCGCGCTGACCAACAATGGCCTCGGCATCGCGGGCGTCGCGCCCCTGACCACGCTGTTGCCGGTACGCGCGATCGGCAAGTGTTCGGGTCGGGTGTCCGACATCGCTGCGGCCATCATGTGGGCCGCCGGCCAGCAGGTCACGGTCGACATCGGCAGCATCGCGGCCAGTCCGGCAGCCAATATCATCAATCTGAGTCTGGGCGCCAACACCAGCTGCTCGTCCACCGAGCAGAGCGCGATCGGCGCCGCGATTGCGGCCGGCATCCTCGTGGTCGCGGCGGCCGGCAACGAAGGCGGCGCGATCGATGCGCCCGCCAACTGCGCCGGCGTGCTGTCGGTCGTGGGGCTGCGTGAGACCGGCACCAAGGTGCCGTTCAGCAACCTGAGCGGCAGCGGAGGACCCGCCGCCACCATTGCCGCACCCGGCGGCAACTGCGTCAACACGGTCGCCGGCGAGCCGTGCCTGTTCGACATCGAGACCACGAGCGACGGCGGCAGCACCACGCCGTCGCCCACGCCTGGCTTCTATACCTACTCGCAGCTGACTCAGAGTTATCTGAACAGCGGCGGCAATCCGGACAACGCCGCCAACGTCGGCACCAGCTTTGCCGCGCCCATGGTCTCGGGTGTGGCCGCCCTGATGCTGGCATTGAACGCCAGTCTCACGCCGACGCAGCTCATCGCGCGCATGGAGTCGAGCGCGCTCGCGTTCCCGACCTCCTCTCCCACCAGCAACACCCAGTGCCAGCTCGCCGACTCGACCGCGGATACGAACGGCAACTTCACCGAACCCACCACGCCGACCGAGTGCGTGTGCACCACCGCCACCTGCGGCGCCGGGATGGTGAACGCCGCGAGCGCGGTTTTGGCGGCCGCCGGCATGTTCGTGCAGATCACGCCCTCGAGCACCACCGGC
Organism: Steroidobacteraceae bacterium; assembly: GCA_036262215.1. Taxonomy (GTDB): domain Bacteria; phylum Pseudomonadota; class Gammaproteobacteria; order Steroidobacterales; family Steroidobacteraceae; genus FEN-1191. The sequence continues at coordinate 5,831 of DATAJH010000006.1, forward strand.
TACCCCGGCCAGCGCATCAAGCTCGACGGCAGCGCCAGCACCGCGGCCACCGGCTATACCATCGCCAGCTATCAGTGGGCCACGATCCCGGCCACCAGCGGCCAGCTGGTCAACGCCAATCAGGCGATCGCCACGCTGGTGGTGCCTTCGTTCCGTACCATCCAGGCCATCCTGACGATCACCGACAACGTCGGCCGTAGCGCGTCGGCCACGACGACCATCAGGTCGGCACTGGGTGAGGCCAGCGGCGCCGGCGGATTTCAGGGGCGATGGCTGTGGCCCCTGGCGGTCCTTGCACTGTGGCAGCTGTACCGGCGCCGGCAGTCCAAAGGGCGCGTTTTGAACTGAATCCCCGCCCGACTGTCGCTATGCTATGCGGCCCGAACAACGGGCGGGGGGCGCTTGTGCATCCGTTGCCACCGCAGGTAGCGGAATTCCCGGATTTGAGGAGACGCTGTTGACCGTGATTTGTCGTGCAATGCCATGGCGCCCCGGCGCCGTGGCCAGAGTCGTGTTGTTGCCGCTGGTCGTGGCCATGACACTGGTTGCCTGCAGCAGCAACAGCAATCGCGGCGTTACTGGCAATGTCGGCATCGGTACCGGCGTCGCCCTGGCCACTCCCGGCAGCGTCACCCAGATCCAGGTGGGCACCACGCTGGTGGTCACGGCCAGCGTGACCGCCGACGTCAACAACGCCGGGGTGACTTGGCAACTGAGCGGCGACGCGGTCGCACTCGGCGCCATGCTGACCGACGTCACAGCGACTTCTGTCACCTTTGTCGCACCGCTGCTGGGCACGGTAAAAGGCGCGACTGATGCGACCATTACGGCGACCTCGGTGGTCAACAGCGCCACCGCCGCGGCGGTCACCCTGATCGTGCTCGGCACCCCGCAGATGAACTCCGTCCAGCTGTTCCCGGGCAACGTCAATGTGCCCTACGCGGCCCCGATCACGGTCTCGGGCGGTTTGGCCGACTTCACCTGGGTGCAGGCTTCGGGCTCCGGCGCACTGCCTCCCGGTATCCTTCTGAATGGCAGCACGACCTCCGTCACCGCCATATCCGGCACACCGACCACGTCCGGCAGCTACACCTTCACCGTGCAGGCGACCGACGCCAACAACGTCGTGACTTCGCAAACCATCACCATGGTGGTACTGCCGGAGGACACCTGCCTGCTGCTCGGGCGCTTTACGTATCTGTTTTCGGGATTCCGTGGCGGCGGTCCGGCAACCGATGCGGGCAGCATCACGGTCGATGCCAGCGGCAACATCACCGGCGAGCACGATTACAAAGACGGTCACCGCACTACCGCCGGCGAAACCCTGACCTCCGGACAGTGCATCAACCGACAGACCAATTCCGGACAAATCACACTGACTGGGCCGAGCGGTTCTCTGTTGTATAACTTCTCGGTCACACCCCCCGACAGCACCGGCAGCATCAACTCCGCACGACTGCAGCTGGTCGGCTCCGGCGCCGACTCCGGATCCGGCCAGCTGGCCAAACTCGACCCGACGGCGATCACCGCAGCGCCGCCCGCCGGCAATTTCGCCTATGGCCTGGTCACGCTCGCCAACCAGGAACCCGGCACGGTGCATGCCGGCAGCGCCGGGCGCTTCACCACCGACAGCAGCGGCACTATCAGCGCCGGCCTGACCGACTCGAACGCCTCCCCGACCCTGTCCGGGGCACCCTTAAGCGGCACGCTATCGGCGCCCGACACCAACGGCCGCGGCACGGCCACCTTCACCGCGGGCGGCAACAGCACGACACTGGTGTATTACATTGTCAACGCCGCCAGGATGTACCTGGAGGACATGAACCCCACCGTGGCCACGCCGCGGTCCACCGGCTTCCTGACCCCGCAGGTCGGCGATGTCGCCGATGGCACGTTCGACAACGGAGCCATGGCCAACTCGCCTTCCATCATCAGCCTGTGGGGAGCGGCCGGCTCCGATGAGCCGATCGGCGTGATGTCGCTCGGCCGGCTCTACAACGGCGATGCCGCCGCCGGCACCGTCTCGGCAGTACTCGACACCTCGGACCATGACACCGATACCGCCGATGTCATCTACACGGCGCAGCCCTATACGGTCGCCAGCAGCGGTCGCGGCACGCTGTCGATCGGCGAGCAGGGCATCACCCGCAATTTTGTCTTCTATCTTGACGGCATTGCCGATGGCTACGTGGTCGAACAGGGCAGCAGCTCCGGCAATGCCGGGCTGCTCGAAGCACAGTACACCCCGGTCGGCGGCAGCTACCCCGATACGCTGCAGGGCTTCTTCGTCGCCGGTACCCAGTTCGCCCAGACGCCAGGGCCGATCAGTCTGGTGCCCTCCTTCACCCTGAGCTTCGGCACGCTCTCGGGTACCTACAGCAGTGGCCAGTTCAACCTCGACCCCACTACCGGTCGCGGCTTCGGCACCATCACGCAGACCGGAGTCGCCACACAATCCGCAGCGCTGTACCTGGTGTCGCCAACCAAGATGGATGTCATGACCTATGGCACCATTACGACCGACGGCGCGATCAGCTGGCTGATAGCAAACTGATCTCAGACCCGAGCGCCCGGCGCGGCGGTGCTCGGGGCGTGGCTTTCACACCGCTTCGCCGGCGCGGATTCGCAGCACCCGCAGCCGGCTTTCGACGTCTTCCCGGTTCAGATAGGCGCCGGCGAGCCGGCGGTAGCCGACATATGCCTCGCGCGCGTGCAGCAGCCTCCAGTTATCAAACAGCAGCACCGATCCCGGCAGCAAGCGCCGCCGGTAGTGCAGACCGGGCCGCGCGCACAGAGCGGCAAACGTGGACAGCGCGCGATAGAAGCGCCGATGCTGCTCTACCGGGAGCACGAATGGAGCACGGTCGTGATTGTTGTAGCTGACCTGTACCAGGGCGCCCGATTGATCGTGACGAAACAGCGGCCGGCGCGCCATCAGCTGAATGCCGCGCGCGTGATCGAGGTAGCGGCCTGGAATCTCAACCGTGCTGAGCAGGCGGTAGTCCTCAGCGTATTCACGCTGCATGATCTGGCCAACCTTGAAGCCGTCGATCAGCAGGTTGTCGCCACCGCTGCAGTCGGCCGCGAGGCAATGGAAGATCTGATAGCCGGGCGCGTCCAGGCTATAGGTGCCATCGGTATGCGGCCCGATCGCCATCGACGTGTAGGCCGTGTCCTTGTGCTCAAGGTTGGCGGTGAAATCGTAATAGCCGCCGAAGATGGTCATGCGGATATACGCCACACGTTCCGCCACGGCGCGGGTGGCATCCGGCGTCCCGGGCACCCCCTCCACCATGCAAAAGCCGTAGCGCTCGACCTGTTCGAGCAACGCCTTGAGCACCGCGTCCTCTCGCATCAGCGCGGCGTAGCCGACCTGCGGGACATTGGTCGCGATGCTCGCGCCATCCCACAGCGAGCGCATCGCCGGCAGCAGTTCCGGATCGGCGCGCAGGCCCGCCAGGAACAGCGCGTCGTAGCGGCTCACGCGTCCGTCCGGCAGCCATCGGACGTGCAGCGCCGCGCCACCCTCGGCCACCTCGATCGCCAGCGCGGCAATATCGTGCGGAATCTGGAAGGTGTCGATCAGGCGCTGCTGCGTTTCCGGGTGCAGCGCATCCTCGCTGGTATCGTGATCGCGCAGCCAGAACAGCGACAGCGCCAGATCGGGTCGGCCATCGCCAAACCCCAGCTGCACATCGCCGCCCGTGAGCACCGCGGTTCGCAGCAGCACAGACATCAGATGCTCCGGATCCAGGAGCGGGCAAACAGCAGATACAGCGGCAGCGTCAACAGCATGGTGGCGGCCGTCAGCAGCAGCAGCTTCGGTTCGGCATATCCGATCACCACCAGGCAGAACAGCAGCGCCACCGCAGCCATCGGCCGATAGCGTTCGAGCGAGCGGGCCGATGCAATCCAGCGCGGATACACGAGCACCGCGATGCAGGCGTAGACGTACAGCATCATGCAGAAAATCACCGACACCTCGATCAGCTCGCCGAACTGTTCGCCGAGGGTCGGGGAAATGGTCGCGAACACCACGGCACTCATCACCGCCGCCATCAGCAGCAGGCTGCTCGCCGGCACGTCGTGGCGATCGACCCGCCCGAACAGGCCCGGGAACAGGCCGTGATCGGCGCCGGCTTTGCCGGTCTGCGCGGTCAGCAGGATCCAGCCGCCGAGTGTTCCGGTCGCCTTGATCAGGGCTGACAGCGCGATGACGCCCGCGGCCACCGGTCCCAGCACCAGCCTGACCGCATCGGCGAATGGTGCGCTCGAGCGCGCCAGCTCGGCCGCCGGAATCAGGCCCATCAGCACCGTGCAGGAGGAGATGTACACCAACGCTGCGATCAGCACGCCGCCGAGGGTGGCGATCGCGACGTTACGGCCCGGATTGTCCACTACGGCGCTGGCGACCGAGGCGCTCTCCAGACCGGTAAAAGCCCAGAACAGCAGTACCAGCGATTGCGGAATCACTCGCATCGCCGGCTCATGGCGCACGTTCCACGAGTCCATGAACAGCCTGCCGTCGAAATACCACCAGCCGCCGATGGCCACCAGCAGGATCGGCACCAGGCCGACGACGATCGCGAGCGACTCGATCTGGCAGACCAGCCTTGGCCCCAGGATGTTGACCGCGCTCATCACCCAGATGAAGCCGACGGTCGCAACGGCGCCGGGCACAGGCTGGTTCAGCGCCGGCACGAAGTTCGCAAGATAGCCCATTGCCGCCAGCGCAATGGCGATGTTGCCGATCCAGCACGACAGCCAGTAGAGCGCATTGGCCTGGAAGCCGAAATACGGCCCCAGCGCTTCACCGGCGTAGGCGCACGGACCGCCGGGCTGTGGCGCCACCCGGCTGAGCTTGGCCAGGATGGCACCGATCAGCAATGCACCCACGGTGCCGATCGCCCAGCCGATCACGGTGATGCTGCCCACGGTAGCCAGTGTCGCCGGCAGCAGGAAGATGCCCGAGCCGATCATGTTGCTCGCGACCAGCGCGGTGGCCAGCACCGGGCCGACCTTACGATTGCGGATATGAGCTCCCTTGCCGCCCCGGCTGCGCTGTTCTACGATCGATCGGGAAGACTGAATGACTGTTCGGATGCTCGTCAAGGGCGTCGGCATCGCAAATCCTCGAGGGGCCCGCGGCCTTGCCTGCACATCACAGCGATGCCCTGATCATCGGCGGCGGCCATAACGGCCTGGTATGTGCCGCCTATCTGGCCGCGGCGGGACTGAAGGTCACACTGCTCGAGCGACGCACCGTGGTCGGCGGCGCTGCGGTCACGGAGGAGTTTCATCCGGGCTTTCGTAATTCGGTGGCGGCCTACACCGTCTCACTGCTGCATCCGAAAATCATCCGTGAACTGGAACTGGCGGCGTACGGCCTGCGCGTAGTGGAACGCCGGCTGTCGAATTTTCTGCCGACCGAGGATGGGGGTTACCTCGCCGTCGGCGCCGGCCGCACCGCTGCCGAGGTCGCCAGGTTCTCGCCATCGGATGCAGCGCGACTCGACGCCTACGGCGCCAAGCTCGATCGCATTGCCGACATGCTGCGCGAGCTGGTGCTGCAGACGCCGCCCAATGTGGTCGCGGGAGGCTGGCGCCATGCGCTGCCCGAGCTGCTGCGCGCCGCGCGTGTCGGCCGGCGTATTGCCAGGCTCGACATGCCGCTGCGGCGCGAGCTGCTGCAGCTGTTTGCGTCCTCCGCCGGCGACTACCTGGACAGCTGGTTCGACAGCGATCCGATCAAGGCGGTGTATGGCTTTGACGGCATCGTCGGTAACTACGCCAGCCCGTTCACGCCCGGCTCGGCTTACGTGCTGCTGCATCACGTGTTCGGCGAAGTCAACGGCAGGAAGGGTGTGTGGGGCCACGCCGTGGGCGGCATGGGTGCGATCACCCAGGCGATGGCACGTTCGGCGAGCGCGCGCGGTGCCGACATCCGCGTCGGCGCGCCGGTGCGCGAAGTACTGGTCGAGCGCGGTCGTGCGGTCGGCGCAGTGACTGAGGCCGGGGAGCAATTTCGCGCCTCGGCGGTGATCTCCAATCTCAATCCCAAGCTGCTGTACCTGAAACTGCTCGACGCCGCTGTGCTGCCGCTGGACTTTCGCGAACGCATCGAACACTGGCGCTGCGGCTCTGGCACCTTTCGCATGAATGTCGCGCTGTCGGAACTGCCGGATTTCCGCTGCCTGCCCGGCAAGGCGCCGGCCGATCATCACACTGCGGGCATCATCATCGCGCCCACCCTGGCCTACATGGAGCGCGCCTACTTCGATGCGCGCCTGCACGGCTGGTCAGCGCGGCCAATCATCGAGATGCTGATCCCGTCGACGATCGACGACAGCCTGGCGCCCCCCGGTCGGCATGTAGCCAGCCTGTTCTGCCAGCACGTCGCACCGCAGCTGCCGCGTGGCGAGTCCTGGGATCGGCACCGCGATGCGGTCGCCGATCTGATGATCGATACCGTCAACACGCATGCACCCAATTTCAAGGCTTCAGTGCTCGGGCGCCAGATCATGAGCCCGCTGGATCTGGAGCGCACCTTTGGCCTGATTGACGGCGACATCTTCCACGGGGCGCTGAGTCTGGATCAGCTGTTTTCGGCGCGGCCGGTGCTCGGCCACGCCAACTATCGAGGTCCGCTGCCAGGCCTGTACATGTGCGGCGCAGGTACGCATCCGGGCGGCGGTGTTACCGGCGCGCCGGGCCACAACGCCGCACGCGAGGTGCTCAGCGATTTGCGGCGCCGGCGTCTGCCGGCGCGCCATCGAGGCGGGCAACGATCGCACTAGTCGCACGCCCGGGCGGCAGATCGAGCAGCCGCACCGCATTGACAAGGCCACCGCGTTACCGCCCTTAAGGGTATGGAATTCACGCAGCAGCAACCAGCGTGCCAGGCGGGAATATGTCTGCCCATGGCCGTTGCCGACAGCCCCAGCTGCGGCCCGGCGTTGACATATGGTTGATGTTACCGGTCCTCATGCCCGCTGCGCCGATGGCCGCCCGACAGCGATGCTACGGCGCGCCGCCAACCCCGACGGCAGAACTGTGGGCGTAAACACCGCTAGAGACGACGGCGGGCACCCGTGGTAGGCTATGCGCCGATCGTCAACGTCCGTATCGCCCCGTGCGCCATCCAAGGCGCGATGAGTCCGAGCCGAACTGCCTGCGATCAGGTGACAGGACTCCGTTCGATGGCCGGCGAGACATTCTCTCTCTAGACCTGGTGAACGTGCCTGCCGAGTGGAGCGTTTAGGGCACAAACTTATTCCCGCCCGAA
>DATAJH010000007.1:0-49422 GCA_036262215.1 Steroidobacteraceae bacterium
GTTCCGAAGGGGGCGACCGGTTTCGACGTGGGTTGCGAACCTTCAGGGGCGTGCCGAGGTGCAGTGGCCCTCGTTAAACACTGCTGCAAACTCTAGTTGCCAACGACGACAACTACGCTCTAGCTGCCTAAACGCAGCTGACCTCTGACCAGCTCGTGCCTATGCGACTGTATCAGGGGACGCGCTCATAGGATCGCGGGCCACCGTGCGACGGGGTGGTTCCGTTAAGAGATACCGTGGCTGGTCCGGCGTCTTCCCTGCCCTTCGGGTAGCGACGGATGAGAAACAAAGAATGGGCTACGCGCGTAGATCCTGAAGTCTAGGACTTGCGGACGCGGGTTCGATTGATGCAAAGGAATGCAATGGTCGCCTTCGCTCGTAAGAGCGAAGTAAACACGGGGCTCATTCGGCGAACCCTGCAGTCGTTGCGAACGACATGGCAACGCCGAGGGGTGGAGCAAGGCCAACTTGTTCTGCCCTGTAGAGACTCATAGGTCGGCTGACTCGGTAACGAGGGAGCCGAAACTAGGATTCGAGCGCAGCAGGCTCGAATAACACGCCCCGCATCCTACTCAGCGCGCAAGCGATGAGGGATGAAGGCATAGTCCAGCCCGTCTCGAAAGAGATGGATACGCTGTCCCGCCGCCTCCACCAAATGTGGGTAATCCCCGGAGAAATCCGGGGAATCCCCAGCTGCAAAAAATTTAAGATGCGCCATGATCCGCTATACAGCGACGCAAACGAATAACCGGTGTGATTTATTGGTTAGTAGCGGTAATCGCCGATCAAGATGCGCTGTAGTCTAAATTCAAATGCCCGTTGCAAGATTTTGCCGGATCACTTCGCCATATTGATGATCCGGGACTGGGTGAATGCCTCCAGTCCTTCCTGACCCATCTCGGTGCCGAAACCGGATTGCTTGGCGCCGCCAAACGGAATATCCGGCGGCAGTTCCAGATGCTTGTTGATCCATACGGTACCGGACGTAATGCGCTGCGCTACCTCATAGGCACGTTTTGAATCGGCGCCCCACACCGTGCCGCCCAGGCCATATTCGGTGCCGTTGGCGCGCGCGATCGCATCATCGAGGCTGGAATACCTGAGCACCGGCAATACCGGACCAAACTGCTCCTCGCGCACCAGCCGCGTATCGTCCGCTATGTCACGCACGATGGTCGGCGCGATGAAATATCCGTCCCGCTCGAGCGCGTTGCCCCCGGCGATCACCTTGCCATGGGTGCGCGCGTCCACCAGAAATTCCTTCACCTTCTCGAACTGTGCTTGGTTCTGCAGCGGGCCCATCTGGGTCGCGGCATCGAGTCCATCGCCGACGACGGTGGCATTGGCCAGTTGTGTCAATTCGGTGCACATCGCTTCATACAACGAATCGGGCACATAGACGCGCTTGATTGCCAGACATACCTGGCCCGAGTTGAGCATGGCGCCCTGGAAGATCCTGGCGGCGACCTCCTTGACATTGACGTCGTCCAGGACGATGGCCGCGTCATTGCCGCCGAGTTCGAGCGTGAGCCGCTTGATCGTGCCGGCAACGCTTGCCATCACTTTCCGGCCAGTGGCGGTCGATCCGGTGAACGCGACCTTCGCCACGTCCGGATGCTGGGTGAGAAACCCACCCAGATCGTTCTGATCGACGATGACGTTGAGCACACCGGGCGGCAGCAATTGCGCGCACAGCTCACCAAACAGCAGGGTGGTGAGCGGTGTGGTGGGCGCGGGTTTTGCAACCACGGTGTTGCCTGCCAGAAGGGCAGGAGCAACCTTGATCATCAGCAGCACCAGCGGAAAGTTCCACGGCGTGATCGCCGCCACCACGCCGAGCGGCGCGTGTTGCTGAACGATGCGCTCGGAGGCGTTTTCCCGCAGCACCTTCACCGGCAGGTCCATGGCGGCAAAGGCGCGGATCATGGCAACCGAGCCACCCACTTCATGCGCCGCACGTGCCAGCGGCTTGCCCTGCTCCTGGGTCAGCAGTCGGGCGAATTCGCTGCTGCGCGCCTCCAGCGCATCGGCAATCTTCAGCAGTGCCTGTCTCCGGGCCTGGATCGGCGTCGCGGCCCAGGCCGGAAACGCAAGCTTCGCCGCCGACACGGCGCCGTCGAGTTGTGCCTTGTCGGCGCGCGCACACCGGGTCAGTAACCTTCCGGTGGCTGGATTGATCACGTCCAGCGTCATCGCCCCGGCAACCAATCGCCCATCGATCAATAACTGATATTCAGGGCTGGTGGCCTGCAACATCTGGGGATTGGCGCTCATAACTGGTTACCCGGCTTCGGATGCTGATGGTCCCAACGGACACTGTAGCTAAGGTCGCGAATCGCGCGGATCCATGATGCCATATATGCGTGCCATTCTAGTATTTCTGATGTTTTTCGCTAAATTTTCGGCGCTCATGAATGCGCCTTTCGGGGACAGGGATAGACATGTTGCACAAGGCAGTCATTGACGCGCTGAGCCTGCGGCTGTGCGTAGTTGCTCTTGGAGCGCTGGCCTGCGTGGGCCCGTGGCGCATCGCGATGTCGAAGCCTGCGCCCCATTTCGTGCTCATGAGTCCGGATGCGCGGCTCGCCGTCAGCGTCCCGGAGATCTACACCGCTCAGGCCTTTGGCTGCAGCGGTGGCAACCAAGTCGCCTGAATTGCAGTGCAGCGGTGCTCCGACTGATCTGGGCAGCGATGCCTATCACGGCCCGTGCCCGGCCAAGGGAGACCCGCGGCACCGCTATGTGTGCACCGCATATGCGGTGGATGTCGCGAAGCTGCCGGTTGCCCCCGAGGCCAGCGGCGCCATGGTGATCTCCGTTGCCCGGGACCGCCTGCTGGGTAAGGCGGTATTCATCTCGCACTACGGCCGCTGAACGACCGGGATTCGAGCCCATACAGTCCCTGGAGTGCACTCAGCTCGGCTCTCCGGATCGCGCCTGCTCGCGCAGGCGCTCCAGTTCGTGCCGGTATGCCTCGCCGTCCCCGTAGTCCACAAAGCTGCCATAGCGCGGATGCACCCCGAGTACCCGGCGCGCGTGCTTGATCGGACACCAGTATTCCTCGGTACGCGAAGCCACCTCGCGCACATACGCCAGCACGCCGTTGGCATAGGCGCAATAGGCACAATTTATCTTTTCAACCGCGTTGAGATAGGCAAGCTGTTCGCGGTCAAACGCCATGTAATCGCTGCGGCGTACGTGCGGAATCCCGTACACCGGAAAGCACACCGCCTGGTACAGCGCCACAAACAGATCGAGCAGCAGCAGTGGAATGATCAGTGCATAGATCGCCGGCGCAGTCAGAATCATGGCTGGGCGTGCACCGAAGATGTAGCTCGACAATCTGGCTTGCAGCAAGCGGTGTCTCGCAATCACGACCTGTTCGAAGTGAACGATGCCGTCATGCACCTTGTAGTTGAGTTCAACGCGCCGTTTGGCGAGTTCCAGCTCGAGCTGTCGCTCGAGCGCACGAATCGACGCGGCCAGCCGAATGATCTCGTCCCGGGTTGTGTTAGCCATACAGCAGGTATCCTCCGCCGTCTTTTATCAACATAGTCATCGCGTTAACCATTTTTCGACACCTGGGTTCTCGGTCGGGATTGCTCGGCGGGAAGGCGCTGGCGGCGGCAATTCTGCTCCTTTCAAGCGACAACCTTTGCCATCACCGCACACCGGAGCCTATCCTTTCGCGCCACCATTGGCAGGAGATTTGCCATGTCGAGCAATCAATCCGATATCAATCGCATTCAGGCCGCGGTGTCGACATCGCTGCACGCGCATTGGCAGCTTTTTTTCGTCGAGGGATTGATTCTGCTGGGACTGGGGCTGGCGGCGATCGTGCTGCCGCTGATCGCCACCGTCGCGGTTGAGATCATTATCGGCTGGCTGCTTCTCGTCAGCGGCATCGTAGGCTTGATAGCCACGTTCCGGATGCGGCACGCGCCGGGATTCTTCTGGTCGCTGGTCTCGGCCATCCTGGCGATCGCGGCCGGCATCGTGCTGCTGCGATGGCCGCTGAGCGGCGCCCTGTCGCTGACGTTGATCCTGACTGTATTTTTCGTGATTGAAGGCGTCGCTTCGATCTTTTATGCGCTTGAGCACAAGCGCGAACTGTCGGGGCGATGGGCCTGGATGATGTTCAGCGGCGCGCTGGATCTGATCCTGGGCGGGATCATATTTCTCGGCCTGCCCGGCACAGCGGCCTGGGCGATCGGCCTGCTGGTGGGAATCAACATGGTGTTCGGCGGCTCGGCGATCATGTCCATGGCGCTGCTCGCGCGCACCGCCATCGCGCGCCCGGCGGCGCCTGCAAACTAACTGCAACGCCGGCACTGCGGGCTCAGAACGCGCTCTTGACCACGCCTCCATCCACTCGCAGCGCCGCTCCGGTGGTCGCCGAGGACAATGGGCTGGCGATGTAGGCCACCAGGGAAGCCACTTCCTCCGGTGTCGCAAAGCGCTTGATCAGCGACGTCGGGCGCACCTTTTCGAAGAACTCCTTCTCGAGTTCCTCGAACGACTTTCCGCTCGCCCTGGCCATGCTGTCGATAAAGTCGCCCACGCCACGGGATTTCGTCGGACCCGGCAGGATGCTGTTGACCGTGATGGCGGTGCCGGCGACCGCCTCCGCCAGACCGCGCGCCACCGCCAGCTGCGCGGTCTTGGTGACCCCGTAGTGAATCATCTCGGGCGGAATCTGCACGCCGCTCTCACTCGAGATGAAAATGATTCGACCCCAGTTGGCACGCCGCATCGCGGGCAGGAAAAGCCTGGCCAGCCGCACGCCACTGAGCACGTTGACTTCGAAGAATCGCAGCCAGTCCGCATCGGGAATGTCTTCAAATGGTTTGGGCTCGAAGATGCCCAGGTTGTTCACCAGGATCTGCACGCCGGGATGATCCCGGCCCAGTTGTTCCGCCGAGGCGGCGACGCTCAAATCGCCCGCGAACCCTTCCACCTGAGCGCCGGTGGTCGACTTAAGCGCTGCGACCACGTCACCAACCGATGACTTGTGGCGGCCGTTGACAATCACTCGAGCGCCCTCGCGCGCGAGCGCGGTGGCGATTGCCAGGCCGATACCGGCCGTGCTGCCACTCACCAGCGCGAGTTTGCCTTTAAGCTCCAGATCCAAGTGGCTTCTCCGCGATGATGCTGCAGCATGATCGGCGCATAGTAGCGCACAGGCGCATCAGTGGCTGGCTGCAAAAGTCAGCCGTCAGCGGCAGTCTTGCATCGCTCGCAGGGTAACAGCTGTATTTCTGCAGGCCAGGCCGACGCGCTCCGGCCCGAGTGCGCGTGCGCCGACACGCCAGCCGGCTCGGCTGCAGTCAGTGCCCATCGGTGGCGCGTCGCCCGCGCCGCGATCGACGCTCCTGGGCCCATGCAGCCGCAGTGTGGCGCGATAGTGCATTTTGAAACAGCTCGCTCTCGGTGACTCGTCTGGGTCCACTGCGCCGGTCGCTGAAATGTTTGTATTTACATTTGCACGATTTAGGCAAGGTGCATCCCTCGAGCGGCACCGGCGGCGCCTGGTGCGACAGAAAACGCGTCTGTCGCAACGCCACCGATGCCCGGCAACATGAGACGCCGGTACTTATGCCGACCGCATGCCAGGGATTGGTGACATGGATATGCTCGATTGTCCCGGCGCGCGTACCGGCACGCTGGATCTCGTTTACCTTGCGCCGGCGTCTGAACCAGGAAAAGAATTTCATTATCGCCACGGACCCGCCTTTCGATATGGGTAGCGTAACAACCTTAAGCGATGCAGCCAGACTGCAGCTGGCGCAGACGGTAGTACGGGCGGCGCTTTCAGGCAACCCTTCCTTGATCGCGTGCGACCGTGGGCAGGCCAAAAGCCGCAGACACAGCGCTGGTGGCGGCCGCCAGATCCGCGGCAACACGAATGCCAGGCAGGTGCTGCAGATAAACCTGCAATCGCTCGAAAGGACTGGGAGCCATTGATGAAAACGCTCGTGTGGTAGCACCGCACGGCAAGATAGCAAGCCGGTATGAGATATCGAGCAAGATCCGGGTGGTAACGCTACCTGGGGCCGCAATGAGCGAGATCAGCCCCCGGGGCGCGTACGCGGTGGGGAGCTGGCGGCGGGTGCTACCTAGCGGTGTTCGCCGGCCGCGGACACGGTGTCCGGATCCGGTGCGGTATCCGGCTCCGCCGCGCGCTGATGCCGGTCATTGGCCGCGCCGTTCGTGCCCACCGATGCAAACCGGTGGCTGGCGGCGGGGCGCGAGCGAAAATCCTCTGAGGCCTGCGACCACAGCTCGTACCTGAAACGCAGCCGATATTCGCCGCTCTGTTCCGGCATTTCCGGCAGCGGTTCAGGTTCGGTCAGGTCCATGGGCGCTCACCGGCTACAGACACGCGATCAATGGCAACGACGACGCTGATGTCGTCGTCGATGCTCAGGATCCGGCTTGGCGCGCCGTCCAGGTCGCGTTGCAGGGTCCAGCAACTGGCGGTGGTCAGGCGCGTGCCATCGCGCCGGAACTGGATCGATTCGCCTTCCCACCGGCCGAGTCGCTGCAGCGTGGCATTGATCTGCTCGACCGGTTCGAAGAACTCGGATTTCAGCACCTCGGCCTTGGTCCTGCCGAGCACCTGGCTGCTGAGCCAGCCGTACATAAGCTCCGCGCCGTGGCTCCAGTACAGCATGTGATCATGAACATCGCGCACCACGACGGCCTGGCGCGCAAGATCGAGCAACGCGGCCTGTTCGGCGACCACGCCCGCCTGCTGTTCTACCACCTTGATGCGCTCGGCCAGCGCCGCGCTGCGCGCTGCCAGCTCGCGTTCCAGCGCCTCACTGCGCTCACGGCATTCGTCACCGTAGGCCTTGAGGCGTATCAGGTTCCTGGCGCGCAAACACAGTTCGGCGCGATTCACCGGTTTGGTCAGGAAATTCTCCGCCCCCGACAGCAGGCCGAGCATCTTGCCGTCCTGATCGTCCCGGGCGGTGACCATGACGATGGGAATGTGCCTGGTGGCGCGGTTGCCCTTGATCTTGCTGGCCATCTGATAACCATCCATCCCGGCCATCATGACATCGAGCAGGATCAGGTCGGGCGGCTGCTGCTGGATCATGGCGAGGCCTTGCTCGGCGCTGGCCGCACTCTGGATCTGAAAGCCTTCCGCCGCCAGCATGATCTGCAGCAGATCGCGGCTACGCTGCTCGTTGTCCACGATCAGGATCGACGGTGAATGCTTGGCGACGTCAGGATTCATGCGCTACCAGCTGCGCTGACTGGGTAAGCTGAGCCGCAACAGTCGCCAGGAATTCGCGGTATGCGAACGGCTTGGCGATATAGCCATCACAACCCGCGGCCCGTATGCGCTCCTCGTCGCCGGACATCGCCAGCGCAGTCAGTGCGATCACCGGGATGGCGCGCGTGGAATCATCCTGTTTGAGCAGCGCCGTGGCCTTCAGACCGTCCATGCCGGGCAGCTGAATATCCATCAGTACCAGATCGGGTTGCTGCTCGCGCGCCAGGGTGAGTCCTGCCTCAGCATCAGTGGTGCTGAGCACGGCGTGGCCCACCGACTGCAGCAGGAATGTCGCCAGCGCCATGTTGGCCGGGTTGTCTTCGATCACCAGGATTTTTGCCATTTCAGGCGACCCGCCGGCGGCCAGCCATCGCGCGGCGCACTTCGGAGGTGAACAGACCGGAGTCAAATCCGGACTTCTCCATGATGGTCGCCACGTAGCGCGTAAGCTTGGCGCGATCCTCGGATGAAATGTGCCTGGCCGTGACTACCAGTACCGGGATGCCGGCGGTATCGGCACGTTCGTTGAGCGCCGCCACCACATCGAAGCCGTTCACTTCCGGCATCATCAGATCCAGCACGATCACGTCCGGCAGCTCGCGTCGGGCGATCTCGATCGCCTCGCGGCCGCCATACGCCCGCAGCACGTTGCCCGCCATGCCGGTAACCCGAAGCGCGATCAGTTCCACTGCATTGGGGTCGTCGTCCACCACCAGCACCGTGAGTTTTTTGCCCTTCGGCTGCGGGAACAGGCTCAGGCCCACCAGCGCCTCGTACAGTTCCAGTCTTGAGATTGGCTTCTGCATGACCGCCGCCGCACCGAGCGAGAAGCCTTTGTTGGCATCCGCGACGATCGAGAGGATCACGACCGGGATGCCCCGCAGCTCCGGCACCTGCTTGAGACGGCCGAGCAATTCCCACCCGTCCATGTTTGGCAGCAGGATGTCCAGCGTGATAAGCGACAACGGCTGCTGTATGGCGAGCACCAGCGCCGCTTCGGCGGAGGCAGCGTGCAGTACCTTGAAACCCTCCGCTTCCAGTTGTACGCGAATGAGTTCGGCGGCTTTGAAGTCGTCTTCCACTACCAGCGCGACGCCTGCCGCCGCAACCGCTCGAGCGATCTGGACCTGTGGCACCTTCGCAGTCGTCAGCACCTCGGTCTCGGACGCGCGCAGCGGCAGCCATACGGTGAAGCACGATCCCTCGCCGACGGCACTTTCCACTGCCACCGCGCCACCGTGCAACTCGGCCAGGACTTTCACCACCGCCAACCCGAGGCCCGTGCCTTCGAACTTTCGCGACAGCCCGGCATCGATCTGACTGAAGGGCTTGAACAAGCGCTCCAGTCCTTCGGCCGTGATACCAATGCCGCTATCGACGATGCTGATCTTGAGAAATTGCTCGAATGCGTTGTCTGCCAGTGGCAGGCTCCAACCCTTCCAGGAACCCGAGAGTTGGCCCACATCGGCACGCGCGACGCGTGCGATGCGCACCGTAACCTGGCCGCCCTCGCTGGTAAATTTGACGGCGTTGGACAGCAGATTGTAGAGAATCTGCTTTACCTTACGCGGATCCGCGTTCAGTGAACCCAGGTCCGCGGCGGCAATCAGATCCAGGCGGATATGGCGGGCGGCGGCCTTTTCCTTGACGATCGACAGACTGTTCTGCAGTAGCGCGGCCACCTGTATCGGTTCCACGTCGAGCGTCATCCTGCCGGCTTCCACTTTGGACAGATCGAGAATATCGTTGATCAGCGACAGCAGATGCTGCCCGCTGCTGAAGATATCGCCGATGTAGCCGCGCTGCTGCAGCGTGAGTTCGCCGAGCAGGCCATCGCGCAGCACCTCCGAGAAGCCGATGATGGCAACCAATGGCGTACGCAGCTCGTGCGACATGTTGGCGAGAAACTCGGACTTCATGCGGCTTGCATCTTCCAGTTCCGCGTTCTTCTGCACCATGGTCTGTTCGAAGCGCTTGAGTTCGGTGATGTCGCGCGCCGCGGCGATCACGCCTTGCAGGTTGCGATCCCGGTCGTGGAAGGTGCTGGCGTTGTAGGACACCACCGTGAGCGTGCCGTCCCTGGCGCGCGCGGTAAGCTCGTAGTTGGTGACCCTGCCTTCGCTCAGCACGCGATTGATGCCGGCCTCGGCGCGTTGTGCATTGGTAAACTGGTTTTTGAACGGCGCGCCGACCAGCTCGTCGCGCGTCCTGCCGGTAAGCGCCTCGGTCTGCTTGTTGATGTCGGTGATGATGCCGCGCGGATCTGTGGTTATCAGGGCGTCGATGCTCGATTCGATCAGCGAGCGGGTATAGAAGTGCTGGTCGCGCAGGCGCTGATCGAGCTTCATCCGCTCCTCTTCGGTCTGCTTGCGCGCGGTATTGTCGGTGCCGATCAGCAGGTAGCCGATGATCGCGTCCTGCGCATCGCGCAGCGCGGTGACCGACACCACCGCCGGAAAGCGGCTGCCGTCCTTGCGAAAGTACGTTAGCTCGTAGATGTCCTCGATGCCGCGCGAGGCCTTGAACACCAGCGCCTCGAAGCCGGGTGCAATCGGGGTGCCGAGTTCCACGCTCAGCGCCGTGGCGCGCGCGATCACTTCCTGCGGGTCGGAGATGTCGGCCGGGGTGAGTCGGTTCACGACCTCGGCGGCAGCATAGCCGAGCATGCGCTCGGCGCCGACGTTGAAGATCTGGATCACGCCCTTGGCATCGGTGGCGATGCTGGAGAAATTGGCGCTGTTGAAGATCGCACTCTGCAAGGCTCCGGTTTTCAGCAACGCGTCGGCCTTGCCGGCGTCAAGATGGACATCGGACTGCTCGGGGCCTCGTTTGACGCGCAGCACGGTAGTATCCGTAGCCGCCCGCTCGCGCGCAGCCATCAAAAGTTTGTCCATTCAACAGCTTGGTCAGCGGTCGCAGCACCCGTCTATGCGCTGGCGTACATAGGAAAAGCGGCGGCTCCGCGACCGCGCGAACTGTGAATCGATCGACAGAATTTTATTTTACATAAGGGATCTGAGTCCCCTGCCATCGCCATGATCGCAGCATCGCATCGAGTACTTTGGCGTCGCCGGCGTAACGCTCGGGCACGCTCTGCAGATTCAATCGATAGATTTCGCGATTACGCACCACGATCACATCATCGTGAATATAGATGCGTGGATCGCCTGCGCACTGCACCCGCGTCACATACCGGCCGCCCGCAGCATGCGCCACCAGGTAGCTTAAGGCCCGATCGTCGAGCACCTGGTCGTGCAGTCGGATGGCATTGATATCGCGGCGATGCACCCCGTCGGCGGTAATGTCGTAGTAGGCGTCGTAAGCGGCATCGACGCTCAGGTAAGCCCGTGGCATCCATGACAGCACAATGCCAAAACCGCGCTCGGGCCCCTCGGAGCTCGTGTAAGCGCTCAGCGACGCGGGAATCTCGACCGAATAGCCGTACAGCTGGTTCACATAGCGCCCGCTATGGGCGTGATTTGGCGGCTGATCGAATCCCGGCGCCGGGACTGCGCCACAAAACTCGCCTCGGGCAGCGGCCATGCCGGCCGCGCCGAGCGTGTAGACGGCGACGCAAAGCCATCTTGAGGTTCCAGACATCGTCATTTGAATCTCCTGACTTTTTATTCTCGATCAGCGCGGATCCGCCGCACAAATGGCTTTGCGCGCCAGTCAACCGCGTGAGCCAGCAGGCGTTGAACAATAATCGTGACCGTCGATTTTGAACTTCAGCGTTTGTCGCCAATGGGCGACAGGCATTTTATCTGCCTCGGTTTTGGCACTCAGGGTAGGATGATCCCGACACGGCAGCGCGCCCCGATGCAGTTATCACTGTAGCCGCACAACGTTATTCTCTAAATCATGTCCGTTCCCGCAGATCTCAACGAGGCCAGCGTCGGCGAGGCCGACGACGCACTGCGCGCGCTCGTCAGCTCGATACTGAGCGGCGTCTACAAGGAGGAGGTGTATCTGCGGCACGTGTCTGAACTGTGCCGTGACGAGCCCGAGGCTGCCCCGCAGCTGCTGGGGCTGATCGACCGCTACTACCGCCTCGGCCGCATGCCGGCGCCGCAGTTCCAGAAGCTGAAGGCCAAGATCGAGCAGGCGATGGGCACACGGCCCGCCGATGATGACGAGTCCGAGGACACGGATACCCGTGAGCTGCGCGCAGTCGAGGCCACGGCACCCCGCGCCGCCGCCGCGCCCCGCGCCACCGCGGCGCCTTCCAGATCAGTGCCCGTGACGCCGGTGGCGGCAGCTGCCGCCCGGCCTGCGGAGACGTCCGAGCCCCCGCCGCCCGCCGCCGTGACGATCGGCATCGGTACCGTGCTGCGCAATCGCTACGAGCTGCTGCAGCTGCTCGGGCGCGGCGGCATGGCGTCGGTCTACAAGGCCCGGGATCGCTATCGCACCAGCCTGGGGGTCGCGGATTGCTGGGTCGCCATCAAGATCGTGCAGCCGCATCCGTCGCGGCCCGGCAGTGTCGATGCGCTGGGGCGCGAGTTTCATAACGCCCAGCGCCTGTCCCATCCAAACGTGATCAACGTCTACGACATCGATCGCGAGGGCGACGCGTCGTTCTACTCGATGGAGCTGCTCGACGGCGAACGGCTCGGTCAGTTGATCAAGCGCGCCGGCGGCCGCTTGCCGCGCCGCTACGCGCTGGCCATCATTCGTGACATCGGTGCCGCGATCGCCCATGCGCATTCACGCGGCGTGGTACATGCCGACCTGAAACCGCACAACATCATGATTACCCGCGATGGTCACGTGCGCGTGCTCGATTTTGGCAGCGGCGCGGTCCGGCCGGGCGAGCCGTGGATCTCCGAACTGTCTCCCGGCGGGGACTATCGCCAGGCGACGCCGCAGTACGCCAGTTGCGAGCAGCTTCAGGGCTGGTGCGCCGATCCGCGCGACGATATCTACGCGCTGGCCTGCATGGCGTACCAATTGCTCGCCGGCAAGCACCCATTCGATCAGCGCTCGTCGCTGGTGGCGCGCGGTCGGCGTATGCGCCCGCGGCGGCCGGCCGCCATTCGCGGCGACAACTGGCGCGCATTGCGGCGCGGACTGGCCTGGAGCCGCGAGCAGCGCAACATGACGATGGAAAAGTGGCTGGAGCAACTCGGGGTCGCCGACGGCGCAGACAGTCTGCCGCCGTTGGCACGATTGACGGCGGCGCCGCCACCACGCCAGTGGCCGCAACGAGCCGCCGCTGCCGCTGCCGTGCTGTTCAGCCTCGGTCTGTTCGCATTCGCCATCGAGCGCCCTGCCGGTGTCGACTGGCAACAGGCGCTGGCGGGAGCACAGAGCACCTGGCTGCAGCTGCAATCGTCATGGAATCCTGCGGCGCCGGCCGCGCCGCCGCCGAACCCGGCGGCTGGCACATCGGACACGGCGATGCCATCGCCCGCTGTGGCTGCGCCGGC
Organism: Steroidobacteraceae bacterium; assembly: GCA_036262215.1. GTDB lineage: Bacteria > Pseudomonadota > Gammaproteobacteria > Steroidobacterales > Steroidobacteraceae > FEN-1191. The sequence continues at coordinate 12,712 of DATAJH010000007.1, forward strand.
CAACGCACTCACCCCCCCGGCAGCGGCGCCGGCCAGCCGATCCAGACCCTCCCGGGTCGCCGCCATCGGCGGCGCACCGCTCGCCGCCGTACCAACTGCGCCGGTCGCGGAGGCCAACGCGCCGGGGGTGGGGTTTGCTGCCTCCAGCTACCAGGTCTCCGGGAACGATCCTGCGGCCCGCATCGTGGTGCGACGGCTCGGCGGCACCGATGGCGATATCAGTTTCAGCTGGTGGACGGAAGGCGCATCAGCGCAACCGGACGTCGACTACGCCTCGCTCGGCCGGCGTATCGAGCGCATCCCGGCCGGAGCGGACAAGATCACGGTGTACGTGCCGATTATTTCCAATCCACAGCGCAGCCCGCTCAGTCAGTTCTACGTCGTCCTTGGCGGCCCTGACGCATCGGGTGCTGCCGCGCCGAACGCACGCGCCCCGGTATCGATCGATCGCGGCTATTGACCTGGCGTCACATCGGCGGCGGCAGCGGGGACGCCCGCGGCGGTTGCGATATAGCCGTCAGGATGCCGGCCAGAATGCGGCTCGGTGGCGGTGGGCAGCCGGGCACGATGACATCGACCGGGATGACGTTGGCGACGCGGCCGAGGCTGGCGTAGTTCTGGCCGAATATGCCGCCGTTGCAGCCGCAGTCGCCCACCGCTACCACCAGCTTCGGATCGGGCGTCGCCTCGTAGGTTCTGCGCAGCGCCGCTTCCATGTTCTTCGCCACCGGGCCGGTGACCAGCAGCAGATCGGCGTGGCGTGGACTGGCGACGAAGCGCAGGCCCAGAGCCTCGACGTTGTAGATCGGGTTGTTGAGCGCATGAATCTCCAGCTCGCAGCCATTGCACGAGCCGGCATCGATCTGCCGGATGCACAGCGCCCGGCCCAGCACCTTAGTAATGTGGGTTTGCAGTGCCGCGCGCACCCGCAGCGACTCGTCGGCCAGCGCCGGCGCCTCGGTAACCACCCCGGTGCGGGCAATCTGTCGCAGGGTGTTCCACATGGTTATAGATCGTGGCCGCTGTAAGCGAGGTTGAACGACTTGTTGATGAGCGGGAAGTCCGGAACGATGTTGCCGATGATGGCGTGTTCGAGCACCGGCCAGTTCTGCCACGACGGATCGTGAGCATGACAGCGCCGGATGCTGCCGTGTTCACCTGCCTCGAGTGCCACCAGCACCGGACCGCGCCATCCCTCGATCAGTCCCAGGCCGAACGCGGACTGCACCGGCTCGACAAAAGCGCCTGCGTGCGCACCGGCCGGCGCGCGCTCGACGATCTCGGCCACCAGGCGGCAGGACTCGAACAGCTCCTCGAAGCGCGTCGCCACGCGCGCCGCGACATCGCCGCCGTCGCGCACGATTTTCCGGGGCTGCAACTGGTCGTAGGGCGGATGCGGCAAGTCGCTACGCAGATCATAGCCCTGGCCGCTGGCGCGCCCGGCCAGGCCGATCATCCCGAGGCGCCGCGCCAGCGTCGGGGAAACGGTTCCGGCGCCGACAAATCGGTCGCGCACACCGGCATGGTCGTCCAGGATCACCCGCAGCCGCAGCGCTTCGCTGGCGATCTGTGCGGTGCAGGCGCGCAGCGCCGCCGCACCCTCGCGCTGCAGGTCGGCGCGGGTGCCGCCAGGCTGAATAAAATCCAGCAGGTAGCGCTGACCCAGCGCGCGCTCGGTCGCGCGCAGCAGCTGTTCCTTGAGCCGCGAGAACTGCGCCAGCCCAAAGGCGAAACCGGCGTCGTTGGCGAGCGCCCCCAGATCACCCAGATGATTGGCCATGCGCTCCAGTTCCAGTGCCAGCGCACGCAGCCAGATCGCCCGTAGCGGCAGTTCGATTCCCGCCAGGCCCTCGGCGGCCTGACAGTAGGCCCAGGAAAATGCCACCGCCGAATCGCCGCAGATGCGCGCCGCCAGACGATGTCCCTGCGATAGCGTCAGCTCGGTGAAGCGTCGTTCGATGCCTTTGTGCAGGTAGCCGAGCCGTTCTTCCAGCCGCAGCACTTTCTCCCCGACCGCCGAGAAGCGGAAGTGCCCGGGCTCGATGATGCCCGCATGCACCGGGCCCACGCCAATCTCGTGCACGCCCTCGCCCTCGACGGGCACGAATCGATAGCCGTCTTGCGAGTCGTTCGCGCCCGCCGCCGGCGCCGGCAGCTGCGCATCGCGCAGCGGATGAAACGTGGCCGGCCACGCGGCGTGCCGCAGCCACGGGCGCGTGTCCGGATCGCTGCTCACGATTCCCGACAGATCCGCCGCCGCGCGCTGCAAGCGGCTGGCGACCGGAAACAGGTCCTGCAGTCCCGGATACGGCGCCGCGCCCGCCTGCTGCTGATCGCCGCCGACCGGCAGCTCGAGCAGCAGCACCCCGGGATCGGCCATCAGCGCGGCGACCACGCTCTGCGCGCCGCCGATCGCACCCTCGGCCCACAGCGAGAGCAGGCGCCCGCCGCCCGCCGCTATCGCCGCCGCAGCCTCGCGCCACTGTTCGGCCGTCACCCCAAGCCCGCGCACCTGCGGCGCCCCCGCCACCGTCACGCCCCGATCGAACCAGCTCCGCAGCGGCATCACTGGCCTCCGATCAGCCGCGCGGCTGCCTGGTACCACTGGGCCAGGTAGGGTGGAATGAACACCCCCAGCATCAGCACCAGTGCCAGGTGCGCGAACACCGGCAGCAGCGCCGGCGGATGCTGCAAGCGCCTGCCCGAGGGTTCGCCGAACACCATCGGCTGCACTTTGCTCAGGATCGCGGCGAACGCCACCCCCAGCGCCACCAGCAATATCGGTGTCGCCCAAGGCTGCTGCTTCATGGCCGTCGTGAGAATCAGGAATTCGCTGGCGAACACACCAAACGGCGGCAGCCCCAGGATCGCGAGCGAACCCATCATCAGGCCCCAGCCCACGGTGGGGTTGGTGTCGATCAGGCCGCGGATGCGCTCAATGAGCTGCGATCCGGCTTTCTGCGCCGCATGGCCCACGGTGAAGAAGATGGCGGATTTGGTGAGCGAGTGCACGGTCATGTGCAGCAGTGCGGCGAAGATGGCGACCGGGCCACCCATGCCGAATGCGAACGCGATGATACCCATGTGCTCGATCGAGGAGTAGGCGAACAGGCGCTTGACGTCGCGTTGGCGCCATAGAAAAAATGCCGCCAGCACCACCGACAGCAGACCGAAGCCCATCAGCATGTGCGATGGCAGATTGGAGCGCAGCGAGCCCTCGACCAGCACCTTGCAGCGCACCACGGCATACATGGCGACGTTGAGCAGCAAACCCGAGAGCACCGCGGAGATTGGCGTCGGGCCTTCGGCGTGCGCGTCCGGCAGCCAGTTGTGCAGCGGCGCCAGTCCCACCTTGGTGCCGTAGCCGACCAGCAGGAATACGAACGCCAGGCTGAGCACTGCCGGCTCGAGCTGGCCCTTGACCGAATTCAGGTGCGTCCACAGCAGCGCGCTCACGCCGCTGGCGCCCAGCACCTGCTCGGCCGCGAAGTACAGCAGGATGGTGCCGAACAGCGCCTGCGCGATGCCGACACCGCACAGGATGAAGTACTTCCAGCCGGCCTCCAGGCTCGCCGGGGTGCGATACAGCGTCACCAGCAGCACGGTGGACAGCGTGGCGCCCTCCATCGCCACCCACAGCAGCCCCATGTTGTTGGTCGTCAACGCCACCAGCATGGTCGCCATGAACAGCTGGTACATGCCGTGAAACAGCTGCAGTCGCCGCGGCGTGAGCCGGCCGAGTTCCAGCTCGACGCGCATGTAGGGACGCGCGAACACCGCGGTGGTGAGGCCCACGAACGCCGTCAGGGTAACGAGGAACACATTGAACGGGTCGATGAAGAACTGCTCGCGCGCCACCAGCAGATCGCCGGCGCCGATCACACGCGCGGCGAGCGCCGCGGCGGCCAGGAAAGTCACGCCGCTGAAGGCGATATTGAGTTCCGGCGCCCGCGGCCGGCCGCCCCACACACCCAGCACCAGGGCGCCGACCAGCGGCGTGCCAAGCAGCAGCAGGAACTGCATCTACTTCTCCTCCCGCAGCGATTCCAGATTCTGCAGGTCGAGGTTGTCGAACTGCTCGCGAATCTGGAAGAAAAACACGCCCAGCACCAGCATCGCGACCAGCACGTCGAGCGCCACGCCGAGCTCGACGATCATCGGCATGCCGTAGGTCGCGCTCATGGCGCCGAAGAACAGGCCGTTTTCCATCGACAGGAATCCGACCACCTGCGACATCGCCTTGCGGCGCGTGATCATGGTGAGAAACGCCAGCAGGATCACCGCCACGGCGATGCCGATGGCGCTGCGCGTCGCCGTGCTCGCCAGCGCAGCGATGGGCTGCGCCAGGCCGAATGCGAACACCACCACCAGCAGGCCGACCAGCATGGTTCCCGGAATGTTCAGCAGCGGCTCGGTGTCCCAATAGACATCGAGGCGGCGGATCAGCCGGTGCAGCAGGCGCGGCAGCACGATCACCTTCAACGCCAGCGTCAGCGCCGCCGACAGGTACAGATGGCCCTCGCGGGTGCGCCAGGCCAGCAGCAGCGTCGCGGCGCACAATATCGCGCCCTGCAGCGCCAGCAGGTTGACCAGCGTGACGATGCGGCGCTGCGCCAGCATGGCGAACGACAGCAGCAGCAACAGCGCCGCCAGCGCGTTCAACAGTTGCAGCGACAATGCGTTCATCGCTCAGGCGCCCAGTAGCAGGTGCACCAGCATACCCAGCACCGCGAACAGAAACGCCGTGGCCAGAAATTCCGGCGCACGAAACACACGCAGCTTCGCCGACAGCGTCTCGATCAGCGCCAGACCGCCGCCGGCCAGCGCCAGCTTCCCCGCCAGGATCGGCACCGAGCTCATCAGCTGCCACGGCCCCTGCCCCACCGAGACGCCCCAGGGCAGGAACAGCGCAAAGCCCATGCAGGCGTAATTGAACAGCTTGAGCGCGGCGGCCCATTCCATCAGCGCCAGATGACGCGCCGAGTACTCGAGCAGCGTCGCCTCGTGGATCATCGTCAGCTCGAGGTGCGTGGCGGGATTGTCAACCGGCAGGCGGGCGTTTTCGGCCAGCAGCACCATGGTGAAAGCGATAGCCGTGAAGGCGAGGCTCGGATACAGCCCAAGGCTCTGCGTCGCCAGATGTTCCGTGATCGCAGGCAGCGCCGTGGTGGACGATATCAGCGAGGCGACGAAGATCACCATCAGCAGCGCCGGCTCGGCCAGAAAACCCACCATCATCTCGCGCCGCGCGCCCATGCTGCCGAATGCGGTACCGACATCCATCGCCGCCAGCGATATGAACACGCGTGCTGTGGCCAGCAGACCCACCAGCGCGATGGCATCGGCGGCGGAGGTGAACGGCAGCCGGGTACCCATCGATGGGATCACCGCGGCCGCAAGCACCATGGTGCCGAACACCACGTACGGGGCGATTCGAAACAACGCCGACGCATTGCTCGCCAGTACCGCGTCCTTGAAGAACAGCTTGCGCACCCCGCGATACGGCTGCAGCAGACTCGGCGCGCTGCGGTTCGCCAGCCACGCCCGGCATTGATTGACCCAGCCGACGAACAGCGGCGCGGCAGCGAGCGCCGCCAGTACTTCCAACACCTGGGTGAACCACTCGATCGCCTTCATTGCCGGGGCCTCACAGCACGAATGCCAGCATCAACAGCAAGGTCAGAAAGCTGTAGAGCAGATAGATGGAGATGCGACCCTGCTGCAGCACGGCGAGCGCGTCGGCGAGGCGGCGCACCAGCGCAGCGAGCGGCAGATACAGGCCGAGCCACCAGCGATCGCCGACCCAGACGCGGTAGCGCGGCGCCTGATCGAAGGCCGTCGGCAGCTCGCGCCGCATGGCGAAGAACGGCTGAAAGATATGGCGGATCGGCTGCCCGAAGCCTTCAGCCGTGTCCTGCATGCGTGCGCTGAGGGTTCCGCTGCCACAGTCCCAGGCGGGCACGCGCCGGGTGCGCTGGTGATAGAAGCCACGCACCGCGATGATGGTCAGTCCCACCACCGCGGCCACCGCCGTCAGAAACAGCAGCGGCGAGTAGGATGCCTGGCGCCCGGCCAGCGGCATCAGGCTCCACCAGGGGCTGGCCGGCGCAGCTGCGTCGCTCAGATGCAGTGAGGTCGTCACGGCACGCAGCCACGGCAGGATCTGCGCCGGCAGCAGACCGAGCAGCACGCAGCCGCCGGCCAGCCAGCTCAGCCCCAGCCGCTGCATCGGGCGCGCGTCGTGCGCTGCGCGCAAGCCGGGCGCGCGCGGCGTGCCCAGGAACACCACGCCGAAGAATTTCACCATGACGTAGGCGGCGAGCGCGGCCGACAGCACCAGCAGTGCAGCTCCCATCGGCAGCAGCATGTTGACGAAGGTGCGTGGCACCTGTGGCGTGAACAGGAAGGCCTGCAGCAGCAGCCACTCGGAGACGAAGCCGTTGAGCGGCGGCAGGCCCGCCAGCGCCAGCGCCCCGATCAGCGCCGTCCATGCCACCCACGGCATACGATGGATCAGACCGCCCAGTTCACCCATGTGATGCTTGCCGGTGGCATGCAGCACCGCGCCGGTGCCGAGGAACAACACGCTTTTCATGAAAGCGTGGTTGAGCGCGTGATACAGCACCGCGAGCAGTGCCAGTGTCGCCACCGCGGTCATGCCGACACCCTGGAACACCAGCGCCAGACCCAGCCCGCAGAACAAAATGCCCGTGTTCTCGATCGAGGAGTAGGCCAGCAGTCGTTTCATATCGGTCTGCACGGCAGCAAACACCACGCCGTAGACGGCGCTGAACAGTCCCAGCGCCAGCGGTACCAGCCCCCACCACCACTGGGCGCTGCCGATCAGATCGAACGCGACCCGCAGCATGCCGTACAGCGCGGTCTTCAACATGACGCCGCTCATCAGCGCCGACACCGGCGAGGGCGCCGCCGGATGCGCCTCGGGCAACCACACGTGCAGCGGCACCAGGCCGGCCTTGGCGCCGAAACCAAACATCGCCAGCAGGAACGCCGTGGTCGACCAGCCCGGCGACAGTCGGGCGGCGCGCATGGCATCGAACGTGAACTGCCAGCTGCCGCCCTGCATTACACCGAAACTCAGCAGGATGGCGAGTGCGCCGAGGTGCGCGATCAGCAGGTATAGGAATCCGGCCTCGCGGATCTGCGCCACGGTGTGATCGGTGGTCACCAGAAAGTACGACGACAGCGCCATCGTCTCCCAGGCCACCATGAAACCGTAGGCATCATCGGCCAGCAGCACGAAGCCCATGCTGGCCAGAAACAGGTGGTACTGCAGGCCGATGAGCCCCGGCGGCGCACCCTGCTGGCGGCGGAAATAGCCGCCCGCGAACAGCGAACTGCCGACCGAGGCTGCGCCCAGCAGAAACAGGAATACGCTCGCCAGAGCGTCGCGCCGCAGGTGCCAGGGCAGATCCGGCAGCCCCAGCGCCAACACCCGCTGGTCGACCGGCATCGCGACGCTCGCACCCGCGACCAGCGCCAGCGCGGCTCCGATCGCGGCGCCGGCCGGGTACAGCACGCCGCAGCTCAGGCCGACGCTACCCGGACGCAGTACCCCAATCAAGCCGATGAGCATCCACGCGCCGAGCAAGCCGACGCACAGCTCGAGTGGCGAGTGGAGCGCGGGCAGCGCGGCGGTCAGCAAGCGAAGCTCTCCGGCCCGGACTGGTCATGGATCTTAACTGCCCGCAATGTTACTTCAATGTGCCTTGTATTATCATCTCATGCCACTATGACTCACGAACGGCGCACCGCTCGTCTGACCATTCTGGTCGATCCGCGCAAGAAAACGGCGTTCATGCGCCTGTGTGCGCATGAGGATGCGACCCCATCGCAGGTGGTGCGGCGCCTGATCCGGCGCTATATCGAGGAGCGCACCGGGCGGCCATGGACGCCGGCCGGGGATAATGCAGCGCTGCCGCGCCGCACGCCGGCGCCCAGGACGAGGCCGCGCCGCGCTTCGAGGGGCTGAAGCGGGGCCGCGGGGGCCGCCATGGCGAGCCCGGATCGCGCCCGATATAATTCGCAGCCTGATCTTCATCGCCCTAAGGTTCAGTGCCAGTCACTGCGCCAGCGAGGCAAACTGGGAGCGCCGTCATTGGTAAGCACATAGTCGTCCGCGACATCTCGCGTCCGGGGCCGGCCGATCTGAAATTGTTGGGCGACTACGGCGTTGCCACGGTGCACGAGGCGCAGGGTCGCAGCGGCCTGCTGGCCTCCTACATGCGCCCGATTTTCCGGCCGGTCAGCATCTGCGGCAGCGCCGTAACGGTGCTGGTACCACCGGGGGACAACTGGATGCTGCACGTCGCGATCGAAGTGTGTCGCCCCGGCGACGTGCTGGTGGTGGCGACCAGTTCGCCTTGCGAGGATGGTTATTTCGGCGACCTGCTCGCCACCTCGTGCGTGGCGCGCGGCGTCAAGGCACTGGTGATCGATGCCGGCGTGCGCGATGTCGCGGTGCTGACGCAGATGGGCTTTCCGGTCTGGTCCAAGGCGATCTTTGCCCAGGGCACGGTCAAGGCCAGCCTGGGGGCGGTCAACGTGCCGATCATCTGCGCCGGCGCCCGGGTCAGACCCGGCGATGCGATCGTCGCCGACGACGATGGTGTGGTTGTGGTGCGCGGTGCGCAGGCGGATGAGGTCGCCAAGGCCGCCGGCCAGCGGGTGGCGAACGAAGAGGAGAAGCGCCGGCGCCTGGCGGCGGGCGAGCTGGGACTCGACATCTACCAGATGCGCGAGCGGCTCAAGGCTCTGGGGCTCGAGTACCGCTGACACCCGCGGATCGCCAGCCGCATGCCAGGCCGACAGACCACGATTGCCTGCACGCTCATGCGCGGCGGTACATCGAAGGGCCCGTTTTTTCTCGCGTCCGATCTGCCACGCGAGCCCGCGCTGCGCGACCGCGTGCTGCTGGCGGTCATGGGATCGCCCGATCCGCGGCAGATCGACGGCCTGGGTGGGGCCGAGCCGCTGACCAGCAAGGTCGCGATCGTCTCCAAGTCGCAGCGCCCCGGCATCGACGTCGAATTTCTGTTCGCGCAGGTGTTGATCGACCAGCCGCTGGTCGACATCAACCCGAATTGCGGCAACATGCTCGCCGGCGTAGGACCGTTCGCGATCGAACGCGGTCTAGTCGTGGCTTCCGATCCTGCCACCCGGGTATCAATCTACATGCTAAATACCGGCAATCTGGCGCTGGCCACCGTGCCGACCCCCGGCGGCGAGGTGCGCTACGACGGCACCACTGCGATCGCCGGCGTGCCGGGCACGGCAGCCGCCATCACTATCGATTTCCTCGATACCGCAGGCTCGGTGTGCGAATCGCTGCTGCCGACCGGGCACGCGCGCGATCGCATCGAGGGCGTCGACGTCAGCTGCGTCGACAACGGCATGCCGGTGGTGGTGCTCGCTGCGCGATCCTTGGGCAAGACCGGCTATGAGTCGCCGTCGCAGTTGGACGCCGACCACGACTTCAAGGCACGGCTGGAGAAACTGCGGCAGGCCGCGGGCGTACTGATGGGTCTGGGCGACGTCAGCCACAAGGTAGTTCCGAAGATGGCGCTGATCGCCCCGGCGCAGGCCGGCGGCCACGTCTGCACACGCAGTTTCATTCCGCACCGCTGCCACAGCGCGATCGGGGTGCTCGGCGCCGTGAGCGTCGCCACCGCCTGCGTGATGCCGGGCTCGGTGGCCGAAGGCATCGCCAGAATTCCGCACGGCTCCCCACGCGTGTTGTCGGTGGAGCACCCGAGCGGCGAATTCACCGTCACGCTCGAGGTCACGGGCAGCGGCGAGAACTTCGTCGTCGGCCGCTCCGGCATCCTGCGCACGGCGCGGGCGCTGATGCAGGGGCAGGTGCTGGTGCCGCAGGCGGTCTGGGACGGCCGCCAGTAGTCGGCGCAAGCAGCGCGGATGAAACCTCAGCGGCCCCGCTTCTTCAGCAGTGCGTCGAGCCGCGGATATACCCGCCGTGCGTTGACCGAATACACGCGCTGCCGATCGACCTCGCTGAGCGCGAGCGCATCGACGTAGCGCTTGGTGTCGTCGTAGTACTGCCCGGTGCGCACATCGATGCCGCGCACGGCGCCGACCATCTCCGAGCCGAACAGGATATTGTCCACCGGCACCACCCTGAACAGCAGCTCGATGCCAGGCAGGTGGTACACGCAGGTGTCGAAATACACGTTCTTCATCAGCTCCTCGAGCGGTGGGCGCTTCAGGTCCTGCGCCAGACCGCGATAGCGGCCCCAGTGATAGGGTACCGCCCCGCCGCCGTGCGGAATGATGAATCGCAGCGTCGGAAAGTCCTTGAACAGATCCGAGGTCAGGAACTGCATGAACGCGGTGGTATCGGCATTCAGATAGTGCGCGCCGGTGCCGTGAAAGTTCGGGTTGCAGGAGGAGCTGACATGCACCATCGCCGGCACGTCGAGTTCGACCATTTTCTGATAGAGCGGATACCACTGCCGATCGGTCAGCGGCGGGGAGGTCCAGTAGCCGCCCGACGGGTCCGGATTGAGATTACAGCCGACGAATCCCAGCTCGCGCACGCAGCGCTCCAGCTCCGCGGCGCTGCGGCCCGGGGCAACTCCGGGTGACTGCGGCAACTGGCACACGCCGACGAAGTTATCCGGATAAAGCTGGCAGGCACGGTAGATAAGGTCGTTACAGACACGCGCCCATTGCAGGCTGGCCGCCTCGTTGCCCAGGTGGTGACTCATGCCCGAGGCGCGCGGCGAGAATATGGTCAGATCGCTGCCGCGTTCGCGCTGCAGCTTGAGCTGCGCCTTCTCCAGACTGTCGCGGATCTGATCGTCGCTGATGCGCGGCGCGTCGATGGCGACGCTATTCGGATTGCGCAGGGCCGCGAGCTGTGCATCACGAAAAACGTGCAGCTCACCAGGGGCGGTGGTGTAGTGGCCGTGGCAATCGATGATCATCGGCGCGCCTACTCCTTAGCTATTCCGGAGGCAGGTCTCCAGCTTATCGAGCGTCTGCATCGCCGTCAGGCATTGCGTCACGCTGGCATTGGGTTCGCGTTGCTGCCTGATGGCGGCGAAGAACTCGCGATCCTGCAATTCGATGCCGTTCATCGATACATCGACTTTGGAAACATCGATCGGGCTGTTGTTGCCGTCAAACAGATCGTCGTAGCGGCAGACATAGGTGCCCTGGTCGCAGATGTAGCGGAAAAATGTTCCGAACGGCCCGTCATTGTTGAACGACAGCGACAGGGTGCAGATGGCGCCGGATGGCACCCGCAAACCGATGCTCATGTCCATCGCGATGCCGAGGGTCGGGCTGATCGGCCCCTGCAGCGCATAGTACTGTGATGCCTGCTGGCCAGTCTGGTACCCAAACAGATCGACCGTGTGGCAGGCGTGGTGCCAGAGCAGATTATCGGTCCAGCTGCGTGGCTGGCCGAGCGCATTCATGTTGGTGCGGCGGAAAAAATACGTCTGCACATCCATCTGCAGCACCTTCAGGTCGCCGCCAAGGATGCGCTTGTGGATCCACTGGTGGCTGGGATTGAAGCGGCGCGTATGCCCGCCCATGGCGGTAACACCGGTCTCCTGCTGCGTCCTGACCACGCGCTCCGCATCGGCGAGCGAATCGGCAATCGGGATCTCGATCATCACGTGCTTGCCGGCGCGCATACACTGCACCGCCTGCTGCGCGTGCAGCTGCGTTGGCGAACACAGCAATGCCGCCTCGACGCCGGGCTGCGCCAGCGCCTGCGCCAGATCGGTCGTGCAATGCGGAATCTTCCATTTCTTGGCGACCTCGGCCGTCGTCACCGGGTCGCGGCTGACCAGCGACAGCACTTCGACGCCGTCGATCTTCGCCATCGCTTCCAGGTGTTTGACGCCGAACGCGCCGGCTCCAACGACAATGACTTTCATGCACGACCAGGCATCGGATGAGGTCTAAAGATTCTCGAGTATCAGATGGCCGACCGCGGTATTGGAGGCCGGCACGTGATAGAAGCGGCGCACGGTGCGGACATTCTCATCCAGTGCGCCGCGCATGATCAACCACATCACCAGTTCGATGCCCTCCGAGCCCGCCTCGCGCAGGTACTCCAGGTGCCCGATGCGCACCAGCGACTGCGGGTCCGGTCCGATGTTATCCAGGAACCGGGCGTCCCAGGGCTGGTTGATCAGCCCGGCGCGCGGCCCCTGCAGCTGGTGCGACATGCCGCCGGTGCCCCAGACCATGACCCGAAGATCCTGCGGATAGGACTCGACCGCCTTGCGGATCGCGCGGCCGAGGTTGAAGCAGCGATTGCCCGTGGGCGCCGGATACTGCACTACGTTCACCGCCAGCGGAATCACGCGGCAGGGCCACGCCGCAGGCGCACCGAACACCAGCGACAGCGGCACCGTCAGGCCATGATCGACATCCATCTTGTTGACGATCGTCAGGTCGAATTCATCCAGGATCACCGACTGCGCAATATGCGCCGCGAAGCGTGAATCGCCCTTGACCACGGGCACCGGGCGCGGACCCCAGCCCTCGTCCGCCGGCGCGAATTCCTCGGCACAGCCGAGTGCGAAGGTCGGGATGATCTCGAGCGAGAATGCCGTGGCGTGATCGTTGTAGACCAGGATCACGACGTCGGGCGGATTGTCGCGGATCCACTGCTGGGCGAATTCGTAACCCTGGAACAGCGGGCGCCAGTACGGGTCCTGCGCCTTGCCGTTGTCGAGCGCGGCACCGATGGCCGGGACGTGCGAGGTCGCCAGACCCGCGTAGACTCTAGCCACTACCGTTCCGCTGCCGCTGCATCGTCACACCTCAGGCGCATTTTTACACAGACCGCTACGGGATAAACACCCAGTCGCGATCCATGATGCCGGCGAGGCGCAAGTGACCGATGACCTGCTCGGCCGCCTGCTCGGCGCTGACGCGGCCGGTATCGATGTGCATCTCGGGATTCTCCGGTGGCTCGTACGGCGAATCGATGCCGGTGAAATTACGTATCTTGCCGGCGCGCGCCTTGCGGTACAGGCCCTTCGGATCGCGTGCCTCGGCCACTTCGAGCGGCGTATCGATAAAAATCTCGAAGAACTCCCCCGGACCCAGCAGTGAACGCGCCAGTTGCCGCTCCGAGCGGAACGGGGAAATGAACGACACCAGCACGATCAACCCGGCATCGGTCATCAGCCGCGCCACCTCGCCCACGCGGCGGATGTTCTCGACCCGGTCGGCATCGGTGAAGCCCAGATCGCGGTTGAGCCCGTGGCGGATATTGTCGCCGTCGAGCAGATAGGTGTGGCGTCCCATGCCGAACAGTTTCTTTTCCACCAGATTGGCGATGGTGGACTTGCCGGCACCGGACAGCCCGGTGAACCACAGCACGCAGGCCCTCTGATTCTTCTGCACCGAGCGGTTGGCGCGATCCACGTCGAGCGCCTGCCAGTGCACGTCCTGTGCCGGCCGCAACGCCGCCAGCAGCATGCCGGCGCCGACGGTATTGTTGTTGATGCGGTCGATCAGGATGAAGCCGCCGGTATCGCGATTGCGCGCGTATGCATCGAACGGCAGCGGCTGGTCAAGATTCAGATTGACCAGTCCGATCTCATTGAGTTCGAGCTGGCGTGCCGCGAGTTCTTCCAGTGTATTGACGTTGATCTTGTACTTGAGCGGCGCCACCGCAGCGGTCACGGTACGCGTGCCGCACTTGAGCAGATAGGGCCTGCCGGGCAGCATCGGCTCCTCGCTCATCCAGACCACCGTGGCTTCGAATTTATCCGAGACGCTGGCCGGCGCCGCCGCCGCGGTCAGCAGATCGCCGCGGCTGATGTCGATCTCATCCTTCAGGGTCAGGGTGACCGACTGGCCGGCTACCGCCTGCTGCAGGTCGCCATCGGCGGTCACGATGCGCGCCACCCGGCCGTTCAATCCCGACGGCAACACCCGCAGCAAATCGCCGGGGCGAACGCTGCCGCCGACAATCAGGCCGGCGAAGCCGCGAAAGTCCTGGTTAGGCCGGTTGACCCATTGCACCGGCATGCGGAACGGCTGCGCCGCGGCGTCGTCCGGGATCGACGCGCTCTCCAGCTGCTGCATCAAGGTCGGTCCGCGGTACCAGGGCATGCCGGCGCCGGCCTCGATGATGTTGTCGCCGCGCAGTGCCGAGACCGGGATGGCGGCGACGTCGGTCAGGCCGATCCGGGCCGCGAACTGCCGGTAGCTGCGTTCGACCTCCTCGAACACCTGCGCCGAGTAGCCGACCAGATCCATCTTGTTGACCGCGAGCACGATCTGACGGATGCCCAGCAGCGACACCAGATAGCTGTGGCGCCGGGTCTGCGTGAGCACCCCCTTGCGGGCATCTACCAGGATGATCGCAAGGTCCGCGGTCGATGCGCCGGTGACCATGTTGCGCGTGTACTGCTCATGTCCGGGGGTATCGGCGACGATGTATTTGCGCCGCTCGGTGGCGAAGAATCGGTAGGCGACGTCGATGGTGATGCGCTGCTCGCGCTCGGCGGCCAGCCCATCCACCAGCAGCGCGAAGTCCAGCTCGTTGCCCTGGGTGCCGAGCCGGCGCGAGTCGCTCGCCAGCGCCTCGAGCTGGTCCTCCAGCAGCAACTGCGATTCATACAGCAGGCGGCCGATCAGCGTGCTCTTGCCATCATCAACGCTGCCGCAGGTGATGAAGCGCAGCAAATCCTTGCGGCTCTGGGCCTGCAGCCAGATGTTGACGTCGGTAGCAGGCAGGGACGACTCGGTCTCCATCAGAAGTAGCCTTCCTGCTTCTTCTGTTCCATCGATGCGGCCCCGTCTCGATCGATGACCCGGCCCTGGCGCTCGGAAGTTCTGGCCACGAGCATCTCTTCGATGATTGCCGCGAGCGAATCGGCCGTGCTTTCTATCGCGCCGGTGAGCGGGTAGCACCCGAGGGTGCGAAATCGCACTTTTCGCAGCTGCGGCTGCTCGCCAGGCAACAGCGGCATACGCTCGTCGTCGACCATGATCAGCGCGCCGTCGCGCTCAACGATCGGCCGTTCGGCGGCGAAATACAGCGGTACGATCGGAATGTTTTCGCGATGGATGTACTGCCAGATATCCAGTTCGGTCCAGTTCGACAGCGGGAATACCCGCAGGCTCTCGCCCTTGGCCTTGCGGGTGTTATACAGGCGCCACAGTTCCGGCCGCTGCCGCTTCGGATCCCAGCGATGCTGTGCCGAGCGGATCGAAAACACGCGCTCCTTGGCGCGGGATTTCTCTTCGTCGCGCCGTGCGCCGCCGAACGCGGCGTCGAACCCGTAGCGATCCAGCGCCTGTCTGAGACCCTGGGTCTTCATGATGTCGGTGTGCAGCGCCGAGCCATGCACGAACGGGTTGATGCCCATCGCGACACCGTCCGGATTGACGTGCACGATCAGATCCATGCCGACCCGGCGCGCGGTCTGGTCACGGAACTCGATCATCTGGCGGAACTTCCAGGTGGTATCCACATGCAGCAGCGGGAACGGCGGCCGTGCCGGATAGAACGCCTTGAGCGCAAGGTGCAGCATCACCGAGCTGTCCTTGCCGATCGAATAGAGCATCACTGGCCGGTCGCACTCGGCGACCACCTCGCGCAGGATGTGGATGCTCTCGGCCTCCAGCCGCGACAGATGCGAGAGATGCAAGAGATGCGAGAGATGCGTTAAATTGGACATCAGACGGCCGTCGACCCCGGCGGAAAACGCGCCATTCTATATTTTCGCGGCCTGCTAGGCCGATATCTGCTTATTCTGGTTCTGGCCCTGATTCTGGTAGGCCATGATCGGCGCGATGTCGGCCAGCGGCGCGCTGTGACCAATGAAGTAGATGCGCGCCAGCTCGTCGTTGGTGCGGGCGAGCGACACCTGCAGCCGGTCGATGAATTCATGCAGCTCGCCCTGCTGCAGCGATTCGAAGCGCGTGTGGTGGATCGCGCGCCGCATGCGCGACACGCGCCGCAGCAGCGGCTCGCTGTTGGGCAGCCGGTGCAGCACTTCTTCGGCGCGACGCAGGCAGCACACGCAGGCGCGCGGAAACTGTTCGTCGGCCAGCAGGAAGCGCACCACGCCGGCTCCGTACACGCGCTCGCGCGTCTTCAGCCGGTACATCTGATAGCCCGACAGCGAGCGCAACACGCCCATCCATAGCACGGTCTCGAACGGCCCTAATTCCGCCGCGCTCGGGCCGGTCATCATCGCCGCCGCGCGCACGTCCACGATGCGGCTGGTCATGTCGGCGCGTTCGATGTTGCGACCCAGGGTCAGGAACGACAATGCGTCGCCCTCGTTGAAGATGCCCTCGAACATGCCGGTGAGCGCGTGGGTGGCGGTGGTGACGCGGCCGAGGAAGCCGTAGCGCGTGCGCCTGGCCGAGGCTTCGGCGGCGTGCTCGCCCACGTACAGATAGAGCTCGTTGATCTGCTCCCAGACCTCGCGTGGCAGGATGTCGCGCACGGTGCGGGCGATTTCGCGGGCACGCGCTATCGAGGTCAGCATTGATCCGGGATTCTTGCCATTGGCGACGATGAACTTGACCACCGATTTCTCACCGTAGTCACGTTCGTGCTCGGCGTACAGGCTTTCATTGCCGGTGATTTTGATCAGCGGCTGCCAGCCCGGACTCAGGCGCTGCGGCAGGTCGAGCATCAGGCCGGCGCTGACGTCCACCAGCCGGGCCAGATTCTCGGTGCGCTCCAGATAGCGCGCCATCCAGTAGAGATTGTCAGCTACGCGCGAAAGCATTGTCGGCCGAGGTATCGACGATCCAGGTGTCTTTGCTGCCGCCGCCCTGCGAGGAATTGACCACCAGCGAACCCTTGCGCATCGCGACGCGCGTCAGGCCGCCGGTTGTCACCTGCACGTCGCGTCCGGAGAGAATGAACGGCCGCAGATCCAGATGCCGCGGCTCGATGCCGCCCTCGACCAGGGTCGGGGTGGTCGACAGGCTGATCACCGGCTGGGCGATGTAATTGCGCGGATTGTGCCGGATCAGCTCGGCAAACTGCTTGCGTTCGCCCTCGGTGGATTTCGGGCCCATCAGCATGCCGTAGCCGCCCGATTCATTGGCCGGCTTGACCACCAGCGTGGCCAGATTCGCCAGCACGTGCTCGCATTGCTGCCCGTCAGCGCACAGAAACGAGGGTACATTCGGTAAAATGGCATCCTGATCGAGGTAATACCGGATCATCGCCGGCACGAAGGTATACACCAGCTTGTCATCCGCCACCCCGGCGCCCGGGGCATTCGCCAGCGCCACGTTGCCAGCGCGCCAGGCGCGCATCAGGCCGCGCACGCCGAGCGTGGAATCTGAACGGAACACCTCAGGATCGAGAAACAGGTCGTCCACACGCCGGTAGATCACGTCCACCCGCTGCCAGCCCACGATGGTGCGCATGTAGACGATATCGTCATCGCCCACCACCAGATCGCGCCCCTCCGCCAGCTCGCAGCCCATCTGATGCGCCAGGTACGAGTGCTCGAAATAGGCTGAGTTGTAGATTCCGGGCGTCAACACCACGACCTCTGGCTGGTCCACGCCGGCGGGCGCCAGCGCGCGCAGCAGGTCGAACAGCTGCGACGGATAGTCGTCGACCGGCAGAATTCCCGCGGCCTCGAACACCTCGGGAAACACCCGTTTGACCACCTGCCGGTTCTCCAGCATGTAGGACACACCGGAGGGCACACGCAGGTTGTCTTCCAGCACGTACACCGTCCCGTCGGCACCGCGCACCAGGTCCGAGCCGCAGATGTGCGCCCAGATGTGCTGCGGCGGATGGATGCCGACGCACTGCGAACGGAAGTTGGCCGAATCGGCCAGGTAACTTCGCGGAAACACCCCGTCGCGCACGATGCGCTGCTCGTGGTAGATGTCGTCTATGAACATGTTCAGCGCCTGGGCACGCTGCTGCAGTCCGGCCTCGATGCGCCGCCACTCGTCGAGTGCGATTACCCGGGGAATGATGTCGAGCGGCCAGGCGCGATCGATCGAGCCGCCCTCCTCGTGATAGACGGTAAAGGTGATGCCCATGCCGCGGATGGCCACATCGGCGGCTTTCTGCCGCGTTGCGAGTTCCTCCGGACCGAGCGCCGAGAGAAATTCGATCAGCGCAGTGGCGGCAGGCCGCGGCGCACCGCCCGGCCCGATCAGTTCATCGAAGCTCGCCGACGCCGGATACTCTTCCCAGGCAATCCGCATGCGATTTGCCAGGCCCTGTTTGACTGTCTTGGAGCTACAGTAGCAGGGCGCGGGTGGCTAATGAACACTCGTCGGTAGCGGCATGAAAAATGTACCAATTCGCTAAACTGACGCCCGTTCCTGGTGCACCATGGCTTACTGCGATGGAGCTGCAATGACCTACTGCCTCGCACTCAAACTCCGTGATGGCCTGGTGTTCGCCTCCGACTCGCGCACCACGGCCGGCGTTGATTACATCAGCACCTACCGGAAAATGCATGTATTTCAGCCGTCCCAGGACCGGCTGCTGGTGGTCCTGACGTCCGGCAACCTGGCCACGACCCAGGAGGTGCTCGACAATCTGCGACGCGATCTGGCGGCGGCGCAGGGCGGCGAGAATCTGGCCACGGTGACGTACGTTTTCGAGGCAGCGCGCTACGTGGGCCAGGTGCTGTGCACCGTTGTGCAGCATTATGCGTCGACGCTGGGCAGCAGCGGGGCCGATTTACGCGCCACGCTGATCGTCGGCGGCCAGATCAGCGGCCAGCCGCCGGAGATCTATCTGGTGTATCCGGAGGGCAACTACGTCGCCGCGACCTGGGAGACGCCGTACCTGCAACTGGGCGAATTCAAATACGGCAAGCCGATCCTGTCGCGGCTGGCCGGGGCCGACCTGTCGCTGGATGATGCGGCGCGACTGGCGCTGATCTCATTCGACGCCGCGATGAAATCCAACCTCTCGGTCGGTCCGCCGCTGGAGCTGGCGATCTACCCACAGGACGCGATGAAATTCTCGCAGCACCTGGCGCTCGATGCCGACTCGGCGCTGCTGCGCAGCGTCTGCCGGCGCTGGAACGAAAAGCTCACGCAGGCTTTCCACGCGCTGCCAAAGTTCGAATGGGAGCGCCCTGGGCCGCCAAAATGACCGAAGCGCTCACCGATCGTGTAATCGCCATCGCCGAAGCCCGGGAACTCGACCTGTTTGCGGCGCTGCTCGAGCGGCGCGGCGCGCGGGTATTGCGCTATCCGCTGGTCAAGATCGTGGATGCCCCGGATCCGACGCCGGTACTGGCCTGGATCCAGGATGCAGCTGGCGGCGGCTGCGATGACCTGATTCTCCTGACCGGCGAGGGTCTGCGCCGCATGCTCAGCTGCATCGATCGGCACCAGCCCGCGCTACGCACGCCGTTCATCGCCGCCCTGCAGCGGATGCGCAAGATAACCCGCGGCCCGAAGCCGGCGCGCGCCCTGCGCGAACTCGGCCTGAGCAGCGATCTGCCGGCCGCGGTACCGACCACCGCCGGGGTCATCGAGGCCCTGCGCGGATTGGATCTGCAGCGGCGGCGCGTGGGCGTGCAGTTATACGGCGCCGAACCAAATCTGCCGTTGATCGAGTTCCTCACCGCCGCCGGCGCGCTGGTGAGCACGGTCGCGCCTTACCTGTACGCCGACGCCACCACCGACGCCGCGGTGCAGGAACTGCTCGAGCGCATGCGTTGCGGTGAAGTGGATGCCATCGCCTTCACCAGCAAGGCCCAGGTCGAGCGGCTGTTTCGCGGCGCGACGGCCGAATCGGTGCGCGCCGCGCTGGCGGCCACCAACGTCGCTGCGGTCGGGCCGGTGGTGGGCGACACGCTGGCGTCCTACGGCGTGGCCGTCAACGCCATGCCGGACGGCGCCTGGTTCATGAAGCCTCTCACCGCAGCACTCACCGACCTGTTTGCCCCTGGCAGCACCCAGACCCTGGGAGATATCGGGCTATAGGGGTCGTTTTTCATTACGAAAAACGAACCCTATAGCCCGATATCCCCAAGCAGTTGAGTGTTGCTGGTTGGCGGTCAGGTCGACGAGTACATGCGCTGCAGGAAGCTCAGGAACTGGTCCAGTTCGGCTTTGCTGAACCGGCTCGCCATGTGGCGCTCGAGCTGCCGCACCTGCGTCATCAGCGCCTCGAGCTCCCCGGTGCCCGATTCGGTCAGCGATATGCCCTGGCGACGGCGATCGCGAGTCGAGCGGCGCCGCTCGATCAGGCCGGCGCGCTCCAGCCGATCCAGCAGCGCCACGATGCTCGCCTTGTCCACCCCGAGATGGGTGCCGAGTTCGATTTGGGCGATACCGGGATTGGCACGTACCAGGCACAGCAGACTGAACAGTCCGGGACGGATCTTGCTTTCGCCGATGAAGCTGACGTAGGTGCGCCAGGAGGCCTGGTTGGCGCGCCGCAGGTTGTAGCCCAGAAGTTTTGGCAGCGGCCCGAGGTCCACCTTGGCACCGGCGGCACGCTCGCGCCTGGCCGCGGCAGGACGCTTATCGCGGGCGCGTGCGCCGTTACTACCCGTCTGTTCCACTAACACACTCCCGACCATTGAGCCATGACGCGGTGCCGGCGCGACGGCGCGCAGTATATTTTCATTACTGTTCGTACTGCAAATGGATCGGCATAGTACATATTGCATTTATTGCGGCGTGCGCCGCGCCGACATCAGCGCCCACTGAAACTGCCCAGCGGCCCGTACAGATCCGGCCGGCGATCGCGAAACACGAACCAGCTGTCGCGCGCGCCCCGCAGTTGCTCCAGGTCGAAGCTGGCGGTGATCACTCCTTCCGTATCCTCGCCGGCTTCGGCCACCAGCGCGCCGCTGGCGTCGGCGATGAACGAAGTGCCATAAAAACGAATCTGCAGCGCCTGCGGATTCTGCAGCGAATACTCGGTGCCGATGCGGTTACTGGCGATGAGCGGCATCAGGTTGGCGGCAGCGTGCCCCTGTTGCGTGCGCTGCCAATGCAGCCTCGAATCCACCGGCGGCGCCGGCGGCGGCTCACTGCCGATCGCGGTCGGATACAGCAGCAGTTCGGCCCCCATCAGCGCCATGATGCGCGCACTCTCGGGAAACCACTGATCCCAGCAGATTGCGGCGCCGAGCCGCCCATAGCGGGTATCCCACACCCGAAAGCCGGTGTCGCCAGGAGTGAAATAGAACTTCTCCTGGTAGCCCGGGCCGTTTGGGATATGCGACTTACGATAGATGCCCAGTCGCCGGCCATCGGCATCGAACATCGCCAGCGAATTAAAATAAGCATTGCCGGCGCGTTCAAAGAAACTGATGGGCAGCACCACCTCCAGTTCCGCCGCCAGGGCGCCGAAACGGCGCAGCAGCGGGCTGTCATCCGCACTCTGGGCCAGCTGCAGATGCCGCGGATCCTGTTCGATGCAGAAATACGGCGTCGCAAACAGCTCCTGCAACAGGATGATCTGTGCACCACGGGCGTGCGCCTCGCGCACCAGGCGCTCGGCGCGCTCCTGGTTCGCGGGCAGTTCCCAGCCGCACGCGAATTGCGTCGCGGCGACCGTGACCGGACGGCCCACGCGGCTCATGCGGGCGCCTGCGCGGTTGCGCCCTGCGCGCCCTGCACGCGCTCGGCGATGGCGATGGCGGTGCGCAGCGCCCGCAAGCCATCCTCACCGCTCACCAGTACCCGCTGATCGCCACGTATGGCGGCGAGGAACGAGCGGATCTCGGCCAGCAGCGCATCGCCCTGATCGAACGACTGTTCTTCGATATGTGCCGGCAATTGCCCCTCGCTCACCGGGCCCAGGCGCTTACGAATCACCGTCAATATCTTCTGCTGCAGGTCGATCGACAGGTAGGCATCATCGACGAACACGCGCAGTTTGCGCTCGGTCTTGAAGCTCACGCGGCTGGCGGTGACGTTGGCGACGCAGCCGCTCTCAAATCGCAGGCGCGCATTGGCGATGTCGATCTCCTGGGAAAACACCGGTGTGCCGATCGCGTCCAGGTTTGCCACCGGGCTGCCCACGATCATCTGCACCAGGTCGATATCGTGAATCATCAGGTCGAGCACGACGTTGACGTCGGTGCCGCGCTCCTTGAACGGCGCCAGGCGGTGGCACTCGATGAATCGCGGCCGTGACAGCAGCGGTTCCGCGGCCAGAATCGCCGGATTGAAGCGTTCCAGATGACCGACCTGCAGCACCCGGCCGTGTTGTCGCGCCGCGGCGATCAGCCGCTCGGCCTGCAGCGTGGTCTCGGTCATCGGCTTTTCAACCAGCACATGAGCACCGCTCTCGATAAACGCGCGCGCGATGTCGAAATGCGTCGGCGTCGGGGTGACCACGCTCACGGCATCGACCTTGCCGAGCAGCGCCCGGTAGTCGCCATAGGCCGGTGCCTGCACCTCGGCTGCGACCTGCGCGGCGGCCTGCGCCTGGTTGTCCACCACCCCGACCAGCCTGCAATCCTCGAGCAGCGCGTATTTCTGGGCGTGGAAGCGCCCCAGATAGCCCACTCCGACCACAGCCGCTCTGATTTTCTCCATGTGGCGGCTATTATGCCTAAAGGCCGCGGGCAGCCCTGAGGCCAATTTTTTGCAAGGATCCGGACGTGAACGATCAACTGCGCCGCTTCTGGGACCGGTGTCGCGGCGCACGTGGCCTGTGGCGCGAGCTGCTGATGATCGCGGCATGTATCGGCATCGGCGTATTCGTCATGCCCTGCCTGATCTTTGCAGTCGGCCGGATTGCCCTGGGTCCGTATGCCCACGGCACTGTGTTCGCGCTCTGGCGCGATTTCATGATCGGTCTGGTTTCCGGCTCGCAGGCGGTGTGGTTTATCGCCCTCGGACCGTATCTGTTCGTCTGGCTGCTGCGCGGTGGGCGCCGGCTGTTACATAACTAGCACGACGACAGCTTCCGGCGTGATTGCCGTCACAAATCCGGCGCCAGTCCAGCACCTGACCGCCGGCGTCGTGCCATTCTTCTCCGCGGAAATACCGTGGGCGCTAGCCGCTCAATTGGACGTTACATATGGGGCAGAGACCCGACAACCACTGGCGAATCCTCGGCTCAGAGCAGCGAGAGCCGCGGCCGCGCAATGCGGTGTTCAAGGACATCGCACTGGCGCTGGTCACCAATCACGGCATCGGCAATGAATCGCAGCGTCGCGGCGGTTCCGATCCCTACGACAGCCGGCTGGGCACTGCCCGGCGCGATGTGTGGGGCCAACCGCGACGCGCCTGATGCGGCGGTGCTGACTGCCGGCCGGCGGCGCGCGGTCCGGCGGCTGCAGGGCCAGTGCCGCTTCAGGGCCAGTAGATGATGCCGAGGGCGATCAGCATCGCCGCGAGCATGATTTCCGTGGCGTAGCGCCAGCGCCGATGGCGCAATTCCCCGACGAAGCTGGCTCCGCCAACGGCCGCAAGGCCGTACGACCACGCCAGCCCCTTGAGCAGCGGCCAGCGCTCGGGTGCCAGCCGGACCGAGTATTCCGGCAGCAAATAGAACACAATCGCGCTCATGGTCAATGACACCGTCATGGCGACCGCCGAACCCATGATGATGCCGACCAATACCGCCATCGGCCGCATGCCTTTTCTCCTATATTGGCCCGGCGCCCGGTTGCATCGCAGCGCGACTGACATCCAGCGTGCAAAGCTGTCAAACTTGATGACAGTCTAGCCCCTGCAAGGTTCCTAAAGCAGCATGTCGTACACGCCTCGTCCACGGCGCAAATCTCTGGCGCCATTCGCACTGGCCGCCCTGGGGCTGCTGGCACTGACAGCAGCCAGTTCCACCGGCGCGCCGGCCGCAACCGGCTTGCTGCCCGAAGGCGCCCTCGGCCCGAGCCCGCAGGAGCGGCTGCTCGCGCCGCGCATTGCCAGCATTCTGGAGCAGAACCACTATCGTCACATCGCGATCGACGACAAGATCTCACCGATGGTGTTCGAACGCTTCCTGGCAGCGCTCGACGGCCAGCACAGCTATTTCCTCGCCAGCGACGTGGCCGGTTTCGAGCGCTACCGGACCAAGTTCGGCGACATGATCCATACCGGCGAGATGGATCCGGCCTACCTGATCTTCAGCGTCTTCCAGCAACGCAATCGCGAGCGCATCAACTACGCCCTCAAGCTGCTGGACACCGAGCCGGACTGGACCGTGGACGAGAGCTTCAACTTCGATCGCGAGCACACCGGCTGGCCCGCCACGCAGGCGGAGATGGACGAGCTGTGGCGCTTGCGCGTGAAGAACGACGCCATCACGCTGATGCTGCCCGGCAAGAGCTGGAGCGACAGCGCCGAGCTGCTGCGCAAGCGCTACCAGCGCGTGCTGTCGCGACTCGACAAGATCTCGCCTGAAGACGTGTTCGAGTCGCTGATGAACGCCTACTGCGCCGTCTACGACCCGCACAGCAATTACTTCTCGCCGCGCAGCTCCGAGGAATATCGCATTCAGATGAGCCTGAGCTATGAGGGCATCGGCGCATCGCTACAGCTCACCGACGACTATATTTCCGTCACCAACATCCTGCCCGGCGGGCCGGCGGCCGCCGACGGCAGCCTCAAGGCGAACGATCGCATCACCGGGGTGGCCCAGGGCCACGACGGACCCATGACCGACGTGATCGGCTGGCGCCTGGATGACGTCGTACAGCAGATCCGCGGCAAGGTCGGCACCATCGTGCGACTGCAGATCCTGCCCGCCGGCGCTACCCCCGGGACCGCCGAGCGTACCGTTGAGCTTACGCGCAACAAGGTCACCCTCGAGGGACAGGCGGCCAAGAAGGAAGTACGGTCACTGCAGCGTAACGGCCACACTTACAAGATCGGTATCATCACCGTGCCGAGCTTCTACAACGACATGGACGCAGCAAGCGGCGGCGACGCCAACAACCGCAGCACCACGCACGATGTGCGGCGCCTGCTGCAGGCCCTGGCCGCCGGCGGTGGCATCGACGCCCTGGTGCTCGACCTGCGTGGTGACGGCGGCGGCTATCTGCCCGAGGCGATCGGACTTACGCACCTGTTCATCAATCACGGCCCCGTGGTGCAGCTGCGCGACACCGCCGGTCAGCTCGAGGTGCTCGATGAACCCGATCCGGGGCAGGCCTATACCGGCCCGCTGGCCGTCCTGGTGGACCGTACCAGCGCTTCAGCCTCCGAGATCTTCGCCGGCGCGATCCAGGATTACCATCGTGGCGTGATCATCGGCCAGACTACATTTGGCAAGGGTACGGTACAGAGCGTGATTCCACTCGATCGCTGGTCCTCGCGGCCCACCGAAGGACAGGTGACGGTGACGATCGGCAAGTTCTATCGCATCACCGGTGAGAGCACGCAGCTGCGCGGCGTCACTCCGGATATCGCGCTGCCCTCGCCCATCAGCACCGACGACGTCGGCGAGAGCGTGCTCGAGCACGCGCTGCCCTGGGATCGGATTGCCTCGGTGCCGTTCCGGGGCCTGGTCCCCGAACCAAGCCTGGTGCAGGCGCTGGCGGGCGAAGAGAGCGATCGCGCCATGCACAATGCGGACTACCAGTGGCTGCTTGCGAGCCTGACGTCGCTCGACAGCGCACGCCAGGAAAAGACGCTGTCGCTCAATCTAAAGAAACGCCAGCAGCAACGCACGGCACAGGACCTGGCGCGCCTGACACAGGAAAACACGCGCCGCGGCGCCGATGGCCTGCCGGCGTGGAAGACGGTGGATGACATCAGCATCAGCGACGAGCCGGATGTAATCCTGGCGCAGGCCAGCGATATCATGGCCGACGCCGTGGCGAGCGACGTCAACCGCAATGCGCCGGCGGTCGCGCAGCAGGCCCCGGTGGCGGCAGCCGGGGACAAGACCGGCTCGCCCTAGCTAGCGCAGCAGTACGCGGAAAATCTCCCACAGATCGTCGGCCAGCACTTTCGAGCCGTCGGCCGCCGCGGCGAGACTCTCCGCCGTCGGCACGGTCTCGCCCGCGCTGCGGTATTTCGCCAGCTCCCGCACCCGCTCGGAGCGCTGCTTGATCTCCTGCGACAATGTGCCACGCTGCTGCAGCAACCCGCGTCCGTGTACGATCGCGGCCATGGTGGCTTCGCAACGCGCGCGATCACCGTATTCGTCGCGCGGCGGCTCGCGTCGGCCGGACGCCGTGCGCGCCAGCTCCATCAGTGGCGTACGCGACAGGCGCTCGACCAGCAGCTGCGCATAAGCGATGGTCGCCTGGTTGATCGCCCGGCGCGCATCGATCGACAGGCCGCCGAATTCGGGCGTCGGTTCGGCGTCGAGCGCATCGCGCGCACCGCGCGCGGTCTCCAGATCCTGCATGCACAGCATCGACTGCAGACTGGCGGTCTGCAGACGCTGGCGCAGCGTGCGACGTTTGAAGAAATGCCAGAACTGGCGCAGACGTGCGATTTCCCGCTCCAGCTGTGCGGCCGCGTCGCGCGCCGCAACGGCCTTGTTCTCGGCATCGCGCAGCTTGGCTTCGATACCCTGGCGGCGCTCGAACTGCTGGCGGTTGTGCTCGGCAAAGAAGGCGCGGCGCTCGCGTTCCTCCTGCTGTGCGGCAAGTTCGGCCGCGAACTGCGTCAGCAGCGTGCGGCCCAGATTCCATAGCTCGCGCAACTGATAGAACACCAGGGTCGGATAGCCCGACTCCGATTGCGACAGGCGACCTTCCAGGGCCTGCAGCATTTCCTGCACGCGCGCAGTCGCGCCTTCCTGTTGTTTGACGCGATCCTTCAGGCGCTGCACTTCATCCTGCAGCGATATGTGGGATTTCTTCAGTTCCGCGCGATTGCGAAACAGATGCAGCACGCGGTCATCGTCGACCTCGAGCTTATTAGTCTCCGCGCCGAGCCGCAGGAAACCCAATTGTGAGATCAGCTTAATTAGTGGCGCCATGATGCGCACGGGCCACCGTCCGCGAGCCGTTCGTTAAAGCCCTAGATAGTGAACCTGTGGCCCCGCTCTACGCAGTATTCCAGCCACTTATTTAGCATCATGTTGCGAGTCCAACGCTGATGCAGTTCACGTTCCCCCTTCAGGGGATCCCGCCGCCGAGTGTTATGTTCCTTCGGCTGTTGCTGCCGGAACTGTTCCGCCTCGAGCAGCCGCGCGTCGTGATAGGCACGCAACCTGAGGTCCGGCAGCCGCTCGAAGGAGCCGCTGTCACTCGACGGTATAAGGTAGGTCAGCGTCAGCATGCTGGTATAGGGCATGTGCTCGAGCACCGCGAGACGCAGCTCACAGTCGCCGTCGACGCGCGAGATCAGCGTCCCGGATAGGCGGGTAGGATCGCCTGCCAGATGCAGGAAGCGCAGATAGTTGCTCTCATACAGGCTCATCAGCGCGACGAAGCCTCGGGGCCGCGCCCGCCATGACACCTTGATGTCAGCTTCACAGAGCATGCATCGACTATAGCATGTGAGGCTTCGACAAAGCCGCAGCCTCTGACGGAATTAGTGCTGTGGTTCTCGCAACCGCTCGCGCCGGCGGGCTGGCGCGGCCTGCGGCGGTCAGGGCTTGACGAACATGCGCTCGCGGTAATAGCGCAGTTCACTGATGGATTCGTAGATATCGGCGCGCGCCAGGTGCGCCGATTCCTTGCTGTGGCCGCTCGCCATCGAGGGCATCCAGCGCCGCGCCAGCTCCTTCAAGGTACTGACGTCGAGATTGCGGTAATGGAAGAACTTCTCCAGCTCTGGCATCAATCGTGCAAGAAAACGCCGGTCCTGACAGATGCCGTTGCCGCACATCGGCGATGCGCCCGGCGGCACATGAGTGCTAAGGAACAACAAGGTCTGGCGCTCGGCCTCGCTCACCGTCATGCGGCTTGAGCGCACCCGCGCCAGCAGGCCGGAGCCGCCGTGCTGGCGCTGATTCCAGGCATCCATGCGCGCCAGGACCTCTTCCGGCTGCTGGATCACCAGATCCGGGCCCTCGGCGACCACATTGAGATTATTGTCGGTGAGCACCGTGGCAATCTCTATGATCTGATCGGTGTCCGGCATCAACCCGGTCATCTCCAGGTCGATCCAGATCAGATACTCGTGATTCGCCATAGCTCCTCGTTGCCGCGACAGTTAGGGCATCATAGCAAGGAATGTCGGTCGCCCGAGTCACAGTCACGCATCGCCGATTGCTGCAGGTACGCGCCGAAGACGGTCGCGAAGCCGTTGCGCGCCCGGCACGCCGCGAGCTATCGATAGTCTGCGGCGACTTCGTGCGCTGCGAACTCGACGCCCGCCACGGTGAGCTCAATGTGGTGGCGGTCGAGCCGCGCAGCAGCGCGCTCTATCGCACCAATGCGCGCGGCGGCAGCGAGCTCATCGCTGCCAACCTGTCGCTGTTACTGGTGGTGATCGCACCGGTGCCCAAACCGGATTTCTTCGTAGTCGATCGCTACCTGTGCGCCGCGCGCTGCGGCGGCCTGGCAGCCGCGGTGGTGCTGAACAAGTCGGAGCTGCCGCTCGACGCCGACATCGAACAGGAATTGGCCGCCTTCAGCACCGCCGGCTACCGCTGCTTGCGAGTCTCCGCCCAGCAGCAGACCGCACTGGGGGAGCTGTTGGTGTTGCTGCCCCGGCAGACGGCCATGCTGGTCGGTCAGTCCGGAGTGGGCAAATCATCGCTGCTGCGCCAGATGGTACCGGCCAGCGATGCAGCCATCGGTGAGCTGATCCGCGACGACGAGGGGCGCCATACCACCACCGCGACCCGCCTGTACCAGCTGCCGGGTGGCGGTGAGATTATCGACTCCCCCGGGGTCCGCGATTTTGCGCCGGCGATCGACCGCCTGGAGCGCTCCGACCTGGGCTTCATCGAAATCGAGCCGCTGGCTGCACAATGCCGCTTCGCCGACTGCCGCCATATGCGCGAGCCGGACTGCGCGGTGCGCGCGGCCGTCGGCGCGACTCTCAGCCCGCGGCGCTACGAGAGCTATCGTCGCCTGCGGCGCCTGTACGAACGGCTGAGCGCGGAGCGGGTGGCGGCCGGGGAACGCAGGCGGCGCTGAAGCGCCGCATGATGCCGGCAGCCTAACTCAGTGCGTGACGCCCGGCCATCGCGTGCGCCAGCGTGCCGCCATCGACGTACTCGAGCTCGCCGCCCACCGGCACGCCATGCGCAATGCGGCTCGCCGCCACGCCGCGCGCGCGCACCAGCTCCGAAAAGAAGTGCGCCGTGGCCTCGCCCTCGACCGTGGGGTTGGTCGCGAGAATGACCTCGGTCACACCGCCGCGATCGAGCAGCGCCTCGAAGTCCTGTACCCCGAGTTCATCCGGACCGACGCCGTCGAGCGGCGACAGATGCCCCATGAGCACGAAATAACGGCCGCGATAGCCGCCAGACTGCTCGATGGCCACCACATCGGCCGGAGATTCGACCAGGCACACCAGCGATGAATCGCGCTGCGAGTTGGCGCAGATCACGCACAGCGACCCTTCGGTCAACATGCGGCAGCGGCCGCAGCGGCCGACCGAATCCAGCGCCACATTCAGTGAATTGGCCAGTGCGCGGCCGGCGGGCCGGCCGCTCTGCAGCAGATGGAAGGCCATGCGCTGCGCGCTCTTCGGCCCGACGCCGGGCAGGCCGCGCAGGGCCTCTATCAGGGCCGCCAGGGCGGGCGAATGTTTCATCGGCTGCGCATCGCTCGCTTCAGAACGGCAGCTTGACGCCCGGCGGCAAGGACAGGCCGCCCATGGCCGCCGACAGCTTGGCCTGCGAGGCGCTCTCCAGCCGATGCACCGCATCGTTGATCGCAGCGGCGATCAGGTCCTCGAGCATCTCACGATCATCGCCGATGACCGACGGTTCGATCTGCACGCGCTTGACCTCGTGTCGCCCGCTCATCACGACCTTGACCATGCCACCGCCGGACTCGCCCGTGACCTCAAGGTTGGCGATCTCGGCCTGCGCCTTCTGCATGTTGGCCTGCAGCGCCTGCGCCTGTTTGACGAACTGGTTCATGTTAGCCACGCAACACCTCACTCGCCCGGTTTAGCGGGCCGCACCGATTCCGGCAGCACGCTCGCGCCAAAGCGCTGTTTGAATGTTTCCACAATCGGATCGGCTTCGAACGCCATCTGCGCCTGCAGCCGCCGCTGCGACTCGATACGCTCGGCCGAGCGCGCCGGCGTCTCGTGCGCATCATCGCGCAGTTCGAATTGCAGCCGCACCGTACCGCCGAAATAACGCGACAGCGCCTGCGCGAGCTTATCCTCGAGGGCGCGGGTGCGCATCGAGGCGCCGCGCGGATCGAGCGCCAGCCGCACCAGCGTACCCTCGCGGCCCAGCAGGGCGCAGTTTCTCGCCAGCTCGCGCGGCAAGCCCTGCAGCTCCAGCGATGCGACAATGGCTGACCAGTCCAGCGCCGAGGAAGCCACCGGCGTCTCCGCCGCCGGCGCAATGGTCGCTGGCGCCGCCGCGCTCACGCCGCCGGCAGCGGCGGGCGCCAGCGACGGCTCGGCTGCGCCCGGGTGCACGGGCGTCGATGCGGGTGGCGCTGCAACCGCACCCGGCGCGGTCGCCGGCCGGAATGCCAGCATGCGAATCAGGGTCATTCGAAAGCCAGTCCTGGCGTCGGGCGCCAACGCCAGATCGCGCCTCCCTAAGATCGCGGTCTGGTAGTACAGCTGCAGATCCTCCGCGGCGATCTGCGCCGCCAGCCGCGCGAGCAATTCGGGCGGATGCAGCTCATCGCCCTCGAAGCCGGGCACCAGCTGCTTGAGCGCGACACGTTCGAACAGCGCCGCGAGCTGATCGAGCAGCTGCGCGTAGTCGGGTGACAGCTCGTCGAATGAGCGCGCGTAGTCGAGCAGCGCGACCGGTTCGCCCGCCGCCAGCAGTTCCACCACGCGCTGCACCTGTTCACGATGCACCGTGCCGAGCATGACGCGCGCGTCGGCCTCCAATGCCTTGCCGTTGCCGAAGGCCAGCAACTGGTCCAGCAGCGACAGCGCGTCGCGCAAACTGCCGTCGCCGGCCTGGGCCAGCAGTTGTACCGCTGCAGGCTCGAACGCGATCTGCTCGGCCTGCAGAATATGGGTCAGCCGCGAGCTGATCAGCGCTACCGACAGGCGCTTGAGATTGAACTGCAGACAACGCGACAGTACGGTCACCGGCAGCTTCTGCGGCTCGGTGGTCGCGAGCAGGAACTTCACGTGCGGCGGCGGTTCTTCCAGCGTCTTGAGCAGCGCATTGAACGAATGGCCCGACAGCATGTGGACTTCGTCGATCAGGTAGATCTTGTAGCGGCTGCGCGTGGGTGCGTACTGCACGTTATCGAGCAGCTCGCGCGTATCGTCTACCTTGGTGCGCGAAGCGGCGTCGACCTCGATCAGATCGACGCTGCGGCCGGCATCGATCTCACGGCAGCTGGCGCATTCGCCGCACGGCGTGGCACTCACGCCGCAGTCGCAGTTCAGACACTTCGCCAGAATGCGCGCCACCGTGGTCTTGCCCACCCCGCGGGTGCCGGCAAATAAAAATGCGTGATGCAGGCGCCCGCTCGCCAGCGCATTGGCGAGTGCGCGCAGCACGTGCTCCTGCCCGGTCATCTCGGCAAAGCTGTGCGGCCGCCATTTGCGAGCCAGTGCGGTGTAAGCGGTCATTCAATCCTAAAGAGTGTCGACGGCAAACGGGAGGTGATCCGCACCAGCCTGAACTTCGGCACCCGACCGCTCCGTTACCGCTGCTCCCTTCCGGGCCTGACGGGGTTCACGGTAAGTCGTCGCGAAGGAACCGGCGCGGATCACCGCGGACCTGTGGCGGAGAGGGTGGGATTCGAACCCACGAACACCCGTGAAGATGTTACTGGAATTCCAGTCCAGCGCCTTCGACCGCTCGGCCACCTCTCCATTCAATGTGTTACAGGTATATCTTAATGCTGATCGTAATTGCTGCAGGTCAGGGCTGCCGAATCGAAGACCAGCCTTTTGAATTCTAGCAACCGTCTCGGCAAACAGCCTACCCGGGTGCCGCACGACGCGCCATCAGCCCGGCCCCGCGTCCTGGGGCGGTGTCACAGGCGGTGCGGTCGAAGGCGCTGACGGTGCTGCAGGCTCCGGCGCGGTTGGAGCCGCCGGCGGCGTCGATGCGGGCGCGGGTGCAGGCGCTGGCGCAGTCGGGTTTGCCGGCGCGCGTGACTTCTTCCCCTTGGTGGGCTGCTCCAGCGGTAGCGGCTTGGAGAAGAAATTCGGCGGCTGCGCCAGGCACGGCTCGGTCTTGCCGGTTTGTGGGTCAGCGGTGCTGAGTGCAGGGATCTTGACGGCGTTGCGCGTATCGGGCGCGCTCATGCCCTCGGGAACCTTCAGTGTCGCTCGAGAATCAGTGTTGCCGGCAAACGGGCGCTCGGTGCAGCCCGCGAAATTCTTTCCGCCGCGATGAAACACCCGGCTGTACACGGTGCAGCCGGACAACAGCGGCAACGTTACCGCACAAACCAGCAGCGCGCCGAGCGCGGCGCGCGGACGGTACGGCGACGCCGTCACGCCGACTTCGCCTGCGCCAGGGGCAGCCGGCCCCGCGCTACATCAAGGGCGGCGCGCACGCGCGCGCGCAACGGCTCGG
Organism: Steroidobacteraceae bacterium; assembly: GCA_036262215.1. Classification (GTDB taxonomy): domain Bacteria; phylum Pseudomonadota; class Gammaproteobacteria; order Steroidobacterales; family Steroidobacteraceae; genus FEN-1191. Next base: position 45,260 of record DATAJH010000007.1, read on the forward strand.
AGAGCTCCGTCAATGGCAGCCGGATGCCCCGTTCGATCAGGCCCTGATCGCTCATGGCCCATTTCAGCGGAATCGGATTGGGCTCCACAAACAGGGCTTCGTGCAACGTACGCAGTGGCGCATCCAGACGCTCGACGGCGGCCTGATCTCCGCGTAGCGCCGCGGCGCTCAACTCTACCATCGCTCTGGGCATCACATTCGCCGTCACTGAAATCACTCCTCGCGCGCCGTTGAGCATCGCCTGTCCGGCACTCGCGTCATCGCCAGAGAGCACCGCGAACTGTGCGCCGGTCGATCCGACCAGCTCGCGCACGCGATCGATCGAGGCCACCGCCTCTTTGACCGCGACCACGCCCGACAGTTTCGATAACCGCGCCACCGTCGCCGGCAGCAAGTCGACCGCGGTGCGTGACGGGACGTTGTACAGCACTACCGGAACCGTGGCGGCAGCGGCCACCGCCTCGAAATGACGATACAGACCTTCCTGTGTCGGCTTGTTGTAGGCCGGCGTGACCACCAGCAGGCCGTCGACGCCAGCGGCCGACAGTAGCCGCGCACGCTCGACGGTGCTTGCAGTGCTGCTGGTGCCGGCTCCGGCGAGCAGCACCGCGCGTCCATTGAGCCGCGCGCGCGCGCGCTCCACCAATGCCATCAGCTCCGCGTCGCTGATAGTCGCCGATTCACCGGTGGTACCGCCAACAACGATGCCGCTGGTGCCCGCCTCCAGGTGCCACGCGAGCAGACGATCCCACGCCGGCCAGTCGATGCCGCCATCGGCATGCATCGGCGTGACAATCGCGACCAGGCTGCCGGAGAACATATCGGTGCTCAATTAGAGACGGGGCCGGCGATGTTACGGGCCTCGGCTAACCAGAAGCAAGCCGGCGTTCGCAAGCCGTGCGAGTACCGGTACACTGCCGCCCCAGTACCGTGACACCGGATCCAATGAAGCAGCACCTCGCCGTCTCCGCCATCGGCAACGACCGTACCGGCATGGTTCATGAGCTGACCCGCGTCATCAGCGACTGCGGGGGCAATATCGCCGAAAGTCGGATGGCAGCGCTGGGTTCGGAGTTCGCAATGTTGCTGCTGGTCAGCGGTAACTGGCACACGCTGGCTCGCATCGAATCGGAGCTGGTACGCCTGGCCGAGACCGCCGCACTGAGTGTGCATGTCAAGCGCACCGAGCCCAGGGCGGCGCGCGCCGACATGCTGCCTTACTCCGTGGACATCGTGAGCCTGGACCAGACCGGCATCGTCGCCGGCCTGTCGGGGTTCTTCGCAAGTCGCGGCATCGACATCTGCGAGGTGTCGACCCGCAGCTACGCCGCCGCGCATACCGGCGCGCCGATGTTCGCCGTACAGATCGTGATTAACGTCCCCGGAAAGCTGCACGTCGCGCAGCTGCGCGAGGAGTTTATGGACTTCTGCGATTCGCTCAATCTCGATGCGATTCTCGAGCCGGTCAAATCATGAGCGCCGCCAGGACGAATCGCGCCGCAGCGACCCGAAAATCCGCGCCGCGCAAATCAGCCCCAGGCAAATCAGCGCCGGGCAAGCGCACGCCGGCCAAGGACAGTGCGGCGGCAGCGCACAGGTCGACGGCTCGACCGGCTGTAACGATCGGACAGGCGGTAGCGGACTTCTCGCTGCCGGCGACCGGTGGCGCCCGGTGGCGCCTGAAGGATGCGCGCGGCCGCAAGCTGGTGCTGTACTTCTACCCACGCGACAACACACCGGGCTGCACGCTTGAGGGCCAGCAATTTGCCGCGCTGACGCCGCGTTTCGAGCGCGCCGGCGTCACCATCGTCGGTATCTCGCGCGACAGCCTGGCGGCGCACGAGAAATTCCGCCAGCAGATGAATTTTCCGTTCCTGCTGCTGTCGGATGCGGACAGCCTGGCGTGCAAGCAGTTCGATGTGATCCGCGAAAAGAACATGTATGGCCGCAAAATAATGGGCATCGAACGTAGCACCTTTCTGCTCGACGCCCAGGGCGTGCTCAGAAATCAATGGCGCAAGCTCAAGGTTGACGGCCACGCGCTCCAAGTCCTTGAAGCGGCGCAGGCGCTGTGAAAACCGCTGCGCGCCGATTGTTCGTGCTCGACACGAATGTACTGATGCACGATCCGACCGCGATCTTTCGTTTCGAAGAGCACGACATTTACCTGCCCATGGTAGTGCTCGAAGAGCTGGACGCGAACAAGAAAGGCCTGTCTGAGGCATCGCGCAATGCGCGCCAGGTCAGCCGCTTTCTCGATGAGATGATGCGCGGGGTCACCAAGGAGCAGATCGACGCCGGTCTGGTCATCCCTTCCAGCTATAGCGGCAACCACGGCAAGAAAGCGCCCGCCGGACGGCTGTTCTTCCAGACCCGCGAGCTCGCGGGCGGCCTGCCGCTGGGTCTGCCCGGGGTCGGCGTCGACAATCTGATATTGGGGCAGACACTGTCGCTACAGCGCCAGGAGCCGCGGGCGCGCGTCGCGCTGGTGTCGAAGGACATCAATCTGCGCATCAAGGCCGCGATCGTCGGCGTGCATGCCGAGGACTATTACAGCGACAAGACCATTGAAGACGCGGACGTGCTCTATACCGGAGTCGAAGCCCTGCCGGGGGATTTCTGGGAACAGCACGGCAAGGACATGCGCTCCTGGAAGGAAGGCGAGCGCACCTGGTACCAGGTCAGCGGTCCGGCGGCCAGCGCATGGCGTCCCAACGTGTTCGTCTACGAAGCCGGGCCGCAAGGCATCGAAGCCATCGTGCGTGGTGTCAACGGCGAGGCGGCCACACTGGAACTGGCGCGCGATTTTCGCAGCGAGCGCCACAGTGTCTGGGGCATCACCGCGCGCAACCGCGAGCAGAACTTCGCGCTCAATCTGCTGATGGATCCGGAGATCGACTTCGTCACGCTGCTGGGTCCGGCCGGCAGCGGCAAGACGCTGCTGGCGCTGGCTGCGGGCCTGGCCCAGACCCTGGAGCGCAACCGCTTTGTCGAGATCATCATGACGCGCGTCACCGTGCCGCTGGGCGAGGACATCGGTTTCCTGCCCGGCACCGAAGAGGAGAAAATGGAGCCGTGGATGGGCGCGCTGATGGATAACCTCGAGGTGCTCACCCGCAGCGACGAGGGCGGCAACTGGGGACGGGCCGCCACCAACGACCTGCTGCGCAATCGCATCAAGATCCGCTCGCTCAATTTCATGCGCGGGCGCACTTTCCTCAATCGCTACATCATTCTCGACGAGGCGCAGAATCTGACGCCCAAACAGATGAAGGCACTGGTGACCCGCGCCGGGCCGGGCAGCAAGCTGGTCTGCCTGGGAAACATCGCCCAGATCGACACGCCGTACCTGACCGAGACCACCTGCGGCCTGACCTACGTTGTCAACCGATTCCAGGGCTGGCCGTACTCCGGACACATCACGCTGGTGCGCGGTGAGCGCTCGCGGCTGGCCGATTTCGCCTCCGAGGCCCTGTAGCAGTCAGGCGGGCGGTCCAGCGGGAACCTTGGCACCGCCGGCGAGGTCACAGTACATTACAAGGTATTGATGTCTCTGGAACTTATGCCCCGCACCTACGCCGCCCTGCTTGGCTGTCTGCTGACCGTTACGGCCTCCTGGGCTGCGGCGGCGGACTCTGCGGCGACCGCAAGTTTCATCCCCAGCACGGCCTCGATCGGCAGCGATCTGCCGGACCTCGGCGGTCCGGCGAACGCGATGATCAGCAAGGCCGACGAGTACCAGGTCGGGCGCATGGCGATGCGCGAAATGCGCGATGACAACATGATCCTCGAGGATCCCGAGGCCACCGATTACATACAGCAGCTGGGCATGCGGCTCGCATCCCAGGCGCATGACGAAGGCCAGAATTTTACATATTCTGTACTGCGCGAACCGGTGATTAACGCCTTTGCAACCTTTGGCGGCTTCGTCTGCATCAACAGCGGGCTGATCCTGCTGACCGACAACGAGTCACAGCTGGCGGCCGTGATCGCCCACGAAACCGGCCACGTGGTCCAGCGGCACATCGCGCGCGGCTACCTGGCACAGAGCCGCATGTCGCTGGCTTCCACCGCAGCGCTGCTGGCGGCGATCCTGATCGGGGCTGCCAGCGGCGCCGGCGGCCAGGCGATGGAAGGCGCCATTGCGATGAGCCAGGCCGTTG
>DATAJH010000008.1:0-22198 GCA_036262215.1 Steroidobacteraceae bacterium
GCAACAGCCTCCAGCTTTTGAACGGCGGGCGGACGCGATGGTGCCAAGAAAGCGTCATGATCCTGGTCTAGGCTCATGGCGGCATGATTCCGTCGCACACATGAAGGACCAGCTGCTCATGGCCAGCGTGGTTGGGGTCGGCTTTCTCGCCGGACTGGGGATTGCCGCCGTGCGTGGCGACTTGTGGCACTCACCCACGGCACCTGTTCAGGGGCCACCCGAGCAGGCGGCCGTGCCGTTGCAGGCCCTGCCCGTTCGCCCGGTGACGCCAGTGCCGGCCACCGATGCAGCGATGCCGCTTCAGCCCGCGGCCCCTGAACCGGCAGCGAGCAATCCGCAGCCCGACGACCGCGAGAGCGCCGATTCGCTTCCCGCGCCGACCTACGACCAAGAGACTGCCGCACGCGACCGGGCCGCGGCGCACAGCGCCCGCTCACGCTAGATGCGATGCGCTCACCTTGGGCGCGCAGCGCCTGTGCTGCTGCCGTTGCTGGCGGCCGCGTGGGCAGCACCGGTTCATGCCCGACCCGCAGCTGCGGCCGCCATCGAGCAGGCGTGTCCGCGTCCACCGCCCGGCAGTGTCGTGTCGCAGCCGCCCGAGGTGCACAGTCGCGATGGCGTGCTGAAGCTGGATCTGCAGCTACGCAGCTACCGCAGCCCCGACGGGTCGGTGCGCTACTGCTATCTCTATGCCGATGCGCCATCGCCCACGTTGCGCCTGCACCCCGGCGATCTGCTGGAGCTGCGTCTGAAGAACGAGCTCACAGACCTGGATCCGGCGCCTGCGGCCATGTCCGGCATGAGCATGACGCCCGCCGGCGCGGATCACGCGGGCCGGATCGACCCCTGCAGCAGCGGCGCCATGACGGGGGTGTCCACGAACCTGCACTTCCATGGACTGACGGTGCCCGCCCGATGCCATGAAGATGAGGTGCTGAAGACCTCCATCCAGCCCGGGGAGCCGCCCTTCGAGTACCGATTTCGCATCCCGGAGAATGAACCACCCGGACTGTACTGGTACCACCCGCACATCCACGGCTTCAGCAGCCGGCAGGTGCTGGGCGGCGCATCGGGTGCCCTCATCATCGAGGGCATCGAGCGCGCCGTGCCCGAGGTCGCGGGACTGCCCGAGCGGGTGCTCGTGATCCGCGACCAGGACCTGCTGAACCCCAATGCTCCGGCGTCGAAGTCCGAGCCGGTGGTGCCCCATAACCTCATCGATCGCGACGGCGATTCGGCCAACAACGGCACCGGATTCGGCCGGCCTGCCAAAGACCTGTCGATCAACTTTGTGCCCGTGCCCTGGCCCGACTACCCGCCGGCGCGCATCCGGTTGAAGTCCGGCGCGCGCGAGCTGTGGCGCGTGCTCAACGCATCGGCCATCACCTACCTGAACCTCGCGCTGATCTACGGCCACGTGCCCCAGCAGCTCGGACTCGTGGGCATTGACGGCGTGCCCATGGTCAGCAGCGGCCACAGCCTGCCAGTCACCTGGGTGGACCATATCGGCGTACCACCGGGTGCCCGAGTGGAATTCATCATCAACGCACCGGGCGAGGGCGTGCCCGCGATGTTCGTGACGCGCACCGTCGACACCGGCCAGGGCGGCGAGAACGATCCCAACCGCGCCCTGGCGAGCATCGTCGCCGCCCCTGATGCCAAGGAGCCGCCAGCGCTGCCCGCCTCCCAGACGCCCCTGCCCGCATCAACGCTGCCCTGGCTGGGAGACGTGCAGCCGGTGCGCGTACGCAAACTCTATTTCTCGGAGAAGCTGGAGATCCCGAACGATCCCAACAGTGCGACCACGTTCTTCATCACCATGGACGGCCAGGCGCCGAAGGCCTTCGATCCGGCCGACGGCCCCAACATCGTGACGCAGCAGGGTGACGTAGAAGACTGGATCATCGAGAACCGCTCTACGGAGCTGCATGCGTTCCACATCCACCAACTGCACTTCATGCTGCTGGACTGGAACGGAGCGCCGGTGAACGAGCCTTTTGTGCGTGATACGGTCAACGTCCCTTACTTCAACGGCCGCATGCTGGAGTACCCGAGCGTGAGGCTACGCATGGACTTCCGCGATCCCGACAGCGTGGGCACCTTCGTCTATCACTGTCACCTGCTGGAGCATGAGGATGCCGGCATGATGGGGACCATTCGGGTGGATCCGCGCCCCGGCATGGCTGCGGCACCGCCGTAGTTGAAACAAAAGCTTCGTGCAGCCGTCAACTGGCTATCACCTGCCTGCAACACACCCTGCTTAGCCTCCTCGCGCGCTCATCGCGCAGTGTCTTTAATAAGGGAGGTGTTTCATGGGCGTTCGAACCATCATTGCGCACACCTTGCATGGTGTGCGTACCGCGGCGCTGTCTCTGGCCGTGTTTCAGATGTCAGTGGGGCCGGTGCTGGCCGCCGTGTCAGCGCTGCCGCCGGGAGACATCCCGAGCCCGGGCACGTTGGGTCAGCCGGTCAGCCCGATCAAGCATGTCATCGTCATCATCGGCGAGAACCGCAGCTTCGACCACGTGTTCGCCACCTATCAGCCGCAGCCCGGACAGAAGGTCCACAACCTGCTGAGTGAAGGCATCATCGCGCTGGATGCGGACAAGAACGCGATCGTGGGCCCGAACTTCGCCAAGGCCCAGCAGCTCGCGGCTACCGACGCGGGTCCGGCCGACAGCTTCCTGCTCAGCCCACCCAAGAAGGAATTTCCGAACAACAAGCTGCCGGCCCCGCTGACCGGCGGCGCCTCGGGTGCCCAGGGCTACTTCACCAACGCGACCTGCACGGCCACGCCGGATCCGGGCGCCTGTGCCGAGGCGATCGCCGAGCTGACCGAGACCGGCCTGCCGGCCGACTCGGCCCCGGATTCCGCGGATGCCGACAGCCTCAGCTACTACCAGTCGCTGGTGGCCGGCGGTACCGGCCAGAAGTCGCATGTCCCGGATGAGCGCATCGCCAATGTCACGGATCTGGTGGCCGGGCCGTTCCAGCTGACCGGCACCACGCTGCCCTATATCAGCTACGCGGCCAGTCCGGTGCACCGCTTCTACCAGATGTGGCAGCAGCTGAACTGCAGTCTGGAGCACGCCAGCTGGGAGAACCCCTCGGGCTGCAACGGCAAGCTGTTCTCCTGGGTTGAAGTGACCGTCGGCGCCGGCACCAACGGCGTCGCCCAGCCAGCCAACTTCAGCACCGAGTACTCGGCATCGGCCAAGACCACCGGCGAGGGCTCCACCGCGCTGGGCTTCTACAACATCCAGCACGGCGACGCGCCGTACTTCACCTACCTGGCCGACAACTACGCCATGAGCGACAACTTCCACCAGTCCGTCAATGGCGGCACCGGTGCCAACCACATCATGCTTGGCCACGCCGATGCCATCTGGTTCAGCGTCCCGAACCCGAACGATCCCGCCAACAACCTGCCGGCGACGCCTCCGGAGAACATGAGCTATGCCACCAGCCCTGCCGGATTCGGCGGTGTGGTGAACGAGATCGAGAATCCGAACCCCGCCCCCGGCACCAACAACTGGTATACCGAGGACGGCTACGGCACGGACGACAACGAGGGTTTCCCGCAGTCGGACTGGGTCACCGCGCTGCAGAACGCTGGTCCGGTGATCTATGGCGGCGGCTCCTACACCAACTGCCACGATCGCTCCCAGCCGGGCGTCGAGCCGATCCGCCACTACCTGGAGTCGCTGCAGATCGAGCCGCGCTGCGAGCCCGGACACTACTATCTGCTGAACAACTACAACCCGGGCTACTTCGGCAACGGCAACAACGCCTACATCGACCACAACCCTTCCAACACGCCGTTCACCATCCCGCCCTCCACGGTGCCGAGCATCGGGGACAGCCTGATTGCCGCCAACATCTCCTGGAAGTACTACGGTGATCAGTGGAACGCCTACGTGCCTGATCCGTACGATCTGAACTACGGCGTGCCCGGGCCGGCTTCGGACGAGTACTGCAACATCTGCAATCCGTTCCAGTACGACACCTCCATCATGGCGGACGACACGGTGCGAGGGCAGCACATCCAGGACACGGTGGACCTGTACGCCGACATCACCAACGGCACGCTGCCGGCCGTCTCGTTCGTCAAGCCCAGCGGGCTGGTAGACGGCCACCCCTCGTCCTCGAAGCTCGATCTGTTCGAAGGCTTCGTGCGCAAGATCGTGGACCAGGTGCAGGCTTCACCCTATGCGGATGACACCGCCATCTTCATCACCCTGGATGAGGGCGGGGGCTACTACGACTCTGGATACGTGCAGCCGCTGGACTACTTCGGCGACGGCACGCGCATCCCGATGATCGTGGTGGCGCCGCAGCAGTACCTGCGCGCGCGGGGCTTCATCTCGCACCAGTACGCCGATCACGTGTCGATACTGAAGTTCATCGAGCGCAACTGGCGCCTGCTGCCGGTGACCTACCGCAGCCGCGACAACTTCCCCAACCCGGTGTCGCTGCCGGAGAACCCCTATGTGCCGCTGAACACCCCGGCGCTGGATGACCTGTTCGACTTCTTCACGTTCGCGCACTTCCTCTAAACAAGGCAGGGCGCGGACCGCCATCGGGTCATCGGGGCCGCCGCGAGGCGGCCCCTTTCTTCAGGCTGCAACCGCCGTCCGGGACGAGCGTTAACTCTACGTGAGGTCGGTGCTCTGTCCGACTTCGATGATATAGCCGTCAGGATCGCGGATGTAGCAGCGTATCTCGCCGTACTTGGGTATCGGCTCCGTGATGAACTCGGCTCCTCGACTTTTCCATAATTCATAGCACGCTTGAATATCCGCAACGCGGATATTCATAAAGCTGCTGATCTTATCCGGGTCGGCGAGGACGCTGAGCGTTACCGTCGGCTTATCGGGGGTCGGCCCGCCCCCGACGTTGACAATGAGCCACGTGTTCGCGATCTGAATGTGCCCAGACGCACCCTTGCTGTCGCCTCTGCTCAGAATGCGGGCGCCGAAGACCTTTTCATAGAAGCGAGCCGATCGGTCGATGTCGGCGACGGTGATAAAATGTGTGACGGTGAACCCGTCGTGCGGGGGCATCTCATAGCTCTTCTGTTCGATTTGTACGCTGTTCATTGACGGCTCCAATCCCGATAAACAGTGCTCATCCGCTGATTCTGGTTCTTTCGCATTCTCTAGTAAGACAGTGATAATAAATAGGATAAATGCGGTTGAGGCGGCGACTACCGAAAAATTGCGCTAACAGATGCAAAATTAAGCGAAGTGTTTGTCGATCCGAGCTTCGAGCTGTGCGAATCGCCGAGCCAGCTCCTTGCTTCTGGTCCGGTGATGAGCAATGGGGCATCGCAGCCCAGCGCTAAGCGGCAACCGCATCCACGGCCGTGTTCGCGGCCGCAACATGGTCGGCGGCGCACAGCGGACAGCGCGGGGCCCGCAGCGACCAGCGATCGACGATCAGTGCCGCGCCGCAGTCGCGGCAGGCACCCAGCACCAGCTCATCGCCGCGCACCAGCGTGGTCAGCAGGAACACGGCGTGCTCGAATGAAATCAGCCCGTTCGGAATCAGGTCGCGGTAGGCCTCATAGGCCTGGCACAGCAGTTCACCGCGCGTAAGGCACGCGAGCGAGCGCGCCAGCTGTGGCGAGGATGCCTGCGGCAGCGCGCCCAGCAGCCGACACAGGCTCGCCAGCAGCGCCGCCTCCTGGCGCGCGCGGCCGCTGCGCATGAAAAATGCCGCCTGCTGCGGCGACTTGCCGCGATGCCGGGTCGGCGGCGCGCCGTGCGCTTCGCACAGGTAGGAGCGATACAGCTTGCGGACGCGATCGTCGCTGAGCCCGGTCCAGGCGCGGATGGTGTGGGTGCGCGCCTCGTGACGGATGAACTGCACCGCGATGTCGAAGCGCGAGCGGTCGCGGCTGTAGCGATCGTCTGATATGCGCATGATTTTCTCCCTGGCACGGCCGAATTGGCTGGAATGTTACTAGTCACAGATTTAGTATGAATATGACAGATATCGATGCGAGCTCCAAGCCTGCCTCGGGCAGGATATTTCCCCCGAATCTGGAGGAATGCCATGAGCGAAGATTTGCATCCGGCGCCGGTCAGCGGCGCCTGGGACAGTGCGCTGCTCGGTCCGGTGGCCGAGATCAACGAGCAGATGCTCGAATGCCTGCGGGCGATGGCGGTGGAAGCCGCTGCCACGGATGCGACCGATGCCGGCGGCGCAGCTCCCAGGCTGGTGACGCAGCTCTGCCAGGACTGGCGGCGTCTGGATGCGAAGGCGCAGCGGCGCCTGTCGGCCTGCCCCTGCCTGCTGCTCGATGCCGGCTTCGCGCAGCCGCAGCGCTGGGAGTTGATGGCGGCGCCTTCGGTGATGGATGCCACGGTGCGGCGCGGCTACTTCAGCGGCCGCGGTGGAGTGGCGCTGGTGCGCCGCACGCTGGTACTCGCCTGGCATCTGGCGCGCTCTAATCGCGTCAGTGCGCGCGTGATCCTCGGCATGAGCGCGCTGTCGGCGGAACGCATTGCCAACGCCCGGCTGGCGGACCTGGAAGCCCTGGCCGAGCTGGCGCCCGGCTGGATCGTGCCGCGCTGGGAAGCACAGCCGAATGTGTGGCGGCAGCTGATCGCGGCGGCCTGCCGCGGCCAGCCGCTGTTGCTGCGCCAGGCGCAGCTGCGCGGACTGCAGCTCTTGGCGCGCGCGGCCGGCGGCCGCAGGGAGGGTGACGGCTGAACGGGGCGACGGCGGGGGCACTCGGGGCCCCCTATGTGCTAAGTTGCGCGGCCTCAAAGCGACCGGTTGCATCCGCGCCCATGTTAGCTCTGTCGACTCGCGCCCTCACCAAGGTCTACAAGAACGGTGTCCAGGCCCTGCGCGGGGTGGACCTCGATGTGGAGCAGGGCGATTTCTTCGCACTGCTGGGGCCGAACGGCGCCGGCAAGACCACGCTGATCGGCATCATCACCTCGCTGGTCAACAAGAGCGGCGGCACCGCGGCCGTGTTCGAGCACGACATCGACCGTGACCTGGAGCGCGCCAAGTCCTGCATCGGCGTGGTGCCGCAGGAACTGAATTTCAATCAGTTCGAGTCGCCGCTGACCATCGTGATCAACCAGGCCGGGTTCTACGGCATCGCGCGTCCCGAGGCGCGCCGGCGCGCCGAGCAGTACCTGAAACAGCTGCAGCTGTGGGACAAGCGCAACGGCGCGGCCCGCGGACTATCGGGCGGCATGAAGCGTCGGCTGATGATCGCGCGTGCGCTGATGCACGAACCGCAGCTGCTGATCCTCGATGAGCCGACCGCCGGAGTGGACATCGAGGTGCGCCGCTCGATGTGGGAGTTCCTGCGCGACATCAACGCCCGCGGCACTACCATTATTCTCACCACGCATTACCTGGAGGAAGCCGAGTACCTGTGTCGCAACATCGCGATCATCGATAACGGCAACATCGTCGAGCGCGACCACATGGCCAATCTGCTGCTGCGGCTGCACAACGAGACCTTCGTGTTCAATACCAGAAATGCGGTGCTGGCGGCACCCAACGTGCCCGGTTTCATACTGCGGCGGATCGATGACTTCACGCTCGAGGCCGACGTTTCCAAGGAGCAGAATCTCAATGAGCTGTTTGCGCGCCTCACGCTGCTCGGTATCGAGGTGCTGAGCATGCGCAACAAGGTCAATCGGCTGGAGGAGATCTTCATGCGGCTGGTGGAGAACCGGGGCGCCCATGCTTGAGACCAGCGCCGTGCCGGCACCGGCGAGCACTTCCATGGCGCAGGTGCGCTGGATCGGCTTTCAGACCATCGTGATTCGCGAGTACGGCCGCATCGTACGCATCTGGGGCCAGACCCTGGTGCCGGCGGTGGTCACGGCGACGCTGTATTTCGTGATCTTCGGCAGTCTGATCGGCGCCCGCGTCGGGCCGATGGCTGGCTTCGACTACAAGCAGTTCATCGCCCCCGGCCTGATCATGATGCAGGTGATCCAGGTGTCGTACGCCAACGTCGTGTCGTCGTTCTTCGGCGCCAAGTTCGGCAAGCACGTCGAGGAGCTGCTGGTGTCGCCGCTGCCGAACTGGATCATCGTCGCCGGCTACACCACCGGCGGGGTGCTGCGCGGCTTCATGGTCGGCATCGTGGTGACGCTGGTGTCGCTGGTGTTCGCGCGGCTGCCGGTGGCGCACATCGGCGCGCTGCTGGCGGCTTTCCTGCTGAGCTCGATCGTGTTCTCGCTGGCAGGCTTCATCAATGCGATCTTCGCCCGCAATTTCGACCAGGTGAACTGGATTCCGACCTTCATCCTGACGCCGCTGAACTACTTCGGCGGCGTGTTCTATTCGGTATCGATGCTGCCGCTGTGGGCGCAGAAGGTGTCGCTCGCCAATCCGATCCTGCATATGGTCAACGCCTTTCGCTACGGGTTCCTCGGCACCTCGGACGTGCACGTCGAGTTCGCCTTCGTGCTGATGCTGGGGCTGTCGGTGCTGCTGTTCGCGCTCGCGGTGATCCTGCTCGAGCGTGGGGTGGGGACCCGGGATTAGCGCGGCCGGGGACCGGCGCCCCGGAAACGAGCATTGGTTCACATATATCAATGACTTGTCATCTTATCTTCACATGACAGTCACATGCTTGAAGGGTGCCAACCCTAGCCTTTACGCCATGACCCGAGCTCAGCTCATCATGGCCCGCTTCGACATGGCCGAGTACTGGCTGTGCCGGCACCTGAACCGTGGCGCCGGCAGGCCGGCGGTGCGCGGCCTGCTGCGCGTTGCGAGCCGGCTCGGCGATGGCGTCGCCTGGTACCTGCTGGTCGCAGCATTGCCGCTGATCTATGGCCGTGCGGCGGTGCGGCCGGCGATCGGCATGGCCATCACCGGCATCATCGGCCTTCTGATCTACCGCTGGCTCAAGCACACGCTGGTGCGCGAGCGGCCGTTCATCCGCCATCCGGGCATCACGCTGGCGATGCCGCCGCTGGATCGCTACAGCTTTCCGTCCGGGCACACGCTGCACGCGGTGGCGTTCACCTGGCAGGCGGTGGCGAACTTTCCGGAAACTGCCTGGGTGCTGGTTCCGCTCGCCAGCCTGATCGCCGCCTCGCGCGTGGTGCTGGGGCTGCACTATCCGAGCGATGTCCTGGCCGGTGGCGCCATCGGTGCGGCGCTGGCGCTGCCGGCGTTGTATTTCTTCTAGCGCGTGCGGGTGCTGTTCATATCCGACGTCTACTTTCCGCGCGTCAACGGCGTTTCCACCTCGATCCGAACCTTCCGCGCCGACCTGCGCGACGCCGGGGTCGACACCGTGCTGGTGGCACCGGATTATGGTGAACAGGCGGTGCAGGATGAGCCCGGGGTGCTGCGGGTGGCCTCAGGCCGCGTGCCGCGCGATCCGGAGGACCGGCGGATGAAATCCGGCGCGCTGCGAGCGCGCCTGGCGGAACTGGAATCGCAGCACTTCGATCTGGTCCACATCCACACGCCGTTCGTCGCGCACTACGCCGGGATACGGTTTGCCGCCTGGCGCGCCATCCCGGTGATCGCGACCTATCACACGTTTTTCGAGGAGTATCTGCACCACTACGTGCCGGTGCTGCCGCGGGTACTGAGCCGCGCGCTGGCGCGCAGCTTCACGCGCTCGCAAGCGGCGCAGCTGGCCGCGATCGTGGCGCCGTCCGAGCCGATGCGCGCGCTGCTCACCGACTACGGCGTGACCACGCGCATCCAGGTGATCCCGACCGGCCTGCCGGCGGACCGCTATGTGCCGGGCAACGGCGCGCGTTTTCGGGCCAGCTTCGGCATCGATGCGGATCGCCCGTTACTGCTGTACGTCGGGCGCGTGGCGCACGAGAAAAACATCGAATTCCTGCTGCATGCCTTCGTCGCCCTGCGCCGCACGCGCTCGGACGCGTTGCTGGCGATCGCCGGCGAGGGTCCGGCGCGCGAGCACCTGCAGTCGCTGGTGGCAAGACTCGGTATCGCCTCGGACGTGCAGTTCATCGGCTACCTCGACCGTGAACGCGGACTGGCCGACTGCTATGCGGCGGCTGATGTATTCGTATTTGCCTCGCGCACCGAAACCCAGGGACTGGTGCTGCTCGAGGCGCTGGCGCAGGGCCGCCCGGTGGTGTCGACCGCGCATTTGGGCACGGCCTCGATCCTGCAGGCCGGCTGCGGTGCGCGCGTGGCGCCGGAGAAGCCGGAGCCTTTTGCCCAGGCGATCGCCGACATCCTGGATGACCCGGCACGTGCGGCGCGCCTGTCGGTGCAGGCGCGCAGCTACGCTGCCGGCTGGGCCTCGAACCTGATGGCCCAGCGCCTGACCCAGCTGTATCGCGAGCTCACGCAGCAGCACGCACCGGCCGCCGTCGTCGCGGCCTAGAGACAGCGCCGAAGAGCCCGGCCGGCGCGGGCTTGCGCTAAGATTGCCCCATATGATGGCAAGACGGGCGCTGGTGGTCGATGATTCGAAATCCGCGCGAGCATTCCTGACGCGGATCCTCGAGCGCTACGAGCTGGCGGTCGACGGCGTGGAGACCGCCGAACAGGCCATCGAGTACCTGACCATCCAGCGGCCGGACGTGATCTTCATGGATCACCTGATGCCCGGCATGGACGGCTTCCAGGCAGTGCAGGCGATCAAGAACAATCCGCGCACCGCCACCATCCCGATCATGATGTACACCTCCCAGGAGGGTGAGCTGTACTTAAGCCAGGCACGTGCACTGGGCGCGATCGGCGTGCTGCCGAAGCAGATCAAGCATGCCGATGTATCGCAGGTGCTGCAGCAGCTGCACCTGTTGGGCGAGACCCCCCAGGAGGACGAGGTGGCGACCATCCATGCGGACGGGCCGCCGCCCGAGATCGTGCTGCCGCTCGATACCGCGCCGCCGCTGGATACCACCAGCGAGCGCCGCGGCCCGAATCGTCCCAAAGCGCCGCCGCTGCCGGCGGACCAGCGACTGGTGATGGAAGGCATGCTGGCGCATCACATGCTCGATGTGCGCCGCTTCATCAGCGAGAACCTGGAGAGCAATGCCGATCGCATCGTCAGCGACCTGCGGTTGCTGATGCAGGACCAGGTGCCGCCGTCGGCCGGATTCGAACCCGCCGCACGGCCGCCCGACTGGAAGCTGTGGCTGGCCGCGGCCGCGCTGGTGGCGGCGTTCCTGTTCGGCCTGCAGTGGTCGAAGCAGCGCGGCGGCGCCGAGGCGCTCACCGCGCAGCTGGCGAAGACGCAGCAGCAACTGACCGACACGCAGCAGAATCTGCTGTCGCTGCAGGCCGCGGATGCCGCCGCCGCGGCCAGTGTCCCGCCGCCCGAGACGGAAAGCCCCACTGAGCCGGCCGAGCCGGTGCGCGGCAGCTCGCTGCTCGAGAACGTGCCATTCGGCGAGACGCCGCTGGCCGGACCACGGCTGGAGCGCATATCGGCGCTGCTGACGCGCCTGACTGCTTCCGGCTTTCACGGCGTGGTACAGATCCGCAGCATCCCGGGCCGCTTCTGTACCGTGACCGGCCCGGGCGGCACGCCGGTGCTGGCCGCCGATGCGGCGCTGTATTCCAAGTGCGAGCAGGTCGGAAATCCACGCGACGACAATACTTCCGCCGGCCAGCGCCAGTCGGTCGCGTTTGCCAACATGGTCTCCACGGCGCGCGAGAACGCGGCCGGCAAGATCGATGTACAGATCAGCGCCGGTACTCCCGATGAGGTGATCGCGAGCTACCCTGCGGTCAGCGACACGATGACGGCCGGTGAGTGGAACCGCGCCGCGGCCGCGAATAACCGCGTCGAAGTGCATTGGCAAGCCACGCACTGAACTACCAGCCGGCCCGGTTACTGCGTAACGGCCATCTGCAGACCGTGCTCGCCAGCCTATGGCCGGTGTCGTGGCTGATCCGCCGCCGTGCGGCGCGGCTGCGTAGAGCCGCCACGGAACTGGTGCTCGACTGCGGCGAGGGCGTGCGGTTGCAGGCGTTTCACAGCAGCGCCGGCGATGCCGGCGAGGCCGACAACGGCAGTGTGCGCCGCGTGGCGATATTGCTGCACGGCTGGGAAGGCAGCGCCGAGGCCACCTACGTGCTGTCGCTCGGCAGCCTGCTGCTGGCGCGCGGCTACGATGTGGTGCGGCTGAACCTGCGCGATCACGGGGCCACGCATCACCTCAATCGCGAGATCTTTCACTCCTGCCGCCTGTCCGAGGTGGTCGGGGCTACGCGCGCCGTGGCGCAGCGCTTTGCCGGCGCGCGGCTGTATCTGGCCGGCTTTTCGCTGGGAGGCAATTTCATGCTGCGCGTTGCGGCCGACGCCGATGCACCGCAGTCGATTGTGGGCGCCGTCGCGGTGTCGCCGGTGCTGGACCCGGAAGTCACGCTCAAGGCGCTGGAGGACGGCCCGGCGCTCTACCATCGATCGTTCGTCAGCCGCTGGTCGCGCTCATTGCGCCGCAAGCAGCAGGCGTGGCCGGGGATCCACGATTTCAAGCCCATGCTGCGGCTGGGCCAGCTGCGTTCGATGACCGCAGGACTCGTGACTTCCTGCACCGAGTTCCCGAACCTGGCGGCATACCTCAACGGCTACGCGGTCATCGGCGATCGGCTGGCGGCGCTGCGCGTGCCGGCGAGTGTGCTCTTGGCCGACGACGATCCGATCGTTCCCGCGGAGGATCTTGCGCGGCTGGCGCCGTCACGGCTCCTGACCGTGGTGCGCTCGCGCTATGGCGGGCACTGCGGGTTTACCGTCGGCGTTGCGGGGCCGAGCGTGGCGGATCAGTTCGTGCTGGAGCAGTTCGAGCGCTTTGATCGCGCCGCAGCATGATCCGTGCGGAGATCGGCGCGGAACAACGCCGGTCAGAGCCGCCCGAGCAGGTTCGGCAGCCGCACGCGGCCGATCCAGGAGGCGGTGCCGATGCCAAGTCCGACCAGCGCCCCGAGCGAGGCCAGCACGTAAATCGCATTGGTGCCGAAGCTCGCCTGCAGCCACGGAAACGCTACCGCGACCGCGGCTCCAGCCGCAAAGGCGCCGCCGATCAACGTGCCGAGCGTGCGGCGGCGCAAGCTCAGGTAATCCGCGTCGAGTTCGGCCAGGCGCTGGCGCTGTTCGCGCTGCGCGTGCGCACGACTGGCCGCACGGCCGTCCGCGTCGGAAGCATCGCGCGTGAGTGCCGCCTGCAGCCGGACCTGGAACCCGGCCGGCAGAGCCGGCGGGGGCAACGCGCGCGCCAGTGCGGCGTCCAGCGGCTGAAAATCATCAGGGTGCATCGGTTCGCTCATGGACTCGTCTCCAGCCAGTGGCGCGGATCGGCAAGGCCGCGCCGGCGCAACTGCTCGGTGAGCGCGGCGCGGGCGCGCGACAGGTTGGTCTTGACCGTGCCTTCGGGCATGCCGAGCATGCTGGCCACCTCGCTGACCGAACGATCCTCATAATAGAACAGCGTCAACGTGCGCCGGTAGCGCTCGGGCAGCAGATCCACCATCTCACGCAGTAATGCCGACCCCTCCTGCGGCTCGGCGTCCGTGACGCCATAACTGTCCGCCTGGGCTTCCGCTTCGGCCGCCACGGCCTCGTCGCTGAGCGAGGCCAGCTCGCGCCGGCGCTCGATCGCGGAGAGGCAGCGATTGCGCGTGATGGTGTAGATCCAGGTGGACAGCGATGCCCGCCCGTCGTAACTGCCGATCGCTTTCCAGATCCGCACCAGGCTCTCCTGTGCGGCATCCTCGGCCGCGCTCGGATCGCGTAACACCGCACAGCACAGGCGGTACACCTTGTCCTGATAGCGCGCCAGCGTCAGCTGGAACGCAGGCTCGAGGGCGCCGCTTTGCAGCAGCGCGACGATGTCGCGATCCTGGGCCGCCGCATCGGCCGGCGCTGGCTGCATGGAGATTCCTTACCTTGAGCTCTTATTACCCCGAGGCCGGCCGATCGGTTTCATGAAACCGGTTGCCCGCGGCCGGGGTATCAAGCACGTCTACCCCATATTCACACGAGGACTCACCGTGGACCCAAACACAGTCGCCAATCTCGTCCGCCCAGCACCCGACAATGCCGTGGCGATGCTCGGGGTGATGATTCCCATCGTCGCGATCGTCATGGGCTTAGGTATCGGCATGCTCAAGCTGTGGCTGGACTACCGCAAGAAGCGCGAAATCCTGCAGACGCACCATGCCGAACGCATGGCGGCGATCGAGAAAGGCATCGAACTGCCGCCGCTGCCACCGCAGTTCTATGGCTCGGAGTCCCGCTCGCAGCTCGACATACTGCCCGAGCAGATCAAGGGACGGCACCTGGCATTGCCGTACCTGCGCAGCGGCCTGATCTGGCTGCTGGTCGGTATCGCGATCAGCGTGGCGCTGTACGCCAATCACGACCACGGCGGCTCCCACACGGCGGCGTGGTGGGGCGGCGTGCCGATCGCCTTCGGGCTGTCCAAGCTGCTGTTCTATTTCATCGCCAACCGAATGAACGCTGGCGCTGCCGCGCCCGGCGATCAGAGCAAACCCAAGGAGTAATCGCCATGAGCCGTACCAATTCATTGCTAGCCAGCCGTGCCGGCGCCGCCGTAGCCGCTGTAGCCTCAGTGGCCCTCACGGCCGTCTGTATCGCTAACGGCGTCACGAGCGAGTCGCGCAGCCCGCCGCCAAGCGTCAAGGTTGCCTATGCCGGACTGGATCTCTCACAGCCGGTGGGTGCACAGCTGCTGTATCGGCGCCTGCAGCAGGCCGCTCAGGGCGTCTGCGGCCGGCTGGATCCGGTCGATACCGCCGCCTACCTGCGCTGGCAGCACTGCTATGACGGTGCGCTGCAGCGCGCGGTGCTGCAGGTCAATGCCCCGGAACTGCTGGCGCTCTATCGCAGCGATGCCGGTCATGCGAGAAGTGCCGGCTGAGGGCCGCGACGCTCACGCACCGGGGCGCGGGGCGGGCGCGGGCTGCTGCAGCTTGCGCATCGCCTCGCTCATCTCGCGCACCGCCATGGTCTCGATGTAGTGGGCGCCGCGCGCCGCGAGTGCCTGCGCCAGCGGCAGGTTGTCCACTTCGTAGATCACCCAGCGCCAGGGGCCGCGCCACAGTGCGCCCTCACCCGGCGGCAGATCCTCGTGATCGCAGAACAGATACTCGGGTTGCAGCGCTTCGAACTTGAGGCGCGTGTGGGCGTCGTAGCTTTTCAGCACCCAGCCGATCGGCACGCCGCCGATCTGGCGCACCCGGTGCACCGCCGCCAGGTCGAATGAGATCACGACGCACTGGCTGCGCGCGGGTTTGAGCGCGTTGACCACGCGCGCCACCACCTGGTCGTGGCCGAAGCGGGTGAGGCTGGCGCGTTTGATCTCGACGAACAGCGTGACTTCGGGGCGGCGTTCCAGCAGCGTCAGTACGTCGGTCAGCTTGGGGATGCGAGTGCCGCGGAAACGATCGCCGAAGCGCGTCGGCTCGCCGGCGTCCATCAGCACCAGCTCGCGCGCCCGCAGATCAAATACGCTGCCGGGCCGGCCGGTGGTGCGTACCAGCTGGTGGTCGTGGATCACCATCGGTACGCCGTCGGCCGACAGATGCACGTCGAGTTCGAGGAAGCGCAGGCCCTGCTCGAGCGCCGAGGTGAAGGCGGGGATGGTGTTTTCCGGAAAGTCGCGGGCGTCGCCGCGGTGAGCGACCAGATGGATCAGGCGATCGTGATTCAAGCGAACATCCGTACAGCAGCAGCGCCCTTAGATTATAGGCGTGGGCTGTCTAGCGCGTCTGCGCCGCGCCGGCCGGGGCGCGCTTTTCCTCGAATTCGACCATCGGCTGATCGCCGGTGATGGTGACCTCGCCATCGATCGTGGCGCCGCGCGCCATCGCGATGCTGCAGGCAATGACGCGGCCGCGGATGATCGCGGTGGCGGCGATCTCGATTTTCTTGCGCACCACGATGCAGCCGGTGATGCGGCCGGCGACCACGGCGTTCTGCGCGTGCACGTCGCCTTCCCAATGCGCCTCGGCGGAGATCGACAGTTCGCCGCCGATGTTGCCATCGCCGCGCACGTGACAGCCGACCACCAGCGCACCCGGGGTTTCGATGTCGCCGGTCACGCGCGAGCCGCTCGCCAGCAGCGACAGCACCCCGCTCGGGCGGTCCAGAATGCGGCGATTGGGCTTGTCGTTCATGGCGGTGGGCGCGGATATCGGGCTGGCAACTGATACAATTATTGGCTTAACTCAGGCGGAGAGGATGTGATGCGGAACACAGGAATTTGTCTGATGGCCATCGCCTTAGGGTTGCTGGCGCTGGCGGGCTGCAGCCATGAGAGTGCGGACTGGAAGTCCGCGACCGCGGCCGACACCGCCGAGGCCTATCAACAGTTCCTGCAGCAGCACCCCAAGAGCGCCAATGCGGTACAGGCGCAGGCGCGCATCCAGCAGATCGCGGACGATCGCGACTGGCAGGCTGCGGCCGCCGCCGATACCCGCGATGCCTACGAGCAGTTCGTCGCCCAGCATCCCGACAGCAAATGGGCGCAGGAAGCGCGCATCCGGATCGAGAATTTCGCGCAGTCGGGCGCCACCGCCGGCAAGGTGGCCAGCGCCAACACGGCCGCGCCCGCAGGTCCTGCAACGCCGGCACCGGCCGCCGCGGTCGAAAAACCCTCGCCAGCCAGGGGTGCGGTGAAGCCGCATGCGCCTTCCAGGGAAGTCGCGAGCGCCGAGCATGGCCACTTCGTGCAGCTGGGCGCTTTCCACAGCAAGGCGCGCGCGGAATCGGAGTGGAAACTGCTGTCGGCCAAGTACCCGTCGGAACTGAAGTCCTTGAAGCCGCACTACGTGCCCGGCAAATACAAGAGCGGACCGGTCTACAAGCTGCGGGTCAGCGTGCCTTCCGCCACGGAGGCGACCGGGTTGTGCGCCAAGCTCAAGAAGCACTCCCAGGTCTGCGTGCCGGTGACAGCCTGACGCCGCAGGCGTCAGTGTTTCGTCAGCGACCGACGTAAATTGTCAGTCCCGGCGGTGTCGTGATTCCGGCGCTCGGCTTCAACAGATTGATTTATATGTCTTTTCGTTGTTGGCACAGGGATTGCTTTGTAATATTTGTAAGGTTTTCCCCAACCTTTGCGGACACGCTCCCTGATGTTCGCCTTTTAAGCGCCGCACGGCTCCCCGGCCCGCGGCGCTTTTTTATTGCCGCCCCCATTAAGCCTTAGATGGAGACCAAAGAAACGCACCAAGTGAACCGGGTCGGCGGCGCTGTCGCCGCGCCGGTAGCCGCGCCGCGATCGTTTGCCGATGCGGCCGCAGGCGTGCGCAGCACCACACTGGCCAACGGCCTGCAGATCATCGTCTGGCCGGACCACAACATCCCGAATGTCGCGCTATCCAACTGGGTGCGCGTCGGCAGCCGCAATGAAGGCAGCGGCACCACCGGCTTGGCGCACTTTTTCGAGCACATGATGTTCAACGGCACTTCCCGGCACCCGCAGGGCGAGTTCGATCGGCTGATGGAGGCGCAGGGTGCCAGCAACAACGCCTACACCTCGCACGACGTCACGGTGTATCAGGACTGGTTGCCACGCTCGGCGCTGGAGCTGGTGTTCGAGCTGGAGAGCGATCGGCTCGCGAACCTGGCGTTCGTGCCCGAAGTGGTCGAGAACGAGCGCAAAGTGGTGTATTCGGAACGGCGGCTGCGCATCGAAGACAGTAACGCCGCGCTGCTGGAGGAGCAGGTGCAGGCCACGGCGTTCCTGGCGCATCCGTACCGCATACCGATCATCGGCTGGCCGTCGGATATTCAGTCCTGGACCCTCACCGACCTGCAGAATTTCTTCCACAGTTACTACGCGCCGAACAACTGCACGCTGATCCTGGTGGGCGACCTGGATGCCGATCAGGTGTTCGAACTGGCGGAGAAGCATTTTGCGGCCACACCGGCCCGTGAGCTGCCGCCGGCGGTGCGTACCCGCGAGCCCGAGCAGCAAGGTGAGCGACGGCTGGTGCTGCAGCGCCCGGGCCTCAATCCGCTGGTGCACTATGCGTATCATGCGATTTGCGCATCCGATCCGCTCCAGCCGGCACTGAACATCCTGCAGACCATCCTCGTCGGCGGCCACGCGTCGCGGCTCAATCGCGCGCTGGTGGAGGAGCAAAAGCTTGCAGTCGCGATCAGCGGCGGCTGGCCGGAGGGCTTCGATCCCCAAATCTTCGTCATTCACGCGACGCTGCCGGAAGGCGCATCGGTGCCCGAGTTCGAGCAGGCGCTGGACGCCGCGCTGGCCGCGATCGTCAAGGACGGGGTCACCGATGCGGAACTGCGCCGCGCGAAGAACCTGGTGGCGGCGGATTTCTGGCGCGGCGTGTCCACCATCGACGGCAAGGCGCGACTATTGGGCGAATACGCCGTCATGCACGGCGACTACCGGCTTCTGTTTACAGCGCCTGAAGGCTACGAGCACGTCACGCGTGCGGACGTGGCGAGGATCGCGGGCCAGGTGTTCAACCCCGATAAACGCACCATCGGCGTGCTGTTACCTTCCGGCGGGGAAGAGCACGATCACGATGACGCCGGCTTTGAGCCCGACGCGGCGTTGACGTGATGCTGCGGCCGTCGGTACGCGTAGCGACGGCGGCGGCGCTGCCCGGCGCGGCGGGCGGCCCAAGTCATGCCGCCGACCAGCTGATCAACGTCGGGGTCAGGATTCCGCCGCATCAGCGCTGCACGCTCGCCAACGGCGTGAAGCTGATCCTGATCCCGCGGCACGATGTGCCGCTGATTGCCTTTGAAGCGGTGCTGCGCGGCGGCGCGCGGCTGGATGCCGACGGGGGCGAGGGCGTGGCCTCGCTGGCGGCGGAGCTTTTGACGCACGGCGCCGGCAGCCGCGATGCCTATGCGTTTGCCGACGCGGTCGAGGGCGCGGGCGGCAGCTTCGATGCCGACGCCCTCAGCGAGGCGATCATCGTGCACGGCCAGTTCCTGGCGCGCGACCGCGAGCTGCTGCTGGATCTGCTGGCCGATGCGCTGCAGCGGCCGCGGTTCGAGCCTGAGGAACTCGACAAGCGGCGCTTGCGGCGCATCGAATTCATCAAGGCGGCCAAGGACTCCGAGCCGCAGAGCCTGCTCGGCAGCTACGGCCGCGCGCTGCTCTTCAGCGGTCACCCCTATGGCAAGCCGATCGGGGGCAGTGAGACGAGTCTCGAGGCGATCAGCCGCGAGGGTGTGCTGAAGTTCTATCAGGATCATTTCGGCGCCGATCGCCTGACGCTGGTGTTCGCCGGCGATTTCGATCCGGCAGTGCTCAAGGCCGCCGTGAGCGCCGCCTTTGCATCCTGGCGCGCTGCCGGCGCGCCGCTGGCGCCGCTAGCGGCGCCTGCCCGGGTGCGCGGCCGGCGGGTGTTGCTGATCGACGCGCCCGGTTCGACCCAGACCTACTTCTGGATCGCCAATGTCGGGGTGGCGCGCACCTTTCCGCAGCGCGCGGCGCTCGAGGTCACCAATACCGCCTTCGCCGGCAGCTTCGGCTCGATGCTGATGCAGGCGCTGCGTATCAAGTCGGGCCTCTCCTATTCGGCGCATGCGGGTTTTCATCGCGGCGCGGTTGCCGGCGAGTTCGCCATCAGCTCCTTCACCCAGACGCCGAGCACGGCTCGCGCGATCGAAGTCGCGCTGCAGACGCTGTCGACGTTGAAGCAGCAGGGGGTGGCCGCTGCGGCGATCGATTCCGCAAAGAGCTACATCCTCGGCCAGTATGCACTGGGTTTTGAGACCGGTGCCGACTGGGTGGCAGCACTGGCGGACCTGGATCTCTATGGCCTGCCGGACAGTCATATCGACGATTTCGGCCACGACCTCGCCGCGGTGGACGCGGCTGCCTCAAGGCAAGTCGTAGACACGGCATATCCTCAAGCTGAGGATGTCGATATCGTGCTGATCGGGGATGCGGCGCGCATCCGTGCCGAGGTGTCGAAGTTCGGCCCCGTGGCCGAAAAGCCGCTCGATGCCGCCGATTTTACGCCGCCGCCCCGATCGGCCTGGGTCCGGTGAGGAGTACAGCCTTGAGTGCTAATCCACAGACAATCGCGCAGGACTCGCGGCCGCCGTTTCGCGCCGATCATGTCGGCAGTTTCCTGCGGCCCGGCTATCTGCTGCAGGCGCGCGATGCGGCCCTGCGCGGCGAGCTGTCCGCCGAGCAGCTTCGGTCGGTGGAGGACCGCGCGATCCGCGAGGTGGTCACACTGCAGCAGGATGTGGGCCTCAAGGCCATCACCGATGGGGAATTTCGGCGCACGTTCTTTCATGTCGATTTCTTAAAGCAGCTCGATGGCGTGGTCGAGAAGGGCGGCATACCGGTCAAGTTTCGTCGCGCCGACGGGGACATCGACTACGCGCCGCCGGTGATGCAGGTCACCGGCAAGGTGCGCCATTCCCGGCCGATCCAGCGGCGCGATTTCGAGTTCCTGCGTTCGGTGACCGATCGCACCCCGAAGGTCACGATCCCTTCACCGACGATGCTGCACTTTCGCGGCGGACGCGGTGCGATCAGCCGCGAGGCCTACCCGCAGCTCGATGCGTTCTACGCCGACGTGGCGGCGGCCTATGCGGACGAGATCCGGGACCTGGCGGCTGCCGGCTGCACCTATCTGCAGCTCGATGACACCAATCTGGCCTATCTGTGCGATGCCAAGCAGCGCGAGTCGGCGCGCTCGCGCGGCGATGATCCGGATGCACTGCCGCTCGCCTATGCGCGACTGATCAACGCGGCGATCGCGGATCGGCCGGCGGGCATGACGGTGTGCATTCATCTGTGCCGCGGCAATTTCCGCAGTTCCTGGGCCGCGGAGGGCGGCTACGAGCCGGTGGCGCGGGTGCTGTTCAATGAGCTGGCCGTCGATGGCTACTTTCTCGAGTACGACGATGCCCGCTCGGGCGACTTCGCGCCGCTGCGTCACGTGCCGGCCGACAAACGGGTGGTACTGGGACTGGTGACCACCAAGCTCAACCGGTTGGAAACCGTCGAGGAGCTGCGGCGCCGGATCGATGAGGCCGCGCGCTTCATGCCACTGGAGCAGCTGTGCCTGTCGCCGCAATGCGGCTTTTCCAGCACGGTGCACGGTAACGACGTCGCGGTGGAGATGCAGCTCAAGAAGCTGCAGCTGGTGGTCGACACGGCGCGGGTGGTCTGGGGTAACAGCTGAAGTCCCAAGCGCGCGCCTCGCGGCCCGCGCTGCACACCCGATCAGCTGCCTGCCTGCAGACGCTGCCAGATGCTCGCCACCAGCGCCTCGGCTAAGCCGGCATCGAGCGCCAGCTGCGTCGCCTCCTGGTCGCTCAACGCGTTTTCGGTCGCGAGCAGCGACAGCGTGCCGAGCAACTCGCCGCCGTAAAAGGCGTGCATCAACGCCTGGTCGGTGGCGCCCTCGCCATCGTCGATGGCCGGATTGAGCGCTGCGACCAGCCGCTCAGAACTGTGCCACTGCCGGGCGATCTGCTGCGACATCTTCTGACCGAGCAAGCCGACCAGCGCCGCGCACAGCTCGGCGCTCGGGCTTAAGGGTGACTCGCGCGCGTAGCTGTCGAGCGTGACCCGGTAGACCACCAGCGGCCCGAGCGCGTTGAGCAGCGTGAGCAGCTGCGCCTCGAAGCGATCCTCCCGGCGTGCCTTGGCCGCATACAGTTCGGCGGCTCGCGAGGCGCGCGCGGTGCGTTCCCACAGCAGGGCCGTGAAGCGCGGAAAATTGCCTTCGGTGGCGCGAAACACCGGGCGCATAAGGGCGGTTGCGACCAGGGATTGCAGTCCATCGGTGCCGCAGATGACGACCGCTCGCTGGATGGTCTCGATCGGCTTCGATGCCGTGCGGTAGTAGCTGGCGTTCGCCAGTCGCAGCGTGTCGCCGGTCAACACTGGATCCTGGGCAATGATGGCAGCGAGCGCTCCGGCCCCCACGGTGGGATCTTTCATCGCGTGGAGCAGCTGCGGCATGAGTGTCGGGCGGCGCGGAAAATGCTTCTCATCGAGCTTGGGCGCCTGCAGTACCCGCAGCACCGCTTCGCGTACCCGTGCGTGTTCCGGCGGCACTTCCTGTCCTGGAGCTGCGCCGAAAGCCAGTCTCCACAAGTGCTCGCTGGCCAGTGCGCTGGCACTTTGTAGTCTCGCCAGGCCGCTCGAGGCGATCGCGGGCTGGGCCGTGCCTTGCGTCTCCTCGACTGGGGCTGACGTAGCGCTCGCGGGGTCGGAGCTCACTGGGAGGCTCGAGT
>DATAJH010000009.1:0-20519 GCA_036262215.1 Steroidobacteraceae bacterium
AACAGTTTCTACGTCAATCAGTTCGCCAATCCCGCCAACCCGCTGGCGCACGAGGCGACCACCGGACCGGAGATCTGGGCGCAGACCGGGCAGATGCTCGATGCGGTGGTGGTGGGGGTGGGCAGCGGCGGCACGCTCACCGGCCTGTCGCGCTATTTCGAACGCGTCGCGCCGCACGTCGAGATGGTGCTGGCGGACCCTGCGGGCTCGGTGCTGACCGATGTGGTGCACACCGGAAAAATCCAGAAGGCCGCGGGTTCGTGGCTGGTGGAAGGCATCGGCGATGATTTCGTGCCGCCGATCTGCGACCTGTCGCGGGTGCGCCGGGCGTACCAGATCCCCGATGCGGAGAGCTTTTATACCGCGCGCAGCCTGCTGTCCCGGGAAGGTATTCTGGGCGGCTCGAGCACCGGCACACTGGTGGCGGCGGCGCTGCATTATTGCCGCGAGCAGACCGCGCCCAAGCGTGTGGTCACGCTGGTGCCCGACAGCGGCAACAAGTACCTGAGCAAGATGTACAACGATTTCTGGATGTTCGATCAGGGACTGCTGGAACGCCCGCGGCTCGGCAATCTGCTCGATCTGATCGTGCGTCGTTATCAGGAGGGCGGCGCGGTGACGCTGTCGCGCGAGGACACGCTGATGCAGGCCTATCGGCGCATGAAGCTGTTCGATGTGTCGCAGATTCCGGTGATGCAGGGCGAGCAGGTGATCGGCATCGTGGACGAATCGGACCTGGTGATGCATCTGCATACCGACCCATCGCGATTTCAGGATCCGGTCAGTACCGCGATGGTGACCGACCTGGAGACCATCGCGCACGATGCGCCGATCGCCGACCTGCTGCCGATATTCCAGCGCGACCACGTGCCGATCGTCGCCGAGCACGGTCACTTCGTCGGCCTGATCACGCGCATCGACCTGCTCAATTATCTGCGCAAGCAGCTCTAGCCAGTTCGAATCGAAAGTGGAGCGTATGAGCAAGCATCCGTCATCCGGACCGGCGCGAACGGCATTCGCCACGCGCACCATCCACGCCGGCCAGACGCCGGATCCGAGTACCGGCGCGGTCATGCCGCCGATCTATGCGACCTCCACCTACGTGCAGAGCAGTCCGGGGGTGCACCAGGGCTACGAATACTCGCGCAGCCAGAATCCCACGCGCTTCGCGTATGAGCGTTGCATCGCCGATCTGGAAGACGGCACGCGCGGTTTTGCCTTCGCTTCCGGGCTGGCGGCGACTGCGACGCTGCTCGAGCTGCTGTCGCCGGGCGATCACGTGATCGCCTCGGATGACATGTACGGCGGCAGCCGGCGGCTGTTTACCCGCGTGCGCGAGTCGTCCGCCGGGCTGAAATTCTCGTTCGTCGATATGCGCGACATCGCGCAGGTGCAGGCCGCGATCGTGCCCGCGACCCGCCTGATCTGGGTGGAGACGCCCAGCAACCCGATGCTCAAGCTGGCAGACCTCGGGGCGATCGCCACCATAGCCGGCCGGCAGCACATCCTGGCGGCAGCCGACAACACCTTCGCCACCCCCTACCTGCAGCGGCCGCTGTCGGCCGGCTTCGACGTGGTGATGCACTCGGGCACCAAATACCTCAGTGGTCATTCGGATGTCGTCAACGGCGTGCTGGTGGTGGGCGACAACGCCGAGCTGGCCGAGCGGCTGGCGTTTCTGCAGAACTCGGTGGGCGCGGTGGCCGGGCCGTTCGATTCGTTCCTGGCGCTGCGCGGGCTCAAGACGCTGGCGTTGCGCATGCAGCGTCACTGCGAGAACGCGCTGGAACTGGGCGCCTTCCTCGAGCGCCATGGCAAGGTGGGACGCGTGCACTATCCGGGGCTGGCCTCGCATCCGCAGCACGCGCTGGCACGTTCGCAGATGCGCGATCCACACGGCCACAGCGCCTTCGGCGGCATGATCTCGATCGAGCTCAACGGTGGACTGGAGGACTCCAAGCGATTTCTGGAGCGCTGCCAGGTATTCGCCCTGGCCGAGTCGCTCGGCGGTGTGGAGAGCCTGATCGAGCATCCGGCCATCATGACCCATGCCAGCGTGCCGCGCGCGGCGCGCGAGGCGCTGGGGATCACTGACACGCTGTGCCGGCTGTCGGTGGGCATTGAAGACGTGCAGGACCTGAAGGCGGACCTGCAGCAGGCGCTCGATTAGGCGCCCAAAGTCCTACGCCTACCGGCGCCGGCCGCGTACTGCGCCCAGGCCTGGCAGGCGGCATGATGCGGGACTACGGGCATACTATCGTCATGCGGTTCACGGCATCGATCCTGATCACGGCATTGCTGGCGGCGCCGGCGGTGCGCGCCGCCGATCCGCAACCCTATACGCTGCGGATCGAGAGCACCGGGCACGGTCCGCTGGATGCGGCGCTGAAGGCCAGCTCGCAGCTGGAATCGCTGCGCACCTCGGCACCGGCCGGCCCATTTGCACTGATCGGCCGGGCGGGCGCGGATTATGAGCGGCTGCGCACCGTGCTCGAGAGTTTCGGCTATTACGAATCGCGCCTGAGCATCACCATCACCGGCCGCGCGCTGGACGATTCCGGATTGCCGGCGGCCCTGGAAGCCCTGCCTGCGGGCACCCGTGCGCCGGTGCAGATCAACGTCGAGACCGGACCGCTCTACCATCTGGGCCAGGTCGCGATCGACGGCGAGGTCAGCGCCAAGGCCTCTGCTGCGTTCGCTCTAAAGAGCGGCGCGCCCGCGGTAGCAGCCGACGTGATTGCCGCCGGGGAACGACTGCTCAACGCGCTGCAGGAGGAAGGCCATGCGTTCGCCAAGGTCGATGATCCAATTGCCTACCAGAAGCCGCAGGACAAGGTGCTGGACGTGAGCTTCAAGGCCACCCCCGGGGGCGTGTACCAACTCGGCGCCATTCACTTTGAAGGCATGAAGCGCCTGAACGAAGCGTTCCTGCAAAAGCGCGTGAAGTTGCGTGCCGGCGACCCGTACAGCCCGAGCCGGATCGAGCGCGCCCGCGCCGACCTGCTGGCACTGGGCACTTTTTCCGGGATTTCGGTGCGCCTGCCCAAGGAAGCCGAGGTACAGGGCGGCAGCCTGCCGGTGACGTTCGAGGTGCAGGAGCGCAAGCGCCACGCGGTCAGCGTGACCGCGGCGTATTCGAGCGATCTGGGCGGCAGCGGCGGGTTCACCTGGGCCGATCGCAATGTGTTCGGCAATGCGGAGCTGCTCACCCTGAGCGCCACCATCACCGACTGGGGCGGCAGCGATACTACCGGCCTGGGCTACAACCTCGGCGCGCAGTTGAACAAGCCGGATTTTGTACGGCCCGACCAGGCACTGCAGTTCAACCTGACGGCGCTGAAGCAGCCTCTCATCGCTTACGATCAGACCGCGCAGATCGGCGGGGTGACGCTGAGCCGTAAACTGTCGCCGGTATGGAACGTCGCCGTCGGCGTGAACCTCGAGCAGGAGAAGATTTTCCAGCAGGCCGCAAATTTCTATAACGGCGCCAATTTCTACTACACGCTGATATCGCTGCCGCTGACCGCAAAATACGACAGCACGGCGCTGGCCAATCCGCTCAGCGATCCGCTGCATGGCCTGCGCGTGACGCTGTCGCTGGCACCGACCGAGTCGCTCGGCCATCCGAACTCGACCTTCGTGATATTTCAGGGCACGGCGTCCACCTATCTGGATCTGGCGCGATTGCACTGGACGCCGCCGGGGCGCAGCGTCATCGCGCTGCGCGGCCTGATCGCCGAAGCTCACGGCGCCGGCCAGTTCGGCCTGCCGCCGGACCAGCGCTTCTACGCCGGCGGCAGTGCCACCGTGCGCGGATATAAGTATCAGTCGGTGGGGCCGAACTTTCCCAACCCGGTCGCGCCGCCGCCGACCCCCGCCAATCCGAATCCGGTCGCTCCTGCTCCGCCCTCGCAGCCGATTCCTACCGGCGGCACCGACCTGGTGGCCACCGGCATCGAGTTTCGACAGCGCTTTGGCGCCAATTTCGGTGCTGCCGCATTCGTCGATGCCGGCAAGGTATCGACCGATCCGCGGCCATTCGAGGGCAGGCCGAGCGTCGGCTACGGCGCCGGGATGCGCTACTACACGCCGATCGGCCCGATCCGGTTGGACATCGCGCTGCCGGTGCGCCGACTGCCCGGTGGAGATGCGTTTGAGATCTACGTCGGGCTGGGACAGGCGTTCTAGATGGCGCGCAGATATCGCATATTGATCGCCGCCGCGGGGCTGCTGCTGCTGCCGGTCGTGCTGTGCACGGCCGTGCTGGTGTTCGCCAACACCGATCGCGGCCGGCGACTGATCGAGTCGAGCACCGCGCGCCTGACCCATGGCGGGGTGGTGCTGCAGGGGCTGGCGGGCCGTTTTCCGGACCAGTTGCGGCTGGCGCGGCTGCAGCTGAGCGATCCGCAGGGCCAGTGGCTCGAAGCCGATGAGCTGCAACTCAACTGGTGGCCGCTGCCGCTGATCCGGCGCCACGCACGCGTCGACCTGCTGCAGGCTGCCCGGGTTCACATCGAGCGCGCGCCCGACTACCCGGCGCGCAACCCGCCGAGCCCATCGAGCGGGCTGTGGCTGCGCCGGCTGCGGGTCGACAAACTCGATATACAACGGCTCGAGCTGGGCGCGCCGCTGGCCGGCAATGCGGTCGCCCTGCGGCTGCAGGGCGGTGCCAGCATCACGTCATGGCAACAGGCCTCCGGGCAGCTGACCGCGCAGCGGCTGGATGAGGTGCCCGCCACCTACCGCGTGCTGCTGCACGTCGACAGTGCGCGTGTGCGCGGACAGCTCGATGTGGAAGAAGACGCGAATGGGCCGCTGACGCATCTGATACAGCTGCCAGACCTGGGAGTGCTGTCGGCGCATCTGACTCTCGATGGCCCGCGCGATGCGATCGACACGCGGCTCA
The DNA here is from genome assembly GCA_036262215.1 of Steroidobacteraceae bacterium. Classification (GTDB taxonomy): domain Bacteria; phylum Pseudomonadota; class Gammaproteobacteria; order Steroidobacterales; family Steroidobacteraceae; genus FEN-1191. The sequence goes on from DATAJH010000009.1 coordinate 4,907, forward strand.
CGCTGCATGGCGGCGCACTGCAGGGCAGTGCCGCCGGCAGCGTGAACCTCAACACGCGTGCCGCGGTGCTGCAGGTCATGCTCGATGCGACGGCAATGAGCCCGCGGCCGGATCTGTCGTGGCGCAGCCTGTCGCTGCGCGGCAGCTGGAGCGGCACGCTCGCGGCACCGAACACCACCGCGCAGCTGCAACTCGCGGGGCTCATCGCCGGCCCGCTGCAGCTCGCAGCGCTCACGGCCGATCTGCACGGCGAGGGCGATGCGGTGGCGCTGGATGCCAGCCTGGGTGGACTGGTCTTGCCCCAACCCTTCCTCGGCATCCTGTCCGCATCTCCACTGGAGCTGCACGCGCAGGCGCGGCTCGGCGATGCTGCGCGGCCGGTGGATTTTACGCTGTCGCACCCGCTGCTTGGCGCCCGCGGTCGCTGGAGCAACGCCGGCGCTGGCACCCTGAGCCTGGCGTTGAAGGACATCGAGCCGCTGGCGGCGCTCGCGGCCGTGGATCTCAAGGGCCGCGGCAATCTTGAGGCGCAGCTGAAAACGACCGGACAGTCACGGCGTGTCGATGTGAGCGGCGAGCTGGCAGTCGACGGCGGCGACGCCGCGCTGGTGCATCTGCTCGCGCCGCGCGCCAAGGTCAGTGCGACGCTGGTATTCAGCGACAACAATTTCCAGATTGAACGTTCACAGCTCGAGGCAAGCAAGTTGCAGCTGTCGGTGCACGGCGGCGATGCACTCGGCAAGCTGGCCCTGGACTTCAAATTCGCGTTGCCGGATCTGGCGGCGCTGTCACCGGCGCTGGCAGGACAGCTCAATGCCCAGGGACAGTTGCAGGGCGCAGCGCCGGTGCTGACGCTGGACGCTGATGTCAGCGGCACGCTGTCGTTGCATGGAACGACGCCCGGACCGGTGCGGCTGAGCCTGCAAGCGCACGATCTGCCGCAGCGGCCCAATGGCCGCATCGATCTCACCGGCACGCTGGATGAGTCGCCACTGCATCTCACCGCCAGTGTCGAGCGCGACGCCGCTGGCACGCTCGCGACGCGGATCGAGCGCGGTGACTGGAAGAGCGCCCGTCTCGACGGTGCGCTGCGCGTCGACGCCAAGGGCGTCGACCCCGAAGGCCGCCTGGAGCTGCACGTCGCGCGACTGGAGGATCTCGACCGCCTGCTCGGGCAGCCCATCCAGGGCAGCCTGGATGCCAGCGCGCTGTTCGACCGCACGGCCGGCGGCAGCCGCGCGCACATCACGGTCGACGCCCACGATGCCGGCGTACCGGCGCAGCAGCTGCAGCTGCTGCAATTGCGCGGCGACATCATCGACCCGAGCGTGCGGCCGGTGCTGGCGCTACAATTGACGGCGCAGGCGCTGCTCAGCGGCGCAGTCACCAAGCTTGCCGCCGAGCTTCGCGGACCGATAGCGAGCCCGAAGCTGCATGCGGCGGCCAGCGTGCAGGCCAACGGTCTGCCGGCGCTGCAGCTCGACACCTCGGCCACGCTCGATGTCGAGCGGCGCGAGCTGCGCCTGACTGCATTGCGCGCCGACTACCGGCAACAGACGCTGCGCCTGCTGGCGCCGACCTTGATGTCGTTTGACGACGGCATCGCGTTCGAGCAGTTACGCCTGGGAATGGGAGATTCGACATTGCAGGCCAGCGGCCGGCTGACGCCGACGCTACAGCTGCATGGCGTGCTGCGCGACTTCACGCCGGCGCAGCTGCGTGTGCTGTGGCCGGATCTGCAGGCCGAAGGCCGCGTTGACGCCGACGTCGATCTGACCGGGAGTCTGGAGCATCCGCAGGGTCTGCTGCGAGTCCAGGGGCGTGGCCTGCGGGCCAGCAATGGTGCCGCGAGGGGGCTGCCGTCGACCGACATCGACGCCAGCGCGCAACTGCGCGAGCAGACTGCGCAGGTCGAGCTGCAGGTGCATGCCGGCGATGGCCTGCAGATGCAGGCCAGCGGCCAGGTGCCGCTCAACCGTGACGCGCCGATCGCGCTCAAGCTCAGCGGCAATTTCAACCTGAACGTGATCAATCCGATCATCGAGGCGAGCGGGCAGCGTGTGCTCGGTGCAGTCAAGATCGATGCCGAGCTGGCCGGCACGCCGGCGGCACCGCAGGCGCGTGGCACGCTGGTACTGACCGGCGGGGACCTGGAGGATTATCCGCGTGGCACGCACCTGAGCGACGTCAGCGCGACGCTGGATGCGGACGGCGAGCAGCTGCAGTTGAAGCAGCTCACAGCGCATGCCGGCAAGGGCACCATCAGCGCCAGCGGCACGGTCGGGCTCGGTAGCGGCAGTTTGCCGGTGGCCCTACAACTTACGGCGCACGGCGCGAAGCCGTTCGCGAGCGACCTGCTGACCGCGACCGTCGACATGGACCTGAAGATCAGCGGCGGACTGCGCAGTCAGCTCAACGCCAGCGGCAGCGTGCAGATCGATCATGCCGACATCAACATTCCCAATGCGCTGCCGCCCGATGTGGTGGTGCTGACCGTGGTGCGTCCGGGCGAGAAGCCGGCGCCGGTGTCCAAGACCCCCGCGACCATCGTGATGCTGAACCTGACTGTGACGGCGCCGCGCGCCGTGTTCGTGCGCGGCCGCGGCCTGGATGCGGAACTTGGCGGGCAGCTGCGTATCGGCGGCAGCAGCGCCGATCCGGACATCAGCGGCGGCTTCGATCTGCGCAATGGCACGGTCAACGTCGCCGGCGCAACGCTGACCTTCAGCAGCGGCCGGGTGGGATTCAACGGCTATGGGGTGAAAAAGAAGATCGACCCGACGCTCGATTTCGCGGCCACCAATACCAGCGGCGGGGTTACCGCGACGCTGAATGTCACCGGCTATGCCGATGCGCCGGTCATTTCACTCAGCAGCACGCCGGAAATGCCGCAGGACGAGATTCTGTCGCGCCTGTTGTTCGGCGTCAGCGTGACGCAACTGACACCGCTGCAGCTGGCGCAGATCGGCGCCGCGCTGGCGACCATGGGCGGCGTGGGCGGCAGCAGCCGGTTCAATCCGATCAATGCCGTGCAACGCAAGCTGGGCCTGGACCGGCTGGCGATCGGCGGCGGCTCGAGCAACAACGGCGCCGCCACCGGCACCGCCGGGGAGACCAGCAATGCGGCAACCATCGAGGCCGGGCGCTACGTCACACGGCGGGTATATATCGGCGCCAAGCAGAGCACCAGCGGCGCGACCCAGGCCCAGGTGCAGGTGGATCTGACCAAGAGCCTGAAGCTGCAGACCACGCTCGGCACCGGAGGCGGTACGGTACAGGGCGCGACCCCGCAGAACGATCCGGGCAGCAGCGTCGGGCTCACCTACCAGTTCGAATACTGAGCGTCAGCACAGCAGGCCGAGCACCGCGGCGCGCACCGCGGCCGCGGTCTTGTTGCTGGCATTGAGTTTCTTGACCACGTTGCCGATATGAAACGTCACCGTGCGCACCGACAGACCCATGATCTCGGAGATCTCGGACGTGGTCTTTCCCTCGGCGGTCCAGCGAATCACTGCGGTCTCGCGTACCGACAGGCGCACACTGGACTCCGGCACCATTCGCTTGACCAGAACGCGCGTCATCGAGATATGCGCGATCTGCGTCAGCCACGACAGGCGGAAATTCTTCTCCTGCATCTCCTGGTCGGTAAGTTCGTCGTGCGAACGTGCGACCGTGAACATGCCGAGGATGCCGTGGGCGTCGCGACAGGGTTGCGCCCAGCCGTAGCGCAGGCCGTGCATGCGCGCCTGTTCCCAGAACGGGCGCGCACCGGAGAAAAAATCATCGCTCCAGATCACCGGCAGCGGCGAGCGCAGACCGTGCTGCACGGTCGGATCCACGGCGAGATAATTCTCGCGCGCGTACTGACCTTGCCATTCGGTGGGGTAGTTGTTGAACATAACGATGCGCTGGCGGGTCAGCGGCAGTGGCGGTCGCACGCCGTAAGCGCAGTAGTCGAATCCGAGCCGGCGGGCGATCTCGGCGAGCTTGTCGAAAATCCTGTGCTCGTTGTCCTCCTTCAACAACGATTGCAGCTGATCATCCTGCCAGGCTTTCACGAGGGCTCCCACGGCGCGCGGTCACGTGTGCCGCAGCATTTTTCTCGACCTGTCAAATATTACACTACAGCATTCTCGTGTGGCCGTGTAGTGTTGCGGCCTGTGAGTGGTTGGTCGACATGAATTCGAGAGGCCGGCGGGCTGCCAGCTGCGATCGGGCGCCCCTGGCGGTCTCGCCCGACGGTTACGTGCGGCTGACGGAGACGGCGCTGCGCGCCATTCCACTCGCCCACCTGCTGTCCGAGCTCGACCCCGACCTTGATTTGCCTCCCAGCACCGCCAGCGGCGCCTGCCTGGCGTCGATCGTGGGTTATACCGAGTGGGTCAGCCAGACCAGCCCTGCGCTTTCGCTCGGCTGGGATTGGCGTATTGCCACCATCGGCTGCCGGGTGCGCTACCAGCGCGAAGGTGAGGTGCGCAGCAACGTCATGCTGGTGGATGCGCGGCGGCAGGACCTGGGTGCGCGGTTCACCGGGGCGCTGCTGCGCGTCGCGGTTGATAATTTGGGTTGGGAGCGGTCAGTCGACCAGTACATCAGCAATCGCTACGCCCGCCACCTGTCAAATCTTACAGTTACCGAGAGTCGATCGAGTCTCTAGAAGTAGCCCTCGTGTGTGCCACAAGCACCGAGGTCGCTATGCGAGTCATATCAGGGGCTGCCGCGGGATTACCGGAAGGTTACTACGGCCGAGTGACTCACTACCGCCACCGCGTCTTTGTCGAACAGCTCGGTTGGCGGTTGCAGGTGCACGACGGCGCGGAAACCGACCAGTTCGATCGGCCGGATACGGTGTACGTGATGGTGGAGGATGAGCCAGGCAATATCGTCGGCTGTTCACGGCTGTTGCAGACCACGCGGCCCTATGTGGTGGCTGAGCTCTTTCCGCAGTTGCTCAATGGCTTGCCGCCGCCCCATGACGCCACGGTGTGGGAGCTGTCGCGTTTTGCGGCGATGAATTTCAACGCACGCGCCGCCACGCCGCTGGCGCAATTCGCAACCTCGCCCACGGCGCTGCTGATGCGCGCCTCAGTGGCCTGTGCGGCCGAGCGCGGCGCACGGCGCCTGATCACGGCATCGCCGGTGGGTATCGAGCGGCTGATCCGCCGCCTCGGGCTGCAGGCGCATCGCGCCGGACCGCCGATGATGGTCGATGGGCACGCGATCTTCGCCTGCTGGATCGAGGTCCAGGGGAGCCAGAATGCCTGACAGCGGGCGCTCCAGTGAAGCCACCAGTCCGCGGGTTGCCGAGAGCAGTGCCATCTATGCCGCGCATCAGGATGTGGTCAAGCTGCTCTACATGAGCTATTGGAGTCGCTGGACCAGCGCAACCAGCGAGGCGGATAAATCCTCGGCGGCACTGTTGTTTCGCAGCGGGCTCAATGCCGCAAGAATTGCGCGCGACATGGCGCTCAGCCTGCTGCCCGGAATCTAGCGAGCGCTTGATCGGCCGCACGCAGATCGATACCGTAGCCGCACGGAGGCTTCGATCGATGCGACGCGGGCTGCAATTCGTGGTAATGGCGCTAGTGCTGTGCGGCCCGGTGGCGCTGCCGGCGGCACCACGCAATGTCGTAATCTTCGTTGCCGACGGGCTGCGCCCCGGATCGGTCAACGCGCAGGATGCACCGACGCTCAATGCACTGCGCGAGCAGGGGGTGAGTTTCGACAACAGTCATTCGCTGTTTCCCACCTTCACCACGCCCAACGCCTCAGCCATCGCGACCGGCCACTATCTGGGCGACACCGGCGATTTCGCCAATGCGATTTACACCGGTTACCGGATGTTCGACAGCGGCAACTTCGGGCATCGCAGCGCGAGCGAGATAGCGTACATCGAGAACGACGCGGTGCTCGGCGATCTTGACGATCACTTCGAGGGCAATTACCTGGGCGAGGACACGCTTCTGGCGCTGGCGCGCGACAACGGCTACAGCACTGCGGCGATCGGCAAGCTCGGGCCGGCGGCAATCCAGGACGTCACGCAGCTGGCGCCGAAAGACGGTCGTTTCGGCGTGCCGCAGACCATCATCATCGACGATGCGACCGGTGCCGAGGCCCCGCCGCTGGACGCCGAGGTGCGCTCGGCGTTGGACGCCGCCGGGCTGCCGGCTGCGCCGCCGCCGCGCCACCAGAGCGCCGGCAACAGCAGCAGCGCCGGAACCCATGATTCCAATTCGGCGCAGCAGCAGTTTTTTGTCGCGGCGACCACGCGCGCGGTACTGCCGCTGCTGCAGCGACGCGGCAGGCCATTCGTGCTGCTGTACTGGTCGCGCGACCCGGACGGCACGCAGCATAACCAGGGCGACAGCCTCAACGCGCTGGTCCCGGGCATCAACGGTCCAACCTCGCGGGCCGCGGTGCGCGACGCCGACGAAAATCTGCGGCAGATTCTCGAGTACATCCGCGCCGATGCCGCGCTTGCCACCACGACCGATGTGTTCGTGACCTCCGATCATGGATTTGCGACCATCAGCAAGCACGATATCGATGTCCGGCATCACGGCAGCGCAAGTTTCAGCGCCAGCCCGCACTACGATGATGTGCCGGCGGGATTCCTGCCGCCGGGATTCCTGGCGATCGACCTGGCGCAGCATCTGCAGCAGCCGCTGTACGATCCCGACCGCCCTGGCCAGGATGCGGACGGCAATCCGATCTACCAGCGCCTGGCCGCCGGCGTACACAGCGTGCTCGGTAACGGGCTGATCGGCGGCACGGGGCGCGCGCTGGATCATACCGATGCGGAGGTCGCGGTCGCAGCCGGCGGCGGCTCCGACCTGATTTACCTGCCGCATGGCGATGCGCCGCAGGCGCGAGGGCTGGTGGCGTTTCTTTCCGGGCTCGACTATGTCGGCGCGCTGTTCGTGGACGATCAGTACGGAGCGCTGCCCGGAGCGCTGCCGCTGTCGAGCATTGCGCTGCTGGGCAGCAGCAAATTGCCGCGGCCCGCGATCGTCGTGAGCTTCCGGACCTTCGTGCTCGATGCGAAGCAGGCGGCGTCCGGCAACCCGCTGCAGAACGCGGTGCAGATTGCCGACACGGCGCTGCAGCAGGGGCAGGGCATGCACGGCAGCTTCGGGCGCGACAATACGTTCAATTTCATGGCCGCAACCGGCCCGGATTTTAAAGCGAAGTATCGCGATCCGATGCCGGCGAGCAATGCGGACATTGCGCCGACATTGCTGCATCTGCTGGGCTGGACGTCGCGGCCGCATGGGGTGCTGACAGGACGCGTCCTGGACGAGGCATTGCAGGGTCATCACCCTGCGCGGGCCACCGCAATCGAGCACTGCGTTGCGATCTCCGGGCCGGCGGCCGATGGCCGGCGTACCGCGCTCGAATATCAGCGCTATCGCGGACGTCCGTACCTGGACCAGGCGGTACTGCGTGTCGTCCTACAGCAGGAAAGGACAGGATGCCGCCGACGCTGAGTTAATATCGATGTCCCGTCAGCGGCTGCGACCAGACAAGTTGCGCTGCTCGGTATGCCGCGACTAACATCCTTCGGAGAACCAGCAATGAAAGCCAGAAAGAAATCCACTATGGCCGATCCGGTCGATGCCGAACAGCTGTACGAGCATCTGCAGGCCGTGATCCGCGATTCAGAGGCGCTGCTGAAGGCGTCCGCGTCCTATGCCGGCGACAAGATCGATGTAGCCAAGGCGCAGGCCGCCGAAACCCTGGCCACCGCGAAAGAGCGGCTGGCTGATGTCCAGGAGGGCATCCTCGACCAGGGCCGCGAGTACGTGCAGAAAGGTGATCAGTACGTGCGCGAGAATCCATGGCAGTCGGTGGGTTTCGCCGCGCTGGCCGGATTCGTGCTCGGCGCGCTGCTGATGCGCTCGAGAGACTGAGCAGACCAATGGACAGTACGGCATGACCGAGCTTCCGGGGGAATCACAACAGTCGCGGATCAGTGGTTTCCTTGACTCGGTCGGTCAGCTTTTCATTACTGCACTGGAGATGGTGCAGACGCGCCTGGAGCTCGTGTTTACCGAGCTGCAGGAGGGCCTGGAGGCCCTGGTAGGGCAGGTGCTGTGGCTGTTGAGTGCACTGCTGGCTGCCGGACTGGGTTTGTTATTCGGCGGTCTGGCACTGATCTTCGTGTTCTGGGACAGCCACCGGGTATTGGTCGCAGTGTTATTGATGTGCATGTTTTTGCTGCTCGCTGCGGTGGCGACCGGCGTGATGGTGGCGAAACTGCGGATGCAACGCAGCCTGTTTGCCACCACGTTGACCGAGTTGGCCAAAGACCGCGCCATTCTCAAGGCACCGCCATGATCACCCGCGCCGCCGAGTTTGCGCGGCGCCGCGGGGCGCTGCAGCTACGCTGCACCGCGCAGCGCCAGCGAATGGAGGCAGCGTTGGCGCGGATTGACGCGGATGTGAAAAAGTTCGAGCGTGGCGTGGCCATGGTGCGGCGGCTGCGGATATCGCCGTTGATCCTTGGAGCGGGCGCGGCGCTCGCGCTCGGGCTGGGTGCCGGGCGCACCATGGGTTACATCGGCCGCGCCTGGTTGCTGTTCAACAGCCTGCAGCGGCTCAAACAGTCCGTGTTGCCATCGAAGTAGCGATGGCCGATCCGCGCACCAGGACACCACCATCGACGGGACCGGCGCCGACGCCCGAGGCTCCGGCCGCCGAACCTGAGCTGACGCCCGAGGATAAGCATCTCGACCAGGAACTGGACGAGGAGCTCGACGACACCTTTCCGGCGAGCGATCCGCTGCCATGGAGTCACGAAGTCAAATGACCCCGCCGGTGCGTCGTTGACCGCGAGTCACTTCTTCCAACTGACCGCACCGGTGACCGCGGTGGATCACGTGCTGGGTCCGGAGCATGCGCCGGTCACGGTGGTGGAATACGCCGACTTTGAGTGCCCGAACTGCAAGCAGGCGGCGCCGGCAGTCAAACTGCTGCTGGAGCGTTTTGCCGAGCGGGTTCGATTCGCGTTCCGCCATAATCCGCTCGAGGAAGTGCACCCGCACGCGCTGATGGCGGCGCAGGCGGCCGAATGCGCCGGTGCCCAGGGCCAGTTCTGGCCGATGCACGATCTGCTGTTCGAAAATCAACTGCATCTGAAGACCCAGCAGCTTCGCAGCTACGCCGAACGCCTGCGGCTCGACATGGCGCGTTACACCGCGGAGATGGACGATCAGGTCTATCTGCAGCGCATTCGTGAGCATCAGCGCAGCGGGCGCGACAGCGGCGTGCGCGGGACGCCGACGTTTTTCGTCAATGGCGGGATTCAGGACGTCTCATTCGGTATTCACGCGCTGTTCGATGCGGTGCAAGCGTTACTGAAGAAGTGACCGCCGCGCCGCCCGGCGTGCAGCGGACGGTTTCATAACAACCGATTATCTAGCCATAGCCCAACCGGCGCTTCATCCGGCATGCATAGCCGCTAACATACGCGTCTCACCCATGAGCTGACGAGGTGGCTGGATCTTGGCCGCAATAGGTACTGAGCGTGTGCTCAAAATTCAACACTGGACCGATACCCAGTTTACGTTCGCCACGACGCGTGACCAGGGTCTCAGGTTCGACAACGGGCAGTTCGTCATGGTGGGTTTGCAGATCGACAGCCGGCCGCTGCTGCGCGCCTACAGCATCGCCAGCGCCAATCATGAGCAGCATCTGGAGTTCCTGAGCATCAAGGTTCCCGACGGCCCGCTGACCTCGCGCCTGCAGCACATACGCGCGGGCGATGAAATCCTGGTGTCACGCAAGCCGACCGGCACGCTGCTATTGCACGATCTCAAGCCCGGAAAGCGCCTTTATCTGCTGAGTACCGGCACCGGTGCCGCGCCCTTCATGAGCGTGATCAAGGATCCGGAAGTCTACGAACGCTTCGAGACCGTGGTGTTCGTGCATGGGGTGCGCTGGGTGCGCGAGACTGCCGTGGTCAGACATCGTATTGCCGAGTTGCAGACGGACCAGTACCTGGGAGAAGCGGTGCACCGGCAGCTGCATTATTACCCGACCGTGACCCGGGAGCCGTATCGCAACCATGGGCGGCTGACGAGCCTGATCGAATCGGGACGTCTGGGCAGGGATCTCGATCTGCCGCCGATCGACTGTGCCTGCGACCGGGTAATGGTCTGTGGCAGTCCCGCCATGCTGGCCGACAGCTGCGCGCTGCTGGATGCGCACGGCTTCCGGATTTCCCCGCATATCGGTGAGCCCGGCGATTACGTCATCGAGCGTGCCTTCGTCGAACGCTGAGCCGCGCCGGCAGGTCCCGACGGCAGACGCCGTCGGCGACACGTCGCGGCGCTGCGTCAGCGTGACGGCTCGACGGCGGGTGCTTGCCGCTTGCAGGCCTGCACCAGCCTGGAGCTGAACTGGCCGATCGCGAGGCGGGCGTCGCTAAGCTTGCGCCGCAGACTCGAGGATCGGCACCACCGCGGCCAGATTTGCGCTCAGCGTGGGCGCGAGAGCGTGACGCCGCACGACGTACTGCGGGTCGTTGTAGGCAATCCATGCGCGGCCATCGGCGTCTTCCCATACCAGGGCCTTGAGCGGCAGATCGAGGCCGGCGATGGGTGCGGCCAGCATCAACGGCGTGCCGGCTTTGGGATTGCCGAAGATCAGCAACTGCTCAGGCGGCATCGTCAGGCCCGCACGGGCGGCGTCGGCGCTGAAATCGATGCGTGCGAACACCAGGATGCCGCGGGCCTTCAGCAGCGATTCGATGCGGTCCATCGTCTCGGCAACCGCGTGGTATGAAGCGATGCGCACGATGCCATGATCTGTGTCGGCGGTGCCGGTCATTGACGTTACTCCAGGAAACGCGATAGCCAGCCGCGATGATGCATCCGCACGCCGCAAAAATCATGCTGAGGATGCCAGCGCCGGCAATGGGGGTGGTCGGGCGGGAGTCGGCGGTTGGCAATCTTGCGTGGACACGAATTTGCCCGGCGGCTAAGGTGCCGGCTTACCACACGGTGTAAACGGCATGCGCGGAGGCGGGATTGCGCGCGAACTTCGGATGAAACTGTCGCTTCCGGTGCTGCTCAGCGTCAACGGTGGCTATGTGGACAGCGCCGGCTTCCTGGCGTTGCAGGGGCTGTTCAGCGCCCATGTGACCGGCAATTTCGTGACGCTCGGCGCCGCGCTGGTACTGGGCACTTCCGGCGTGGTGGCCAAACTGATTGCGCTGCCGCTGTTCTGCGTGGTGGTGGCGCTGGTGCGTGTGCTTGGCTATGCGCTGGCCGCGCACGCGGTATCGCAACTTCGTGTGCTGCTGAGCCTGAAGCTGGTGCTGCTGGTGGCCGGCGCGGTGCTCGCCGTGCGCCTGGGACCGTTTCCGAACGGCGATGTCTGGCCGGCCCTGGTTACCGGCATGACACTAGTATCGGCAATGGCGGTGCAAAATGCGACCCAGCGACTGCATCTGGGTGCCGCCCCTCCCACCACGATCATGACCGGCAACACGACGCAGGCGATGATCGATGTAGTGGACGTGCTGCGTGGCCTGCCCGAGGCGGACCCGACGCGCACGCGGCTGGCCAGCATGGCGGCGAATATCCTCGGCTTTGCCTTCGGCTGCGCGGCAGCGGCGTTAGCGTACGTCTATCTGCACATGTGGTGCTTTGCAGTGCCGCCGCTGCTGGCACTGCTGGCGATCGCGCTGCGACCCGAGTTCGCACCGCTGGCGCTCGCCGCTGGAGCGCAGCGCCCTCGTTCCTGAAGCTGTTCCGAACGGCTACTGCAAACGTGCCGCGGCGGCGGCGACGGGGATAGCGGCCGACGCCAGCTGCGGTACGTGTGAGTCGCCGCTGTCGAGGCAGGTGATCCTGTCAACGCTCACCTTGATCACATCGGTCGTGTGCTGGCCTTCGCCGGTGTCGAAGTACTGCCGGTCCACGGTCATGGCGCGGCTGGCGCGCGGCGACACGGTGTAGTTGACCATCCGGACTTCCGAGCGCGTCATGCCGTCCTCGGTCTTCCAGTCGACCCGATAACGGATCACGCCATTGCAGCCGTTTGGCGCGCCCCGATCGGCATTGATGCCGAACGCGATGCGAAATTCATCCTTGCTCAGCCGCATGACCAGAGGATCCTGGGTCAGCGAGACCGCGCGCCTGGCGGCGGATGAAATGCCGGCCGCGCCCAGGGTGATCAGGCCGATCACGAGCAGCAGCGTGGTCTTGTACAAACGGGTATCCATGGTGTCAGCTCCAAATCGAGTGGGGGACTCGAAGCTCAAACCCTAGCCGCGCACCAGCGGTTGGACAAACGAGAAATTGTTGCGCCAGCCGAAGTTCTGCTCATGCGTCTGCTTCGCGCCCGGGTTATGACCTTATGCGCTGACCAGACTGTCGCTGCGTAGCGACCGCCGGTGTCACCGCCGGTGTCACCGCCGGGGCGGCGCCGATCTTCGGCGCGCAGGTTTGCGACCACCGCAGGGGCGAGCTATTGTCCTGACCGATGAGCCCGACGAAATCACCAGGCACCGCGGATGTCGTTGCAGCATGCGCGCGAGCGGGACGTCACATGACAAGGGGCTCTGGTGGGCTCGCCGTTTGAGGTGCTGCTGGTCTTTCTGAAGCTGGGTGTGAGCTGCTTCGGTGGCCCGATTGCCCACATCGGTTACTTCAGGGATGAGTTCGTCGTCCGTCGGCGCTGGCTTGACGAGGCCGCTTATGCCGATCTCGTCGCGTTGTGCCAGTTCCTGCCCGGGCCCGCCAGCAGCCAGGTTGGGTTTTCCATCGGTCTTGCGCGCGCCGGCTACCTTGGCGGCCTCGCGGCCTGGACCGGCTTCACTCTGCCCTCGGCAGTCCTGCTGGTGCTGTTCGCGTATGGCGCGGCACTACTCGATGGTCCAGCCGGCGTCGGGCTGCTGCATGGACTCAAGCTGGTCGCCGTCGCGATCGTCGCACGGGCGGTGTGGGGCATGGCGCGCACGCTGTGTCCCGACCGTGAGCGCGCTACGATCGCGCTCGCCGCGGCGCTGATTCTTCTGTATGTCACCTCACCGCTGGCCCAGATCGCGGCCATCGTGGGCGGCGCGATCGCGGGCCTATGGCTGTGCCGGATGCCAGCGCAGGCAATAACGACCCATCTGGTGGTGCCGGTTTCTCCCCGCGCGGGACTCACGGCGCTGATCGCCTTCGTGCTGCTGCTTGTGGGGCTGCCGCTGGCGCGCGATCTCTACCATTCGCAATCCCTGGCCCTGATCGAGGCGTTCTACCGCTCGGGTGCGCTGGTATTCGGCGGCGGTCACGTGGTGCTGCCACTGCTGCGCGAGGCGTTTGTGGTGCCGGGCTGGGTGAGCGATGACGCCTTCCTGGCCGGCTATGGCGCCGCCCAGGCAATCCCTGGCCCGCTGTTCAGCTTCGCAGCCTACCTGGGCGCCGTAGTGAGTCTATCCCCGCACGGATTGCCGGGCGCTGCGCTCGGATTGCTGGCGATATTTCTACCCGGAATGCTGATCCTCATCGGCGTGCTGCCGTTCTGGAACAGCTTTCGGCAGCGCTCGGGGGCGCAGGCCGCCATGCGCGGCATCAATGCGGCCGTGGTCGGCCTGCTGGGTGCGGCGCTGTATAACCCCATCTGGACCAGTTCCGTCAAAACCGCGGCCGATGTCGGGGTCGCACTGATCGGCTTTGTCCTGCTCACCGTCTGGCGCGCACCGCCGTTGCTGGTGGTCGTCGTCAGCGCACTGCTCGGCATGACGCTGGCAAGACTGGCGATAATCAGTCCATGAATTCCATTCTCATCACCGGAGCCAGTCGCGGTATCGGTCGCGCTACGGCGCTGCTGTGCGCGGCCAGGGGATGGTCGGTAGCGATCAACTATGCGCGCGATGAGCACGCTGCCGCCGAGACCGCGCAGGCGGTGCGCGCGGCCGGCGGCCGGGCTGTAACGATGCGGGGCGACGTCGCCGTGGAAGCAGACGTGGTGCAGATGTTCGCCAGTGCTGAACACGGGCTGGGCCGGCTGCATGGAGTGGTGATCAATGCCGGCATCGTGGCGCCTGCCCAGGCGCTGGCCGACATGACGGCGCAACGCCTGAAGCGCATGTTCGAGGTCAATACCTACGGCGCTTATCTATGCGCCCGTGAGGCTGCGCGACGCCTGTCGCGGGATCGCGGTGGCGACGGCGGGTCGATCGTTGTGGTGTCGTCTGCTGCAACCCGGCTGGGTTCGCCACACGAGTATGTTGACTATGCCGGTTCGAAGGCCGCGTTAGACACGCTGACCATCGGGCTTGCCAGGGAGCTGGGGCAGCAGGGCGTACGCGTCAATGCCGTGCGGCCCGGACTGATCGAGACCGAGATTCATGCGAGCGGCGGACAGCCTGACCGCGCGCAGCGGCTTGGGGCGACTACCCCGATGGGACGGGCGGGGCGTGTGGAGGAGGTGGCGGAAGCCATCGTGTGGCTACTGAGCGATGCCGCGTCCTATACCACCGGTGCAATCCTGGACGTCGCCGGCGGCCGCTGAAATCAAGGGCCGGTGGCGCGCGACTGGGCGCGCCACCGGCCGACACTCAATATCAATCAATATCAATTTTTGATCTTGGTGATCTTCGAGCCTTCGAACGACAGGTCGCCGAGCAGACCTTTTTCATGAAAGATAAAGCCGAGGATCGGCTTACCCAGAGTAGCGACATCGTATTGCCCGCCGGCGCCTTTCGACACCAGGGCAATGGAGCCGTCCGCACCGCCGGACCAGTTGCTGCTGTCGGTAAACTTGTCGAGCGAGTCGTGGGTCATGAACAGGATGACTTCGCTGTGCTTGCCGACACCGAGCGTCAGGCCGACCGAGGCTGATCCGACGCTGTAGTAATCGACCGTCTTGCCGTTGATGCGCAGTACACCTTCGCCAAATTCGCCAGCGACTCCGGCGCCGCCTTTGGTCACTTTCCCGAACACCAATACACCTGCGGCCTTCGCGGCCAGGTCGCGGTCCTGCGGGTTGAGCGTGTAGAAGCGCTCCATGGCCCGGTCGGCGCTCATGTCGATCTCGGCCTTGGTGCGGGCGAACGAGGGGGCGCTCGCGATAAGAGAGAGGGCTGTCAGGCCGGTTATGGCCATCAATGCTTTCGATTTCATGGTGATTCTCTGTAATTAGGTCAAATTGAACCGGGCGTCCCAGTACTGGGCGCATCCGGTACGTCGGATTGCCATCGAACTGCGATGGCAACTGGGCCGCGCATGGGAACATGCGGGGACGCAGCTGGTCGGTGCGTTGCCGTACACATAACCGGTCGGGCCGCAGCCACGACTGCACCATGCAACTGGGGGCCTCGAATGCGCCCTCGACGGCAACGACGCACGTCACAGTATTAATGCTCAGGCGTCGAATCCCGCTTCTATGTTGGTCACGGTACAGAGCACCACCTGCGGCGCTAGTACCGTCGCACGCATCCGCAGTGGCCAGGCATGGAAACGGCCGTCGACGTGACGCCGGCAGTATAAAAACTCGATCCAGGCTCTCATACGATGTTAAGTTCCGCAGGAGGCGATAATGACTGGCCACGACGGCGGCTGCCTGTGCGGCAAGCTGCGATTTCGGGTGACGGCGCCGATGCTCGAGAGCGGCTATT
>DATAJH010000010.1:0-11555 GCA_036262215.1 Steroidobacteraceae bacterium
CGGATCAGGTCCTTCATGCCGCGCGACTCCAGCTGGAACACCGCGGTGGTGCGGCAGGCCTTGAGCAGCGCGTAGGTCGGCGCATCCTCCATCGGCAGCGCGCCGAGCTCGAGCGGCGTCTCGTCGTGACGGGCGCGCTCGGCGTTGATCGTGGCGACCGCCCAGTCGAGCACCGTCAGCGTCCGCAGGCCGAGGAAGTCGAACTTCACCAACCCTGCCGCCTCGACGTCATCCTTGTCGAACTGGGTGATGACGCTGCTGCGGCCCGGCTCGCAGTACAGCGGCGTGAAGTCGGTCAGCACCGACGGGGCGATCACCACGCCGCCGGCGTGCTTGCCGGCGTTGCGCGTCAGGCCCTCGAGCGACTGCGCCAGGTCGAGCAGGTTGTGCACCTCATCGTCCTGCTGGTAGAGCCGCTTGAGTTCCGCCTCCTTAGTGATCGCATCAGCGAGCGTGATGCCGAGCTCGAACGGAATCAGCTTGGCGATGCGGTCGACGAACCCGTACGGATGCCCCAGCACGCGCCCGACATCGCGCACCACCGCCTTGGCGGCCAGGCTGCCATAGGTGATGATCTGCGACACGCGCTCGTGGCCGTACTTTGCGGCCACGTAGTCGATCACGCGATCGCGCCCTTCCATGCAGAAGTCGACGTCGAAGTCCGGCATCGATACGCGCTCGGGGTTGAGGAAGCGCTCGAACAGCAGGTCGTAGCGCAGCGGTTCGACGTCGGTGATGCGCAGCGCGTAGGCTACCAGTGAACCCGCGCCCGAACCGCGACCGGGCCCGACCGGCACGCCGTTGTCACGCGCCCAGCGGATGAAATCGGCCACGATCAGAAAGTAGCCGGCGAAGCCCATCGGGCATATGACCTCAAGCTCGGCCGCGAGCCGTGCGCGGTAGCGCGCAGCCTGCTCGCCGCCGATACCGAGCGCGGCAAGCCGGGTTTCGAGCCCGCGTGCGGCCTCGGTGCGCAGAAAGTCGTTGGGTGTGCTGCCCTCGGGCACCGGATAGTCCGGTAGTCGCGGCTGATCGAGCGTGAGCTGCAGGCTGCAGCGGCGCGCGATCTGCACCGTGTTGGCCAGCGCCTCCGGGATGTCGTCGAATAACGCGGTCATCTCCGCGCTGCTGCGCAGGTACTGCTGCGGCGTGTAGCGCCGCGGGCGCGCCGGATCCGCCAGCAGCGTGCCATCGTGAATGCACACGCGCGCCTCATGGGCCTCGAAGTCGTCGGCCCGCAGAAAACGCACATCGTTGGTGGCGACTACCGCAACGCCCCGATGCGCCGCCAGCTTGAGCGCCGCGGGCAGATAGGTCCGCTCTTCGGCCCTGCCTAAGCGCTGCAGCTCGATGTAGTAGCGGTCATCGAACACGGCCAGCCAGAAATCCAGCGCCTGTCGGGCCTGCTGCTCACGCTCGCGCAGCAACGCGCGCCCGACGTCGCCGTCGGCGGCACCCGAGAGCGCAATCAGGCCGGCGGTGGTGCGCCGATCGAGCCACGCGCGATCCACCAGCGGCACACCGGCGGGGGTCTGGCCTTCGAGAAAGGCGCGGCTTACCAGCCGGGCCAGATTCTGGTAGCCGCCAAGGTTCTGGCACAGCAGCGTGAAGCGTGATGGGCCCTGCTTTTCATCCGCCTCGCTCAGCAGCAGATCGACCCCGATGATGGGCTGTATGCCGCGCTCGAGCGCTGCGCGATAGAACTTGAGCATCGCGAACAGATTGCACTGATCGGTCAGGGCCACCGCCGGCATGGCCTCGGCCCGGACCACACCCATCAGATCGGCGACCCGGACCACGCTGTCGATCAGCGAGTACTCGGTGTGCAACCGCAGGTGGACGAAGCACGGCTTCATGGCTCCAGCTCCGGTTCGCCGCAGGATTCGCCCCACGGCAGCGCATCGCTCAGCCAGCTGCGCAGCGGGTTGAAACTGCGGCGATGGATCGGACATGGTCCCAGGTGCACCAGCGCCCGCAGGTGCTGCGGTGTGCCGTAACCGAAATGCTGCGCCAGTCCGTAGCCGGGATAGCGCTCGCTCATGCTGGTCATCAACGCGTCGCGGTGGGTCTTGGCGATGATCGAGGCAGCGCTGATGCTGGGCACGATCGCGTCGCCGCCAACGACGGTGTGCACGCCACAATTGGCAAAACAATCATCCAGCTGCGGCGCACAGTTACCGTCAATCATTATCATGGTTGGACGCTGCGCAAGACCGAGCAGTGCGCGCTTCATCGCCAGCAGGGTGGCCTGCAGGATATTCAGCAGATCGATTTCCTCGTGATCGGACTGCGCCACCGCCCAGGCGATCGCGCGCTCACGGATGCGCACCGAGAGCACCTGACGGCGCTCGGGGGCAAGCTGCTTCGAATCGCGCAAGCCGCGGATCGGGCGCTTCGGATCGAGAATCACCGCCGCTGCGACCACCGGACCCGCGAGCGGGCCGCGCCCGGCCTCATCGACGCCTGCGATCAGTTCCGTCAATGCCGCAAGCCCTCCGCCTCCAACCCCTTGTCGCGCAGCAGCCGCAATACCGCTTGCGCGGCACTTGCCGCCCCTCCCGCCCGCAGTGACTCATGTACCTGGAGAAATTCGCGTTGTAAATACTCGCGACGCACGACATCGTCGAGCGCACGCTCGAGCGCCGCGCTGAGATTGTCGCTGGTGACCGCCTCCTGAGCGAATTCCGGCACCAGAGACTCTCCAGCCAGCAGATTTGGCAGCGAAAAATACGGCAGTCGTATCAGCCGCAGTGTGCGTAGCAGCAACGCAGTCACGGCGCCGACCCGGTAGGCTACCACCATCGGGCACCGACACAGCAGTGCCTCCAGGGTTGCGGTGCCGGATGCGACCAGGGCCGCGTCGGCGGCCGTCAGCACGCCGCGCGCCTGACCATCGAGCAACCGCAGGTTCAGTCGCGCCGCCTGCGGCGCGGCCGCGAGTGCGCGCTCGAACTCGGCGCGCACCGCACCGTTGGCCATCGGCGCCAGCAGCAGCAGCCCGGGACGGCGCCGCGACAGTTCAATCGCGGCGGCAATGAACGGTGCGGCCAGCTGCCGCAGCTCCCCGACCCGGCTGCCGGGCAGCAGCGCGACCACGGGCAGCTGCGCGTCCACCGCCAGCGCGGCGCGCGCTGCGGCCCGGTCCGGCAACAGCGGTATCTGATCGGCCAGCGGGTGGCCGACGAACTCGGCCCGCACCGCATGCGTGCGATAGAACTCGGGTTCGAACGGCAGCAGGCACAGCACCAGATCGCAGCGGCGTGCAATCTTGCGAACCCGGCCCGGCCGCCAGGCCCAGACCTGAGGACTGACGTATTGCACCGTGGCGATGCCACGCGATCTGAACTTGCCGGCGAGGCCGAGGTTGAAGGCCGGCGAGTCGATGCCGATGAATACATCGGGCTTCCAGGCGCTGATGCGTTCGATCAGCATCGAGCGCAGGCGCAGCAGTCGCGGCAGATGCTTCAGCGGTTCGATCAGTCCCATGACGGCAAGCTCATCGGCATCCGCCAGTGGCACACAGCCGGCCGCTAGCATCCTGGGGCCGGCTACACCCAGGAATTCAATCGGCCCCGAGCGCTCGCGCAGCGCGGCAATCAGAGCGGCACCCAGAGCGTCGCCGGAAGTCTCGCCGGCGACCATCGCGACCCTCAGGGTCATCATTGCCCAGGCCAGCTCAAGCGTGAAACGACCGCGCTGTTGGCCTGGATGTTCATCTGTCAGCGCATCAGCGAATCAGACTGCGTTCCGAAGTGCCGATGAAATCCAGCAGCGGTTTGAGCTCGGGTTGCGTTGCGACCAGCGCCGAGAGCTGCTCGACCGCCGCCGCGAGCGGCAGATCGCTGCGGTACAAAACCCGGTAGGCGTTGCGCAGATTGCGGATCTGATCGGCGGAAAAGCCGCGGCGCTTGAGGCCTTCGGCGTTGATCGAATGCGGCACCGCCGGATTGCCCACCGCCATCACGTACGGCGGCACGTCGCGCGTGACCCCGCAGTTGTTGGCGAGGAAGGCATGCGCGCCGATCTTGCAGTGCTGGTGCACCGCGCAGTAACCGCTCAGGATCGCCCAATCCCCGATCTGTACGTGCCCGGCAATCATCGCCAGATTCACCATGATGACGTTGTCGCCGATCACGCAGTCATGCGCCACATGCGTGTAGGCCATGAACAAATTATCGCTGCCGATGCGGGTGACGCCCTGATCGAGCGTGGTGCCACGACTGATGGTGCAGTACTCGCGCATCACGTTGCGATCGCCGATCACCAGCCGGGTGGCCTCGCCCCGGTATTTCTTGTCCTGCGGCGCCTCACCGATCGAGGCGAATTGGAAGATCCTGTTGTCCTCGCCGACCGTGGTGTGACCCACGATCAGCGCGTGCGGGCCGATCCAGGTGCGTGACCCGATCACGACGTCGGCGCCGATGACCGCATAGGGACCGACCTCGACATCGGCCGCCACCTGCGCGCCGGCCGTGATCACCGCGCGCGGGTCGATCATGGCAGGTCTGCTACCGGTGGCGTGCCCGGCACGCTGGCGAGATCCGGAGCGATCATGATCTGCGCGTTGGCGACCTCCTCACCGCCGACCTCCGCCCGCGTCGCATAACGGTAGATACCCTTGAAGGTGCGATCCAGGTTGACCGTCAGAATGAGCTGATCGCCAGGCTCGACCGGCTTGCGAAACCGCGCCTTGTCGATGCCGACAAAATAAAATCGCGTGTTCTCATCCGGAATGACATTGGCCGTGAGAAATGCCAGCAACCCGGCGGACTGAGCCAGCGCCTCCAGGATAATGACGCCCGGCATCAGCGGACGGTGCGGGAAATGGCCGGTGAAGTACGGTTCGTTGTAGGTGACGTTCTTGAGTGCGCGCAGGCTCTTGCCGGGCACGAACTCGAGCACCCGATCCACCAGCAGGAACGGGTAGCGATGCGGCAGGTATTTCATCACGCCATTGATATCGAGTGTGGTCGGCTCATTCATCGTTCGATTCCTGTTGCATGCTTTGCGGGTCCGGCTGCGGCGCGCGCCCATGTCGCTCGCGTGCCGCGAGCATCTTCAGTGTGGTCAAGACTCGCCACCAGTGACGGATCGGTTCCACCGGAATCACGCTGGTATAGACTCCGGGCCGGGTGACCGAATGCGGCACCATCGACATGCCGGTCAGCACGACATCGTCCCCAATCTCGATGTGGCCGGACAAGCCGCAACCACCCGCGATCATGCAGCGTTCGCCGATACGCACGCTGCCGGAAATGCCGGTGCAGGCCGCGATGGCGGTGTGCGCGCCGATCAGCACGTTGTGACCGACCTGGATCTGATTGTCGAGTTTGACGCCATCGCCGATCACCGTGTCATCCATCGCGCCGCGATCGATCGTGGTATTGGCGCCGATCTCGACGTCGTCACCGATGCGTACCCCGCCGACCTGCGGCACCTTGAGCCAGCGGCCGCGATCGCGCGCCAGGCCAAAGCCGTCGGAGCCGATCACCGCGCCGCAATGAACCAGCGCACGCGCACCCAGCCGCACGCCGTGCTCGATCGTGACGCGTCCGAGCAGCCGGCAATCCGCTCCGATGTGCGCGCCCTCGGCGATCAGACAGGCCGGACCGATCATGCAGCGCGATCCGATCACCGCGTCGGCGGCAATGACGGTGTAGGCACCGATTTCGCAGCTGGCATCGACCTGGGCGCGTGCGTCCAGGATCGCAGTCGGATGGATTCCCGGCCGCAACGGTGGCGGCGGGTGCAGTACGCTCGCTATGCGCGCGAACAGCGCGTGCGGATTTGACGTAATCAACGCCGCAACCGGACTGTCCGCGCTGCTGCGCGGCTCGAGTATCACGGCGGAGGCGCGCGTTGCGGACAGCTGGGACGCCAGCCGTGGGTTGGCGAGATAGCTCAGGGCACCGGGACCCGCCGACTGCAGCGGCGCCACATGGTCCACGACCAGGTCCGGATCGCCGGACAGCTCGCAACCGAAACGTACCGCCAGCTCCCCCAGTGCAATGCCCATGGCCTTCCGCCCTGGGTGCGCTATTTCGGCGTGCTGGTGCCCTTCGGCGGCGTCGTGGGCTTCGGCGTCGAGCCCGACGCGCCGCCACCGCTCGCCGGCGGCGCAGCGCCGCCAGTTGGTGCACGCACGCCGCGCGCCTGCAGGCCGGACAGCACCTGCGGCGTGATATCGAGCACCGGGCTGGCGAAGATCACTCCGTCGGCCAGGACCAGATCGAACTTCTGGCCCTGCGCGAAGTTCTGCACTTCCTCGACCAGGGTTTTCTGCAACTTCGAGAGCTCCTCGTTCTGCCGCGCGTTGAAGTCATCCTGGTACTGCTGCACCTTGAGCTGCAGTTCGCGGTTGCCGTCGCGCAGGTCGCGCTCGGCCGCGGCGCGCTGATCGGCCGTCATGGTGGCCGAATCGCGCTGCAGCGAGTCTTCCTTGGACTTCAGCGTCTGCTGTTGCGTCTGCAGTTCTTTCTGCTTGCCGGCAAATTCGCCGCGCAGTGCATCCTGCGCAGCCTTGGCCTGCGGCGACTCCTGCATGAGTTTTGCGTAGTTGACCACGCCGATCTTAAAATCCGCCCACGCCGGCGCGGCCGCCGCCGCCAGCGCGACCACTCCGGACAGAACCACGGCCCATCGACGAAAACTCATGCCTGCTCCTGCTGATGCTTTTGCCTAAGCGACGTTAAAACGACTGACCGATCGAGAACTGAAAACCCTCGGTGCGATCGGGAAATTCGACCCCAACGGCGCGGGTCGGATTGAGCGCGATTCCGTAGCTGAAGCGAAAAATGCCCAGCGACGGCGCGAGCCATTGCACCGCAACACCGGTGCCCTGCTTGAGCTCATGATAGCTGAATTTATAGGTCACAGGTGTCGCCAGGTCGGTGCCGACATAAGACGTCCCGTCGGTGGAGAATACGTTTCCCATGTCGAAGAACAGGCTGCCGCGGGCACTGGTCTGCCACTTCTCCGGCAGCGGCAGTATCAGCTCGGTACGCGAGACCGTCAGCAGGTTGCCGCCGTAAGGATTGCCGTTCGTGTCCACCGGCCCCAGGGTGTCCTCGGTATAGCCGCGTACGGTGTCGGGGCCACCGGCGTAGAAGCGCTTGTAGGGTGGCATGCCGACCACGCCGCCAAGCGGCTTGCCCATCGCTATCTGCAGGCTCTCGGTCAGCACCCATTTGTGCCAGATCGGCAGGTAACCGGAGAACTCATAGCTGCCGACCCAGTAGCGCACGCCGCCACCGGGGGGCACCACGGTCAGTGACAGCGCGCTGCGCAGGCCACGATCGGCGAACAGGCTGCGGTTGCGCGAGTCGTACTGCCAGCCGGCGGTGAGCTCGACGGTGTCGTAGCGCGAGCCCAGCAGCGTGGTCGAATACGACACGGTCTCGCCGTCGGGCTGGATGAAGGTGGACACCGCCTGGCTGGTGTAGGGGTGGCCGTTCTGCTCCACCCAGCGCACCGCCTGTTGTGCGCTGCTGCTCTCGAAGGTCAGTAGATCGATATGCTGCAGCGAAACGCCGGCGCTGATGCCCTGGTATTCGGTGATCGGATAGCCGTAGGTGAGTCCCAGCGCGACATTCTTGGAACCGAAGGCCGAGGTTTCCGAGGTGAACTGGGTCGAGTCGCGGAAGCTCATCGAGATGGTGCGCGACAGGTTGTCCACGTTGCGATACGGATCGGTCTGACTGAAGCTGTAGACTTTGTTGTAGCGGCCCGAATCGATGTTGAGCGCCACGTAGTCGCCGCCGCCGAAGAAATCGCTGTCGCTGAAATTGCCGTTGAGCACGAACTTCTGCGACGCCGAGTAGCCGATACCGCCGCCGACGGTGGCACTCGGTCTTTCTTTGACCGCGAAGTTCACGTCCACCATGTCGGGCACACCCGCCACCGGCTCGGTCGACATCTCCACGCTCTCGACGAACGGATCGCGCTGCAGACGCTGCTTGGAACGCTCGAGCGCCACGTTGGACAGCCAGGAACCTTCCAGCTGCCGCATCTCGCGCCGCAGCGTCTCATCGTTGCTGCGCGTGGTACCGGTGAAGTTGATGTGGCGCACGTACACCCGGCTGCCCGGATCGACGAACAGGGTCAGAGCGACGATCTTTTTCTGATCGTCGCTGGTGGGCACCGGCTCCACTTTGGCGAAGTAGAAGCCTTCCGCACCCAGGCGATTCTTGATCAGCTCCTGGGTCGCGCTGATGTTCTTCTGCGAATAGATCTGGCCGCTCTGCACCACCAGCAGTTTGCGCAGTTCCGACTCCGCCACGATGGTATTGCCTGCAATCTTGATCTCGCCGAGCCTGTAGACCTGGCCTTCGGTCACATTCACGGTGATGAAAATATCGCTCTTGTCCGGCGCCACCGCGACCTGCACCGAGTCGATACGGAAATTGGCGTAACCGCGATCCTGGTACCAGGCGGTGATTTTCTCCAGATCGCCCTGCAGCGATTCGCGCGAGTAGCGATCGCTCTCCTTGTACCAGGAACTCAAGTTCGGCGTCGTCAGCTGCAGCGTCTCCAGGATCTGCTTGTCCTTGTACTTGGTGTTGCCGACGATATTGATCTGGCGGATCTTGGCGCGGCTGCCTTCCTTGATCTCGATGTTGACGCGTACCCGGTTGTCGGGCAGATCCTCGACCTTAGTGTCGATCTGGACCGCGTATTTGCCGCGGCTGTAGTACTGGTCGGTGAGGTACTGAGTGACCTCATCGAGGGTCGAACGATCGAAGGTCTTGCCGGCCGAGAGCCCGACGTTGCGCAAGGATTTCTGCAGATCCTCGGTCTTGATGTCCTTGTTGCCCTTGATATCGATGCTCTCGAGCGAGGCGCGCTCGGCCACCGCTACGATCAGCGTGTCGCCGTCCCGGCGCAGCTCGACATCGCGAAAGAAACCGGTGGTGTACAACGCGCGCAGCGCCTCGCGCTCGCGCGACGCGGTCAGGTGATCGCCGATGTTGACCGGCAGATAGTTGAAGACCGTGCCCTCGGAAATGCGCTGCAGGCCCTCGATACGGATGTCCCTGACGATGAAGTCACCGGCGGCGACCTGCTGCCCGAGGACCAGGATAGGTGCCGCGGACAATGCGAGCGCTGCAATGAGTGCACGCCATGTCGCGCGCCGTGTGCGGCTGATCAAGGACGCTTCAACCGAACTGTCGCGTGATGTCGTTGAACAGCGCAACGCCCATCAGCAGGACTAACAGCGCCACGCCCAACTGCTGGCTGATGGTCTGGAAACGTTCAGACAATGGGCTGCCCTTTAGCCATTCGACGGCTTGAAAGACGATCTGGCCGCCGTCGAGGATCGGGATCGGCAACAGGTTCATGAACCCCAGGGCGAGACTGACGATCACCAGAAACTGCAGAAACGATGACAGTCCAAGGGCAGCGGAATCTCCGGCGTACTCGGCGATGCTGAGCGGGCCACTCAGGTTCTTGATCGAGACCTGTCCGATCAGCATGCGCCAGAACAGCCGCCCCTGCAGCGCCGTCATGTCCCAGGCCTCGACGTTGGCGTGCGCGAATGCCGCGGGCAGCGACAGGCTGATGTGGCGCAGCATGCTGGCCGGCAACGGCGTCACCGGCGGGCTCACGTGGATACGGCCCACAGTCTTGCCGTTGACCGATTCCGCCAGCGTCGGTACCCGCACGCCGCTCTCGGTCTGGCCACGGCGGTAGCGGATCAGGACGCCCTCACCCGGGTGCGCCTGCACGCGCGCCTGTAACTCGAGGAAATCGTGCACCGGTTCGCCGTTCACGGCGAGGATCTGATCACCGGCCGCAAGGCCGGCGCGGGCAGCCGGGCCATTGGCTTCCACGGCCCCGAGCACCGCCGGAATCGGCGGCTCATAGAACCGCAGCCCCAGGCCGTTGATCAGCGCCGACGGCTCGGTGAGCCGCCGGCGCTCGGCGGCATCGGCAATGTCGAGCGTGGCGCTGCGCGCGCTGCCGTCGGCCGCGCGCACCGAGAGCGTGATCGGAGCGCTGCTGCTGACGGCGTCCAGCAGATCGAGCACGATGTCGCGCTGGGAGTTCACCGGGCGCGAATTGATCGCGACGATTTCATCCTCGGACTTGAGCCCGGCATGCCCGGCGATGCTCTGGGGATCAATGCTGCCGAGCAGCGGCCGCACCAGCGTGATCCCCGAGACCAGGAAAATGCCGGTCAGCAGCAGCACCGCAAAGATGATGTTGAACGCCGGCCCCGCGAGCAGCACCGTGATGCGCTGCCAATGCGGGCGGCGGGTAAAGGAGCGTGCCAGGTCTTCGGGGGCTACCGGGCCCTCGCGCTCGTCCAGCATCTTGACGTAGCCGCCCAGCGGTACTGCGGCGATGACATACTCGGTGCGATCCACACCGGCAACGCGGGTCCACAGCGCCTTGCCAAAGCCCACCGAAAACCGCAATACCTTGAAGCCAAGGCGGCGCGCGACCCAGAAATGACCGAATTCGTGCACCGTGACCAACAGGCAGATGGCCACGATAAAGGCCAGCACGGTCACCAGAAATGCCAGCGGATGGATGCCCGACAGGCTCATGCGCGCATGCTCTGGCCGGCGCTGCGGCGCGCGATCGCCTCGGACGCCATCGCCCGCGCTTCCCCATCAGCCGCCATAACTGCCGCAAGTCCGGTCATCGCTCCCCCTTGAACCCTAGCCATGACTGTTTCAATGACCGCCGGAATATCACCAAAGTTCAATCGCTTGTCGAGGAAAGCCTGCACCGCTATCTCATCGGCGGCATTCAGGCTGGCGCACAGCAGTCCGCCCAGCCGGGCCGCCTCCCGGGCGTGGCGCAGGCAGGGAAAGCGCTCAGGATCGGGCGCCAGGAACTCCAGAGGTCCGGCCCGCACCAGATCCAGAAATTCTACACCGGCCGGCATGCGCGCAGGCCAAGCCAGCGCCTGCGCGATTGGCGTGCGCATATCGGGCGAGGATAGCTGCGCCAGCACCGAGCCATCCTGGTACTCGACCAGGGAATGCACGATGCTCTGCGGATGCACCAGCACTTCGATGTCCCGGACCTCCATGCCGAACAGCACGCTGGCTTCAATCACCTCCAGCCCCTTGTTCATCAAGGTGGCCGAATCCACCGAGATCTTGCGGCCCATATTCCAGCGCGGATGGGCACAGGCCTGACTTGGCGTCGCGTTCGCCAGCGCCTCGGCGCTCCAGTTCAGGAACGGACCGCCCGAGGCGGTCAATAGCAGCCGGCGCACCCCCGCGGGCCGCTCGCCGGCCTTAAATGCCGGCGGCAGGCATTGAAAGATGGCGTTGTGCTCGCTGTCGATGGGAATCAGCTGCGCGCCCGAGGCGCGCACCGCAGCCATCAGCAGCGAGCCGGCCATGACGGCGGATTCCTTATTTGCCAGCAGCAGGCGCTTGCCGGCCGCAGCGGCCGCCAGTGTCGAGGGCAGCCCCGCAGCACCGCTGATCGCCGCCATCACATAATCCACCCGGGCATCGGCTGCCAGCTGCGTAATCGAGTCCGCACCGGCGGCGACGCGCGTGCGGCTGCCGGCGGCGCGCAGGCCCCGTTCCAGC
>DATAJH010000011.1:0-13706 GCA_036262215.1 Steroidobacteraceae bacterium
GTAATGCTGCACAGCTGCCTGATCGGCGATGAATCGCTGATCGGCAACGGCGCCATCGTGCTCGATCGCGCCCGTATCGGCAGCCACTGCATCATCGCCGCCGGTTCATTGGTGACGCCGGATCGCGAAATTGCCGACGGCTCGGTGATGATGGGCGCGCCGGCCAGGCTGGTGCGCCAGGCCAATGCCCACGACATGGCAATGATCGCCCAGGCCGCGGCGCATTACCGTGCCCGCATGCAGTCGTACCGCGATTTGCTGCGGCCGCAGGGGCGCGGCTGACGGGCCGGTCAATGCCTGAGCGGCTTTTTCAGGAAGTCGTCGCGATTGGCCGATTGCAGCAGCGCGTGCACCGCCTCGCCGCCGCGCATGAGTTTCAGGGCCACTTCCACCCCTGCGGCACCGCTATTCCAGACACTGCGAAAAAACTGCGGCAATGAGGTCACCCGATGTCCGGCGGCCTCGACGATGATGTCGCCAAGGCGCACGCCGGCGCGGTGCGCCGGCCCGTCGCGCGTGAGACCGGCAACCAGGATGTGGTCGGCTTGCTCGGCGGTGTACAGACCCAGCCAGGGACGCGGGGTGCGCCGCGGCCGGCCGAGTTCGATCATATCCTCGAGCACCGGCTCGAGCAGATCGATCGGCACGAACATGTTGGCATCGAAGCCTTCCTGCGCCAGCGATTCCTGCACGAACAGCGAACCGATGCCGAGCAGCAGGCCGTCGGCGCCGATCAGCGCCGTGCCGCCCCACTGTGGATGGGGCGGGGCGGTGAACAAGGCCTCGTCAAGCAGGTATTCCCAATAGCCGGCGAACTCGCGGCGCGCGATCAATTGCGCTTCGAGCGAATGGCGCTCCCCGCCCTGGCCCACCACCAGCACGCGGTCGCCGAGCGCCAGCGAGGCGGTCGAGCCGCGCTCGAGGGCCGGGGCATCGAGCGCACCGAGCGGCAGTACCAGCCCGAAACCGCTGACCTGGTCGTACGCCAGTGGACAGGCCTCCACCACCCTGCCATCGAGAGTGGTGAGCCAGATCGACTCGGCTTCGGTGATCAGGTAGCCGATGGTCAGTACCAGCTTGCGTTCGGCGCTGCGGATCACGACCCCGGAGCCCAGTCGCTCGGTGCCGAGAAACTGGGCGGTATAACCGTCTTCGCTGGCCTCGGTGTGCACCAGCACCACGGAGGCGTAGGTCGCATTCAGGTCGAAACTGAAGCGGCTCTGCTGCGGCCGCAGCGGCTCGGGCAGCTCCCATTGCTCGCTCTTTGCCATGCCGCAATGCTAAAGAGAATGCCGCGGGCGATCCAGACAGCGTGCACGGCGGTTAAAACCCGAGCGTGGCCCCAAACACGATCACTGCCTCGCCGACCACGGTGACCGATTCGAGCAATTCCCGCTCCAGGTTCAGGGCCACGGTGACGCGGCCGGGACGGCCCAGGTGGTGGCCCTGGGCGCCGGTGAACGCGATCGTACTGCCGGGCGCGGACCCCGCCGGTGCCGGGCCGATGAGGCCGTGATGCAGCAGATAGACCCCGAGCATCGCGTGGGCATTTCCGCTCACCGGATCCTCGGGGAATCCAAGCGCCGGGCAGAACATGCGCGCCTCGGTGTAGACGTCGGCCAGGGTCGGCCGGCGCGAAAACAGAAAATACCCCGGCGCGCCGAGCTGTTCCGACAATGCCGTCAGGCGCGTAAGGTCGGGCCGCAGGCGCGCCAGCGTCGCGCCATGTTCGACCCCAAGCAGCAGCCGGGTACTGCTCTCCCCGCCGAGCATCGGCGGGCAGCGTGCATCCAGATCGGCGCGCGTCAGGGTAAGTGCCTCGAGCACGGCGGACAGCTCCGGCTCGTTGAGGACGCGCCGCAGGATCGGCGGCGGCAAATGGATTGCGATGCGTGGCGGCCAGGCGCCGGTGATCGAATCGACTTCGATGATGCCGCTGCTCTGCTTCTGGCGCGGTCGCGGTTCGAGCTTCAGTGCCGCGAGCACCGCATGGGCCGCGATCGTCGCGTGGGCGACGAAAGCAGCCTCACGTCGCGGTGTGAAGAACCGCAGCCTCAGGTCGTGGTCGGCCGCGTCCGGGCGCAACAGGAATGCGGTATCGCCATTGTTCAGCTCGCGCGCCAGCGCCTGCATGTCGTCGGCGGATAGCGCGTCGGCGTCGACTACCACACCGGCCGGATTGCCGGTGAAGCGCCGTGCGGTGAACGCATCGACCTGGAACACGCGTACGCTGTCGCCCATGATCTGGCTCCTGCTGCGACGATTGTAACGGCGCGGCCTCATCGGCCGCTTGCATTCCGCCGTCGTTTCTTCGATAGTTTCCGCGCAAACCTTGGGGTGGTCCCGAACGGACCTGAGATGCCGATGGCCGGCGAACCCGTTGAACCTGATCCGGTTAGTACCGGCGTAGGGAGCAGGAATGAAATCGCATCGCATTGGCTGCTGGCTGCTGGCGGCCGTCTGGGTCGCACTATCCGGCCTCGCTGTGGCCGACGACTCGCTGCAGGAGATCGTCGTCACCGCCAGCCTGCGTGACAGCAACGCCGCCGATTTGCCGCAAAGTGTGAGCGTGCTGGACGCCGGGACGCTGCAGGCCGCGGGCGTGCAGCATTTCGAGGATGTGCTGGCGATGATCCCGAATCTGAGCTGGGCCAGCGGCAGCTCCAGGCCGCGCTTTTTCCTGATGCGCGGCATCGGCGAGGTCGAGCAGTATCAGGGCGCGCCCAACCCTTCGGTCGGATTCCTGATCGACGACATCGACTTCTCGGGAGTCGGCATGCCGGCGACACTGTTCGATACCCGGCAGATCGAGGTGCTGCGCGGCCCGCAGGGCACGATCTACGGCGCCAACGCGCTCGCAGGTCTGATCTCGGTACGCACCGAGGACCCGCCGCCGCAGTTCTCGCTGCTCAGCGAGGCCACGGTCGGCGACTATGGCACCCGCGCCGGCGGCGTGGCGCTTGGCGACAGCCTGGACGACGGGCAGGCCGGCTGGCGCCTGGCCGCCCAGCAATACCGCAGCAACGGCTATCGCTTCAACGCCTATCTGCAGCGCGACAATACCAACGGGTACGACGAGGGCACGTTGCGCGGCAAGTTCTTCTTGCAGCTGACCCCGGCGCTGCGCGCCGACCTGGCGCTGATGGACGTGGATCTGAATAACGGCTATGACGCCTGGTCGATCGACAACAGCTTCACGACGCAATCGAATCAGCCGGGGCGCGATGCCCAACAGTCGCTCGGCGCGGCGCTGCGACTGACCCTGACCAGCGACAGTTTCGGCGAGCTGCGCAGCGTATCCAGTACGGCGGACTCGCACATCGTCTACTCGTTCGACGCGGATTGGGGCAACGACGGGTTCTGGGCGGCGTGCTGCGGCTATTCGCCCTACGACTACTTCGAGCAGGATCGGCGCGAGCGCAGCACGATCGCCGAGGACCTGCGCCTGATCGGCGATGCGGATCATATGCTGTTCGGGCGGGTGCGCTGGCTGGCCGGGGCGTACTTCATGCGGCTGACCGAATCCGATGAGTTGCTCGACACCTGGAATGACGAAGTCCTCGGCACGGGTTTCAACCTGCTGCACAGTGATTACCAGGCCACCAATGCGGCGCTCTATGGCTCGCTGGATGCGGCCTTGGGTGAGCGGGCGAGCCTGACGCTGGGACTGCGCGCCGAGCAGCGCCTGGCTCACTATCAGGACAGCGCCGACGTCGACCGGCCGTTTCCCGACGAGCGCAACACGATGTACGGCGGCAATCTGTCGTGGTCGCTGCGCAGCAGCGAGCAGCAGAGCATCTACGCCACCCTGGCGCGCGGCTACAAGGGCGGCGGCTTCAATATCGGCAGCCAGATCCCAGCCGGCGAACGTCGGTTTGCGCCCGAGTACCTGTGGAGCCTGGAGAGCGGCGTCAAGCGCGAGTCGGCCGACAAGACGCTGCAATGGCAGGCCGACGTGTTCTACATGCGGCGCGAGAACATGCAGGTCTACAGCTCGTGTCAGCTCGAGCAGGACAATCCGGCCACGTTCGTGTTCTTCACGCAGAACGCGTCGCATGGTGAGAACTACGGCCTGGAGAGCCAGGGTCAATGGCGGGTCAACGCCCACTGGGAGCTCTCCGGCAGCGTCGGCCTGCTGCACACGCGCTATCTGGGCTACGACTCGCAGGCAATCGAATGCGCCGGCGCGTCGGTGCTGGCGCTGGATGGCCGTGCCCAGTCATTCGCGCCCGAATATCAACTCTCCGCCGCCCTCGCCTATAGTGATCCGAGCGGCTGGTTTGCGCGCCTGGACAGCTCGGCCACCGACGGGTTTTATTTCGCCGCTGGGCAGAACCAGGCAGCGCAGGCTTACCAACTGGTGAATTTGCGCTTCGGCTATGAGCGCGGCGGCTGGCAAACCAGCCTGTGGGCGCGCAATCTGGCGAACGAGCGCTACGGCGTGCAGGGGTTTTATTTCGGGCTGGTGCCGCCGAACTTTCCGAACCAGCGCTTCATCCAGAACGGCGATCCACGCACCGTGGGACTGACCGTTCGCTACCTGCTTGGACACAACGAGGACTGAGAATGGACATTGGCGTCGAGATCAGCCTATACCCGCTGCACCAGGACTTCATTCCCCCGATCCGGGATTTCATCAACCGCCTCAATGCCGACCACCGGCTGCGCATCGTCACCAACAGCATGAGCACGCAGGTATTCGGCGAATACGATGTCGTGATGCAAACGCTGGTACGCGAGCTTCGTTCCACCCTTGAAGGCAACGACAAGGCGGTGTTCGTCATGAAAGTGCTCGGGCCGTTGACTACGTGATCGACGCGCTGCTGCGCGAGCTCGCCGTCACCCGCGTGCCCGAAGCCCTGGCAGTGCTGCTGGGTGTGGTGTACGTGCTGCTGATTCTCAAGCGCCAGCGGCTGGGATGGATCGCCGGGGGCGTGAGTTCCGCAATCTACGTCTATCTTGCCGCGCGCGCTCATCTGCCCATGCAGTCGACGCTGCAGGCGTACTACGTGGTGATGGCCTTCTACGGCTGGTACAGCTGGACACGCTCGCAGCGGCGCGAGGGGGGACGCATCAGCCGCTGGCCGCTGCATTACCATCTGGCCGCGATGGCCGCGATCGTGCTGCTGAGTTTCATCACCGCGCGCTGGCTCGCACTGGAGACCCATGCCGCGTGGCCGCATCTGGATTCGTTGACCACCTGGACCAGTCTGCTGGCGACCTGGATGGTGGCGCGCATCAAGCTCGAGAACTGGCTGTATTGGATGGCCGCCGACGTAGTCACGGCCTTCCTGTTCGCAGCCCAGGGTTACCCGGTCAGCGCCGGACTGTTCCTGACCTATCTGATCATCGCTGCCATCGGATTTCGGGCATGGCTGCAGCAATACCGCCGCCAGCCGCCTTGAATGCACCGCCTGACTGGGCTTTGGCGCGCGTGCCCGGTCTCGAGCACGGGGCGGCTGCGCAGCGCATCGAGCGCCTGGGCGGCGGCACGGTCAACGAGGTCTACCGGGTCGACAGCGCCGCCGGTCGCTTCGTGCTGCGCCTCGACGGCGCTGCCTGGCGCCGGCCGGGGGTCGATCGTGCGCGCGAGCTGATACTGCATCGTGCCGCAGCCGCCGCCGGGATCGCGCCGGCGCTGGTGGCTGCGGCGCCGGAGTCACAGGGGCTGCTGGTGATGGAATTTCTTGCCGGCCGCCTCTGGGACATTGCCGACTACGGCAACGTCGATGCGTTGCGGCGCCTGGGCGAGCGGCTGTATGCGTTGCATCGGCTGCCGGCGCCCGCCATCGAGACCTTCGATCCCTGGCGGGTGGCACAGGCCTACGTCCGGCAGATTGATGGCGCGCAGGCGGATGCGCTCGAACGGCCGCTGCAGCGGCTGCAGCTGCGGTGCGCGGAACTGCGCAGCGGCTGCGCGGCGATGACGGTGGTGCATGGGGATTTGTGGCAGGGCAATCTACTGCAGGGATCGCGCCTGTGGCTGCTCGACTGGGAATACGCGCAGCTCAGCGACCCGCTGATGGACGTGGCCTGCGTGCTCGCCTATTACCCCGCCGCCGAGCGCTACCGCGCCGAGCTGGCTGCTGCTGCGGGTTTCGATGCCCAGGCGCTGGGACCGGCGCTGTCGGCGCGGGTCTTCATCTACCGTGCGCTGAGCTGGCTGTGGCATCTGGCGCGCGGCGAGCAGGCTGAGCCGCCGTGAGGGGGCTGGCATCCCGCAGGCGTGGCCGGCAAACTAGCGCGCCCTGGAGGTTCGAGGAGTGCTCATGCCGTTGGTGCGAGTGATTGACCGGGATGGAACCGAACGTACGCTTGAGGCGCCTGACGGTGCCACGCTCATGGAGCCGCTCAGAGACATGGATGATGGCGTGGCTGCGATCTGCGGCGGCATGTGCTCCTGCGCGACCTGCCACATATACGTCGACGCCGAATGGGTGGTGAAATTACCGCCGCCGATGTCGGATGAGAGCGATATGCTCGGTGATCTGATCAGTCGTCGCGCCAATTCGCGCCTGTCGTGCCAGATCGTGCTCAATGATGCGCTCTCGGGTGTCAAGGTCAGCATCGCTCCGGAAGAGTAGGGCGGCGGCCGGCGGCCGCGGTGCGCGCAGGTGGTGCGGGTAACTATCGATGCAGTGGGTATATTTACTGTTGGTGCTGGCGGCGTTGCTGGCGGTGGTGCGCATCGTGATGGCGCTGCGCACCGCCCGTGCGCAGTCTACGCACGACGACTGGGATGCGCGGCTGGTGAAGAACCTGCGCGCGGCCGGCGGCAATTCCTTTACCCCGTACGAGGTCGATTTTTTCTTCAATCTGCCGGACGAGGCGGCCTGTGCGTCGCTGCGCGGTATCCTGGAGCCCGAAGGCTTCGCCATCGATACCCGCATCATGAGCGGCGAGGGGGCGAGCGGCTATTCGCTGCATGCAAGCAAACACCTGCGCATATCGGTGACCGAGATGCAGGACTTCTCGCAGCGTTTTCGCGCGCTGGCGCAGAAGTACGGCGGTTATTACGACGGCTGGATGACCGATCCGTCGCGCAAATAGCGAACTTAAGGCCGCTTTTCGGTCTGTCGCCGGACTGCTTCGGCCGCGGCGCGGATGGCCTCCGGATCCCCCAGGTAGCGGCTGGCGCCCGGCCGCAGCGCCTGGTCGAATTCGTACAGCAGCGGCACCCCGGTCGGAATATTCAGGTCCACCACCGCCTGCTCCGACAGTCCGTCCAGCATCTTCACCAGGGCGCGCAGGCTGTTACCGTGTGCGACCACCAGCACCTGCCGACCGGGCCTGAGTTCCGGCACGATAGTGTGTTCCCAGTAAGGCAGAACGCGCGCCAGGGTATCTTTTAGCGACTCGGTGGCCGGCAGTTCGCCGGCATCGACATCGGCGTAGCGGCGATCGAAGCGCGGATGGCGCTGATCGTCGTGACTCAGCGGCGGCGGTGGAATGTCGTAGCTGCGCCGCCAGATCTTGACCTGCGCCTCGCCGTGGCGCTCGACCGTCTGCGCCTTGTTCAGTCCCTGCAGCGCGCCGTAGTGGCGCTCATTCAGCCGCCAGCTGCGCAGTACCGGCAGCCACAGCAGGTCAAGCTCATCGAGCATCAGCCACTGGGTGCGGATGGCACGCTTGAGCACCGAGGTGAAGACGACATCCGGCTGTATGCCTTCACGCGCCAGCTCGCGACCGGCCTGTCGGGCCTCCTCGCAACCCTGCGCCGACAGGTCGATGTCGGTCCAGCCGGTAAACAGGTTTTCGAGGTTCCAGATACTCTGGCCATGGCGCACCAGCACGAGTCTTATGGGTACGGGCACGGCACGCTCCTTTCGTGTGAGTGAGGGCCAAACGCCGCTGCGTTATAGCAGACCGGCCAGATCGTGCGCGCGCCCGGCGGCCAGATTCTCCAGCGCCTCGACCGCGACCGTCAGGGCTGCGAGGTCCGGCACCGCCAGCGCGCGCAGGTCGCGCTGCAGCTGCTGCCAGCGCTCGAGCGCGGGATCGCTCGCCGGCGCGCCAGCCGCACGCGACACGGAATAGTGACGCAGCGCGGCAGCACTGATGCGCAGATGCGCCGCCAGTGCCGCGTGCTGCAGCCGCAGCGTCGCGGCGCGCTGCCAGCTGCCGCTGGCAGGCAGCTGTTCGATCGCGCCGTGCAGCCAGTCCAGGCCGAGCCTGGCACCCAGTCCGAAATGGGCACGCGCCACTGCCCGGGCACGGGCGCGCGAACTCGCCATCAGCGCCACCATGTCGGGCGCAACGCGCAGCGGTTCCAGCGCGGCAAGGCTCGCGGCCAGACGCGTCGGCAATCCCTGGGCGACGTAGCGGCGGCAACGGGCGAGGTAGCGTTCGCGGTCCAGGCCTTCCAGCGCAGCCGGCGTCACCTGCGCCAGCTCGCGCAGCGCCGGCTGCAGGCGCGCCACCGCCGCGCCCACCGCGCCGTACTCGCGTCGGTGCTGCAGCAACCACAGGGTGAAGTGCGACAGGTAGCGGCTGGTCTCGAGCAGTGCGTCGTACTGATCGGCCGGCTTGATGCGCCCGTCGAGCGCTTCGATCTGCGACCACAGCGTGCGCAGATCGGCGCTGTCGCGCGCGATGGTGTAGGCGCGCGCAATCGCGGCCGCATTGGCGTTGCTGGCCTCGCTGCACTGGATCAGCAGCGTCGGGCCAACCCGATTGACGATGCTGTTGGTGGTGGCGGTGATGATGATCTGCTTAGCCAGGCGATGGCGCTTGATGCGTTCCGGGAAGCGGCGTTGCATCGCCTGCGGAAAATAGCGTTCCAGTTCGCGCGCCAGATACGGATCAGCGGCGCTGCCGGTCTCGGTGAGTGCATGGTTGAGCGCGATCTTGCCGTAGGCGAACAGCAGTGCCAGCTCCGGCCGCGTCAGACCGCGCCCTTCGCGTCGGCGCTGCTCCATTTCCTCGTCGGTCGGCAGGAATTCGACCGCGCGATCGATCTCGCCATGGCGTTCGAGCCAGCGCAGCAGCTGCTGATGCTCTCCCAGGTCCTCGACCGCACGCCGTTCCATCAGGCTCAGGGCTTCGCTCTGCAGATAGTTGTTGCGCAGTACCAGCGCCGCGACTTCATCGGTGGCATTGGCGAGCAGACGATTGCGCCGACCGGGCGTCAGCGGTTTGCCGTCGGGGGCATCGAGCAGGATCTTCAGATTCACTTCCACATCGGAGGTGTTGACGCCGGCGGAATTGTCGATGAAGTCGGTGTTGATGCGTCCGCCGCCGGCGGCATATTCGATGCGTCCGCGCTGCGAAAACCCAAGGTTGCCGCCCTCGCCGACCACCCGGGCGCGCACCTGGCAGCCGTCGACGCGCACCGCATCGTTGGCCCGATCGCCGATCTCGCCGTGGCGCTCGTTCGCGGCCTTGACGTAGGTGCCGATGCCGCCATTCCACAGCAGATCCACCCGCATGCACAGGATGGCGCGGATGATCTCCACCGGACTGGCGCGACGCTGCGGCAATTCCAGCAGTGCCTGCGCTTCGGGCGACAGGGCGACGCTTTTGGCGCTGCGCTCGAATATCTCCCCGCCGCGTGACAGCAGCCGCGCATCGTAGTCATTCCAGCCCGAGCGTGGCAGACGAAACAGGCGCTCGCGTTCACGGAAGCTGCGCTCGGCATTGGGCTTCGGATCGAGGAACACGTGCTGATGATTGAAAGCGGCCACCAGCCGTATCTGCCGTGACAGCAGCATGCCGTTGCCGAACACGTCGCCGGACATGTCGCCGATACCGGCCACGGTAAACGGCTCGCGCTGGATGTCGCTGCCGAGTTCGCGGAAGTGGCGTTTGATGCACTCCCAGGCGCCGCGGGCAGTGATCGCCATTTTCTTGTGGTCGTAGCCGGCCGAACCGCCGGAGGCAAATGCATCGCCGAGCCAGAAACCGTATTCGGCGGAAATGGCGTTGGCGATGTCGGAGAAAGTGGCCGTGCCCTTGTCGGCCGCGACCACAAGGTACGGATCATCGCCATCCAGGCGCCGTACCTGCGGCGGCGGCAGCACGCGGCCGGAGACGATGTTGTCGGTGATATCGAGCAGGCCGCGAATGAAACTGCGGTAGCATTCGACTACTTCCTGCTGCTGCCCCAGCGGCGCGGTGCGCGGCGGCGGACGGCGCACTACGAAGCCGCCCTTGGCGCCCACCGGTACGATCAGCGTATTCTTGACGTGCTGCGCCTTCATCAGCCCAAGAATCTCGGTGCGGAAATCCTCCGGTCGCTCCGACCAGCGGATGCCGCCGCGGGCGATCGGGCCGGCCCGCAGATGCACGCCCTCGACCCTCGGGCTGTGCACGAAGATCTCGTACGCCGGACGCGGCTGCGGCAGGCCGGGGATCCTGGCGGGATCGAATTTCAGCGACAGCCACGCACGTGGATTGCCGGCGGCATCTCGACAAAAGTAATTGGTGCGCAAGGTCGCCAGTATCACCGCCAGAAAGGCGCGCAGAATGCGATCCTCGTCCGGGCTCACGACCGCGGCGATTGCCCGGCGCAGGCGCTGTTCCAGCAGCGCGGCGCGGCCGCGGGCGCCGCGGGTGGAATGCGGCGACAGGCGCTGCTGGAACAATTCGCACAGGTCGCGCGCCGCAGCCGAGTGCGTGCCCAGTACGCGCTCCATGTAGCTCTGGCTGAACGGAATGCCGGTCTGCAGCAGGTAGCGGCAGCAGGACCGCAGTACCGTCACCTGGCGCATGCTGAGCTCGGCCGCGATCAGCAGGCGGTTGAAGCCATCGTCATCGAGCGCGCCGGCGCGAACGGCGCGAAAGGCCGCGATCAGCTCCTGCGCCACGCGCGGTACGGCGACGGCGTGCAGATTGTAATGTTCCAGCTCGAAGTCCTGCAGCCAGGCCCAGCTGCCGTCCGGCCAGTCCAGGCGATAGGGCCGCTCGGCGATCACGCGCAGACCAAAATGCTCGAAGGTCGGCAGCACTTCCGATATCGACAGCGCTTCGCCGCGACGGATGATGCGCAGGTGCACGCGCTGCTGCGGCTGGCGCGGCGGCCGGTAGAGCCGCAGCTGCATCGCATCGACCGCAGCGTCGAGCCCTTCCAGATCGATGATGTCGTCGACCGCCTGCGCCGCATCCACGTCCTGCTGGTAAGACGCCGGAAATGCGACCGCGTAGCGGCGCTCGAGCGCCAGGCCGTGCGTCTCGCCAAAACTGGCCAGCAGTGCCGCGCGCAGCCGGTCACGCCACGAGACGATGGCAGCGGCGATATCACGCTCGAGCCGCTCGGTGTCGACCCGTATGTTGATGGTCGGATCGACCCGCACCACGATGTGCAGCTGGGCCAGGGGCGCCTCACCGATCGACAGACTGGACTCGAGCTCCAGGCCACGGCACGCGGCCTTCAGCAATCCCTCCACGCGCGCCTGGGCGGCGGTGTCGCAGCGCTCGCGCGGCATGAACACCAGGCACGACCAGAAGCGCCGGAATTCATCCCGGCGCACGATCAGTCGCACGCGCGCGCGATCCTGCAGCACCAGCACCGCGCGGGCGCAACGGATCAGATCCGGCACGCTGGCCTGAAACAGTTCATCGCGCGGCAGCGTTTGCACGATCTGCGACAGGCGTTTGCCGTCATGGCTGTTGGCCGCGAACGGAAAGTGCTCCAGCACGCTTTTGAGCTTGAGGCGCAGCCATGGCACCTGGCGCGGATCGGCGGCATAGGCGTGCGAGGTCCAAAGGCCGAGGATGCGCGCCTCGCCGATCACCCGGCCGCGCTGGTCGTAGCGTTTGACCCCGACGTAGTCGAGGTAGCCGGGCCGATGCACGGTGGAGCGGTGATTGGCCTTGGTGATGATGAGCATGCCCGGGGAGCGCAGCGCGCGGCGGATGTTGGCCGTGGCGATGCCGTCCTGGGTGCCGGACAGGCGGCGGCGCAGCAGCCCGAGTGCGCTGCCCGCAACCGGCACCAGCGTCGGGCCGCCAGGCCCGCGGCGCAGGCGACTCTCGCGCAAGCCGAGCAACGTGAAGTGGTGCGCCTCCATGTATTGCAGCAGCGCCCGGCTCTCGGCGATCACGTCGGCGGCCAGCGGCGGCGGGTGGCGGCTGATATCGGCGCACAGCTTGAGCACGGAATTGCGCATGCGCATCCAGTCGGAGCAGGCGCGCCGTACGTCCGCCAGCACCGCCAGCAGCCGCCGCCGCAGCTGTTCACATTCGGCCGCGTCGCCGACGCGATCGATGCGCCAGTACTGCCAGGATTCGCGTACCCCGCCCTCGGCGCCGGGTTCGGTCTCGATCTCGGCATGCAACGCCTGGATGACGCCGGCGCCGTCGCGCCGCACGCGCAGTATCGGATGGATGATCAACTGTACCGACAGGCCCAGTTGCGCCAGCGTCATGCTCAGCGTGTCGACCAGGAACGGCATGTCGTCGATGATGAGTTCCACCACCGAATAGGAGGCGGCACCGGCAGCGGCGCCGGGCGCAGCCGCAGCCGGTGCGGCACTGCTGACGCGCAGCAGCGTCTGACGGCGGCGCCGGCGCGCGCCGAACTCGACCTGCGCGGCGCATCCACGGCGCAGCGCCGCCTCGTCGAAGCCGCGCCATTCCTCCAGCGGAACCGAGGTGCGCCAGGCGCGCAGCAGCGCGGCCGTCAGTTGCCGGCGCGCAGAGCCCGTCTGCGTGCCGCGCCTGCTCACTCGGGCAATTCCAGATCCGCGATCACGGCGCCGAGAAAGCGCACCGCTTCGCCGCCGGTAATGACGCGATGATCGAAGGTCAGCGACAGCGGCATACGCGTATGAATTTCAATGCGCTCCCCGGCCGCGATCACGTCGCGCCGCACGCGCCCGGTGCCGAGTATTGCGACCGCGGGCGGCACCACGATCGGGGTGGCGTAGCGGCCGGCCATGCTGCCGAAATTGGACAGCATGAAGGTGAAATTACGCAGTTCCTCGCTGCCCACGGTGCGATCGCGCGCGGCGCGCTTGAGCCGGTCGAGTTCCACGCGCAGCTGCGCCGCACTGCGCTTCTCCACGTGACGGATCACCGGCACCAGCAGGCCGTCGATGGTGTCCACCGCGATGCCGACGTCGATCTGCTCGAACAGCGTGCGGCTCTGCGATTTGCCGTCGAACCAGGCATTCAGCCCCGGCTCGGTGCGCACGCCCGCGGTGATCGCGCGCAGTACCCGGGTGGTGTAGTCGCGGCCGGAGCCCCAGGAGTGCAGATCGGCGTCATCGAACACCGAGCATGCCATCACCGAATCGCGCGATAGCGACATGCTTTGCGCCATGGCGCGACGCAGGCTGCGCAACACCTCGACATCGCCGCCGGCGGCCGGCGCCCGGGCCGCGGGTGCCGGATGCATCTTGCTGGCCGCGTTGGCGCCTGGCAGTCCCACCGCCATCACGTCATCGAGCGTGATGAGCCCGCCGCGCCCGCTACCGGTCAAGGTCCCGATCTCGACGCCCAGGCTGCGCGCCAGGGCGCGCGCGGCCGGCACGGCACGTACGCGTGGCCCGGTCACCGCGTTGGCCGCTTCGAGCGCCGCGGAGTCGGCATCGCTCAGGCCCGGCATATGTCCCACCACGGTGCCGGAATCGTCACTGGCTGCGGTGAGCGTGGCGCGCGCCGCCGCCTGCGACGCGGCGGCGTCGGGCGCGAACTCGATCAGCGCCGCACCGATCTCGATGCGATCGCCGGGCTGCGCATGCAGCGCGGTGACCGTGCCGCTGAGG
>DATAJH010000012.1:0-26080 GCA_036262215.1 Steroidobacteraceae bacterium
GTGCGGCCGAGAACGCGAGCGCGCACCACGGCGCACTGCGGTTATTCGATCGTGGCATGTTTCACATCCGCACCGCCGGCGCGCGTCGTGCGCACCAGCAGCAGCAGTGGCAACGCCAGCAGCGTCAGGATCAGCATCAGTTGAAAATCATCCAGGTAGGCGATCATGGCCGCCTGCGCCGTGACGCCGCGATTGAGCGCGGCTATGGCATGTGCGCCGGCATAGACGCCGAGCGAATGATTCGCAAGCGTGAGGGGCGTGATGTGCTGCGCCAGCGAGGCATGCACCACCTGGGTATTGCGCACCATCAGGCCTTGCACGGTGGAGATACCGATGCTGCTGCCGACGTTGCGGATCAGGTTGAACAGGGCGGTGCCTTCATTCCGCAAGGCCGGCGCCAGGGTGGCAAAGGTCAGCGCGGCCATCGGCACATAGACGATGCCGATCCCCAGGCCCTGAATTGCTCCGGGCCAGATGATCGATGCCATGCTGAGCTGCATCGACAGATGCGTCATCTGCCACAGCGAGAACGCCGTCAGCACCAGGCCGACACCGATGATCAGCCGCACGTCGATACGCCCGACCGCGCGGCCGACCAGCAGCATGGCGATCAGGGTACCGGCGCCGCGCGGGACCATCGTCACGCCGGCCTGGAACACCGAGTAGCCCATCAGCCCCTGAAGCAGCGGTGGCAGCAGCGCCAGTGTCGCGAACAGCACGATGCCGACCACGAAGATCAGGATATTGCCGGTCAGGAAATTGCGATCCTTGTACAGCGCCAGGCGAATGAACGGCCGCTTCGCCGTCAGCGTGTGCGTCACGAACAGATAGAACGCCAGCGCGGCAATCGCCGTTTCGAGCTTGATCTCGCCCGAATTGAACCAGTCCTTGAGCGGGCCGCGATCGAGCAGCAGCTGCAACGTGCCGACGGCGATGCTCAGCAGCGCGAAACCGAAGAAATCGAAACTCTTGCGCTGGTGCGTGGTATCGGGGAAATACGCCATGACACCCAGCACCGCGAGGATGCCGAACGGCACATTGATGTAGAACACCCAGCGCCAGCTGTAGTCGTCGGTCAGCCAGCCGCCCAGCATCGGCCCGAGCATCGGACCCATCACCACGCCGACGCCCCAGATGGCCATGGCACGGCCATGCTGCGCCGGCGGATAGGCATCGAACAGCACCGCCTGCGACATCGGTATCAACGCCGCGCCGCACAGCCCCTGCAGCACGCGAAACAGCACGATCTGCTCCAGCGACTGCGCCATACCGCAGAGTGCCGAGGCGCAGGTGAAGCCGATGATCGAGGCCAGGAACAGCGGCTTGCGGCCAAAGCGATCCGCCAGCCATCCGGTGAGGGGCGTCATGATCGCGGCCGCCACGATGTACGAGGTCAGCACCCAGGTCATCTGGTCCTGTGTGGCCGACAGGCTGCCCTGCATGCGTGGCAGCGCGACGTTGGCAATGGTGTTGTCGAGCGCCTGCAGTATCGAGGCCACCATCACCGTGAGGGTGATCATGCCGCGATGTAGCGGCACACCTTGCACGGTGATCGGCTCGGCCGCGCTCATCAGCGCAGCGCCAGCTGCTTCCCGGCGTGGCCGAACAGACTGCGGTGGTGTTCGGTGTCGACCGTGACTTCCGCGCTCAGCCCGGCATGCAACGGCGTGGCATCGGACAGCTCGCCGGTCTGGAGCTGCAGTCGCACCGGGATACGCTGCACCACCTTGACCCAGTTGCCGGTGGCATTCTCCGGCGGCAGCAGCGAGAACTGTGCGCCGGTACCCGGGCTCAGGCTCACGACCTGCGCCTTGAAGCGCCGCCCCGGATACGCGTCGATGCCAATCTCGGCCGACTGGCCGGCGCGCATGTAGGTCAGATCGTCTTCCTTGAAGTTGGCTTCGACCCAGACATCGCGGCTGGAGACCAGACCGAACACCGGCGTCGCCGCATTGATGTAATCGCCGACCTGCAGTTGTTCGACCCTGGCCACCACGCCGTCATCGGGCGCGCGGATCACGGTATAAGACAGGTCCAGATTGGCCCGATCCAGCACCGCCTGCGCCTGCATCACTATGGGATGCGCATCGAGCGGCAGATCCGGGTTGCCGCCGAGCATCGCCAGCACGCTGCCGGCCGTCTGCTGCGCCGAGTTGAGCTGCGACTGCGCCAGCTGCAGCGCGTGCTGCACCTGATCGAACTGCGCGCGCGAACTGATGCCCGACTGCAGCAGCCGCTGTTGCCGCTCGTATTCGTGTTGCTGGTAGGCCAGCGTGTCACGCGCGGCCACCTGTTCGGACAGCTGGTGGCGATAGGTCGCCTTGGCGGCCCCGATCTGCATGCGCGCCGAGGCCAGCTTGGCCTGCGCCTCTTCGACCGCGATGCGAAACAGGCGGTCGTCGAGCCGGAACAGCACATCGCCGCGGTGCACCGCCTGATTGTCATGCACGTCGAGTTCGATCACGCGCCCCGGCACGTTGGCGCTGATCGTGGCCTGCGCGGCCTGCACCGATGAATCGTCGGTCGACACGTAACGGCCGGTCGCCAGGTAATACCAGAGCCCGGCCACGATCGCCAGCGCGATACCGCCGCCCATCAGCAGCCAGCGCAGGCTCAAGACCCGACCCGCCGGCTGCAGTTCGCTACTCATGCCGCTTCGCTCATCCACCTTGGCATCCATGTTCGCGATACTCACTTCGAATCGAGTTGCAACAGCGCGCCCTGCACGCGTTCGAGCAGGCCCACCAGCTGTTCGCGCTCGGCCGGACTCAGCGCCGACAGCGCTTCCTGGCGCGCCTGATCGGCCAGCTTCCACATGCGGTTCATGACCGGCCGGGCGGCTTCGCGCAGGTACAGCCGATGGGCGCGCCGATCCTCCGGATCGGGACGCCGCTCGATCCACTCGTCCTGCTGCATGCGGTCGAGCGTGCGCACCAGCGTCATCGGATCGGTGTCGGTCAGCTCCGCCAGCCGCGCCTGGCTGATACCCTCGTTGCGCGACAGATGCCCGAGTACTTTGCATTGCGGCAGCGTCAGTCCGATCTCGCTCGCGTAACGCTCGAAGTGCTTGG
This sequence comes from Steroidobacteraceae bacterium, assembly GCA_036262215.1. Taxonomy (GTDB): domain Bacteria; phylum Pseudomonadota; class Gammaproteobacteria; order Steroidobacterales; family Steroidobacteraceae; genus FEN-1191. The sequence goes on from DATAJH010000012.1 coordinate 3,072, forward strand.
CGTACAGCCGGTACACGTCCCGCACCAGGAAACCGAAGTTACGCAGCCGATCGGTAGCTACCGCCATTGCCTGCCAGCCTGCCAAGTTCTCACTACAGATATAATAACAAAAGATATGATATCTGTAAATGTATCCCCGCGAAGGCCGGCAGCGTGCCGCCGATCAGCGGCCGCGATCAGCCGCGCCGGTCACTTGCCGTAGAGCTTGATGCCGGCGGCGATTTCCCGCCTGGCATCGTCGACGCCGCCCCAGCCCTCGATGCGCACCCACTTGCCGGGCTCCAGATCCTTGTAGTGCTCGAAGAAATGCTGGATCTGATGCAGCCGCTGCGGGTTGATGTCCTGGTGCTTGAGCCAGTGGCTGTAGATCGGCAGCACTTTGTCATCGGGTACCGCGAGCACCTTGGAGTCGGCCCCCGCCTCGTCGGTCATCCTGAGCAGTCCCAGCGGCCGGCAGCGCACCACCACGCCGGGAATCAGCGCAAACGGCGTTATCACCAGCACGTCGACCGGATCGCCGTCCGGTGCCATCGTGCGCGGCACGTAGCCGTAGTTGCAGGGGTAGTGCATGGCCGTGCCCATGAAGCGGTCGACAAATATCGCCCCCGTTTCCTTGTCGACCTCGTACTTGATCGGGTCGGCATTCATCGGGATTTCGATGATGACGTTGAAAATGTCGGGTGCCTGACTGCCGGGTGTAACCAGATCCAGTCCCATGAAGACCTCCGCAGGATACGGCCGCATCCTAACCGCGAACCGATCGACCGCACATCCGAATTGAGTCACACGATATTAAGTCACAGCGCATACAGCCCCGATGCCGTTGTGACGCAGCTCACGTCATCCGATGACGCGCCTCTGCGTTAATTAGCACTAGGACCAACCCTGTGGTGGAGACAGCATGATGCGTACTCGAGACTTGAAGGCGGTAGCTGCGGCAGTTCTATTGGCGACCGCGGTGCTCGGAGGCTGCGTGGTGACGGCCAGGCCCGCCTATGTCGGCGACACCGTGATGGTGGCCCCGCCGCCGCCGCAGGAGGAAGTGATCGGCATCGCCCCTGCGCCTGGCTACATATGGTTGGGCGGCTATTGGGGCTGGTCCGGCGGCCGGCACGTCTGGGTCGCGGGTCATTGGGGCCCGGGTCGGCCTGGCTACCGCTGGGTGCCGCACCACTGGGTGGCGGCCGGCGGCGGCTGGCGGCTCGCTCAGGGGCACTGGGAGCGTCGCTAGCGCGCCGGCGCATTGCGGACGCGAGCTCGAGCACCCGGGGCGCATAAGCTGCTAGATTCACCGGCATGCGGACGGTGCCGCAGGCACGCCGTGAGCATCAGGTGAATGCAACCATGAACGACAAGGCTTCCAAGGCAGCGATCGGCTCGCGCGACGCGGCTAGTTCCAGGACACGCGCTGCGCCGGGAGCGGCGAGCCTCGCCGGCGGCGGCCAATCCAAAACTGCAGTGTACGAATCATTGAGCCGCGAACTGCGGCAGCTGATCACCGATCAGACCGATTTCCTGGCCAACATCTCGAATTTCGCCGCCCTGCTGTTCAGCAGCCTGCCAAATCTGAATTGGGCCGGCTTCTACCTGCTGCGCGGCTCGGATCTGGTGCTGGGACCGTTCCAGGGCAAGCCGGCTTGCTCGTGCATTGCCATGGGCGACGGCGTCTGCGGCACCGCTGCCCTGCAGCGCGCCGCCGTGCTGGTCCCCAACGTGCACGCCTTTCCGGGCCATATCGTGTGCGACGAGGCTTCACAGTCCGAAATGGTGTTGCCGGTATTCAAAGACAACCGGCTCATCGGTGTGCTCGATTTGGACAGTCCACAGCTCGGACGATTCGATGACTCCGATCGCGAGCAGATCGAGGCACTGCTGCGCATTCTCATGGATGGCACCGACGTACCGGAGTTCCGGCTCGCGCCCCCCGACTAACAGTACTGGCGCACCGTCAGCCGGTGCTCGACACGGGAGCGTCCTGCACCTCGGCGCCGCGACGCGCACTGACCGCCGCGATGGCGTCCGCCGCAGGGCTGAACGTCGGTGCCAGGGCCGGCGCCGCTGCCGGTAAGCTACCCTCGTACCAGCGGCGAAATGCGTCTGCCGGCAGCGGCGGGCTCATGAAATAGCCCTGCGCGCCGTCGCACCCCAGCTCGCGCAGCAGTGCGAAGCCCTGCCCGTCCTCGACCCCCTCGGCGACCACCTTCAGACCCAGGCTGTGTCCGAGCTCGATGGTCGAGCGCACGATCGTGGTCAGGTCGCGATCGTCGCTCATGTGGGACACGAACGAGCGATCGATCTTCAGCTCGCTGACCGGCAGCTGCATGATGTAGCTCAACGATGAATAGCCGGTGCCGTAGTCGTCGATGGACAGCTGCAGCCCGATATTGGCAAGGCGCTCGAGCACCTTCTGCGCATGCGCCGGGTCCTCCATGAAGCCGCTCTCGGTGATTTCCAGGCACACCATGGCCGGCGGCACCGAGTGCTCGCTCAGCAATGCGTTGATGGCATCCGGCAAATCGCGATTCATCAGGTCGCGCGCCGAGATGTTCACCGACACCTGCAGCTGCAATCCGTCGCGCCGCCACACACCACACTGCCGGATCGCCTCTTCGAGCACCCAGCGTGTCAGCACCTTGATGTATCCGGTGTGCTCGGCGAACGGGATGAACAGCCCCGGCGCCACCAGCCCTTTGGTCGGATGAACCCAGCGGATCAGGGCCTCAGCGGCGTGCACCGTCGAGGAGGCGAGCGACACCTTGGGCTGATAGTACAGGCGCAGTTCACCGTGTTCGACCGCGTGTCGCAGCTCGCCCAACAGCGACAGGTGCTCCTGCTGGCTGGTATCGAACTTCGGATCGTAAATGGTATAGCCGATCTTGCTGCGCTTGGCGACGTACATGGCGATATCGGCGTTACGCACCAGTGTTTCCGCGTCCGCCGCATGCTCCGGGAACAAGGCGATGCCGATGCTGGTGCCGACATCGAGCGGCTGATCCTGGAAGAAGATCGGGCGCTCCAGTGCGGCGATGATGTTCTGTGCCAATGCGATGACCTGTGAGGCCTGCAGCGCCGGCACCAGCAGCGCGAACTCATCGCCCCCCAGCCGTGCGACGCAGCCCGCCGTGCCCAGCAGCGCATGCAGGCGCATTCCGACCTGGCGCAGCACGTGATCGCCGACGCCGTGACCGAGGGAATCGTTGACGAACTTGAATCGATCCAGATCCATGACCAGGATCGCCAGCGACTGCCCCTGCGTCTGTGCCAGGACTATGCCCCGCTCCAGCGCTTCGCCGAACTGCGCGCGATTCGGCAGTTGCGTGAGCGGATCCTCGTAGGCGAGTTTCAGTATGCGTTGCTCGCGTTCGGCAATGCCGGCGCGCATATGATCCAGACCCTGCGCCAGCGCGCCGATCTCATCGTCGCGCTGCGTCTCGACCGGTCTGGAGTAGTCGCCCTGGCGGATGCGCTTGATCGCCGCCAGCAATAGTTCGATCGGACGAGTGATGCCGAGGGCGATCATGACGCTGCCGGCGACCGACAACGCCAGACTCAGAATGCCCAGCGCAATCAGTGTGGTGCGCAAAGCCTGAAAACGCGCCATGGCGTCGGCAATCGGACGTTGCAGTACCGCTACGATGTGCTCGCCGGCAGCCTCCCCCAACGATACGAATCGTACCTGCTGCTCGCCCTGCGACATCTGCAGCAAGCGGGTATCCAGCGCCTCGAGGTACGGCGGCAGCTGCTCGGACAAAGCGCTGGCCGCGGCCGAGCCCAGAGTGCTAGCCAACAGCTCCCAGCGACCGCCGCGCTCGACCGCGAACGACACGTCGAGACCGGTCAGCTGCTGCAAGTCTGCCGCCAGCGCGGTATCCACCGGGTAGCAGTCGACGATCCACCCGATCGTGAGCGGCGCGCGTACCGGCACGGCAATGAGTTGAAATGCGTGTTTCTCGAACATGCCGATCGCGGTCGCCTCGCCGTCGGCCCGCGCCTGCGTGATCAGCTGTTCGAATTCGAAGCGCTGCGGCGCAGCGCCGGGATGCATGGTATCGGCAATCACGTTGCCCGCAAGATCGACGTACAGCACCGCCTGGGCCTTGATGCGTGAGCGCTGATTGTCGAGCGCCGAGGCGAGCGTGGCGACGTCACCGGTCGCCGCCGCCTCGCGAAACGCAAAATCCGAGGCCGAGGCGCCCGCCGCCTGCGCCTCACGCTCGGCATTCTGTCGCAGCACGCGCGCAAATACTTTCTGGCCGACTCCTAATTCGTCTTCGATCTTGCCGCGCGCCGCGTTGTAGCTGGCGTGGTTGGTGAGTGCAAATTCGGCCACCTGCACGGCGCCGAGCAGCGCCACCAGGAACACGATGATCCGCACCCGCAGACTGCGAAAGTGAATCACGGGCGGCCGGCGCGGCGCGCTGCCATCGCGAAGCGGACCATCTTGCCGGCGCGCAGCGATGCGGGTGACATGGGTAAGATTTCCTGGAACCGGTCTTATGAAAGATGGTAGGGGCGCACCGCCGGGGCGGGCGTTAAATGAATCACAGCCTGCGGAATTGGCCATTTTGCGCAACTTAGCGGCGCCTGATACAAATCTGATCGGCGAACGGTTTGTGACCCAGGTCGCAGCAAAACAGGAACCGCGATGACAATAACTGCCAGGACACCGGGAGCCACGAATCCATGACCGTCACCCCAACACCTGCCGCGCCTGCAACCCTGGCGACACTGGCGGCGGACCTCGCCACCGGACACAGCAGCAGCCGATCGCTGCTGGAGACATGTCTTGCCAGAATCGATGACAGCGCCGGCGAGGGCCACAGGACGTTCCTGCACGTGGATCGCGACGCCGCGCGCGCCCAGGCCGACACCGTGGACGCACTGCGCGCCAGCGGCGCGGCGATGCCAGCTACCGCAGGCATTCCGATTTCGATCAAGGATCTGTTCGACGTCGCCGGTCAGGTCACGCGAGCCGGATCGACGGTACTGTCGGATCGCGCCCCGGCGACAGTGGACGCGCTGAGCGTAGCGCGCCTGCGCCAGGCCGGATTTGTACTGATCGGCCGCACCAACATGACTGAATTCGCCTTTTCCGGCCTGGGACTCAATCCGCACTACGGCACGCCGCGAAATCCCTGGCAACGAACCGAGGGGCGCGTTCCGGGAGGATCGTCGTCCGGCGCGGCAGTCTCGGTCGCCGATGGCATGGCGCACGCCGCCCTCGGTACCGATACCGGCGGTTCCTGCAGAATTCCCGCAGCATTTACCGGACTGGTCGGCTACAAGCCGACGGCGCGGCGCGTACCGCAGCAGGGCATGGTGCCGTTGTCGCCGAGTCTGGATTCGATCGGACCGATCGCCCGCTCGGTCGCCTGCTGCGCGCTGCTCGACGCGCTGCTGGCCGACGAGCCAGCGCTCGAGCTGCACGATTGCTCGCTGTCAGGCCGGCACTTTGCCGTACCGCGCACTTTGGTGCTCGGGGACATGGACCGGCACGTCGCCGGCGCTTTCGAAACCGCGTTGTCGCGTATGTGCACGGCCGGCGCGCGCATCGATGAAATCGATGTCCCGGAGTTCGCCGAGCTTGCCGCCATCCATGCCAGGGGGACGCTGTCAAACGCGGAGAGTTTCGCCTGGCACCGCGAACTTCTGGCCAGGCACGCGGCCGAGTACGATCCCCGGGTCAGGGCGCGTATCGAAATCGGCGCCACCCAGACTGCGGCTGACTATGCAACGCTGCTGGCCGCCCGCAGCACTTTCATCGCCAAGGTCAGCCGACGCATCGCCGGCTTTCACGCAATGGTGATGCCCACGGTGCCGGTGGTCCCGCCGCGCATCGCCGATCTGCAGGCCGACGATGCGTACTTCAGGACCAACGCCCTGGTGCTGCGCAACCCATCGGTGGTGAATTTTCTCGACGGCTGCGCGATTTCCATTCCAATGCACGAGATCGGCCAACCGCCGTGCGGTCTCACGCTGGCGTGCAGCGGCGATCTCGACCGGCAGCTGTTTAGCTGCGCCGCGGCGGCAGAGCGCGTCGTTGCACGGCAATAATGCGACCAAAGCGCTGTATCCGTATCCTCTGAAGACGCGGCCGGCGCGATCTGTAGGAGCAATGGACTCAATTAATTGTCACATCAGCATCGCAGGTGGACTGCGGCGTTGCCGTTGACCGCTTAAGTGAAATGACCCCTGCCCCGACCTGTGTAACCGCTAGACTCGGGTTCCGGCGATTGCACGCCAAGGAACCCACATGCTGCAGCTCTTCAGATCTCTGCTCGGCGAGACATCCCGCGACCACCAGGCTGGCAAACCCGCCAGCAAACCCGCATCGACCGGGCGGCACAAGCCGCCGCAGCCCAGCGTCGACTACCGCGCAGTCTCGCTCGCGCCAAACATCATGTGCGACGCAGTCTCGAAGGACGTTGCTGGCAAGCGCTATCTGCTGCGCGAAGCGCCACGCCTGCCATTGGCGGGCTGCGCGACGCCGGCAAGCTGTTCCTGCAAGTTCCGCAAGCATGCAGATCGTCGCAACGGCGACCGACGTCTGCTCGGAATGGCCGAAACAAATCGCTGGTATGCAGGCGGGGAACGCCGCAACCGCGGCGGCCGGAGAACGAAGCCAAATTGATTGCAGCGTCGATCGGCTGCGCAGGTAGCGGCATCGCCGACCGGCAGCCGCCTGATTGAAAGCCTGCCTTCGGCTCTTCCCGGGCTAGGCGGTGTTCCAGAACGTGATGATCGCGCCTCCGGCGATCACCAACGTCCCCCCGATCAGGATCGGCACGGTCGGCAACGATCGGAAGGCGAGAAAATTGATGACTTGCCAGACCACGAACAGCGTGGCCAGGTACAGCCCAACCACACGCCCGAAATCCAGCGGCGCGAGATTGAGAAACGATCCATAGCCCAACAGCAGCGCAGCTCCGGCGAGAAACAGTGCAAACCGGGTTGCACCGACATGATTGTAGATTGCCAGCCGGACCACCGCGTCGCCGGCGGCTTCCAGCATGGTCGCGATCAGAAGTAACCCCAGCAGCGGGACCGCGTGTAACACTTTGATCACTGTCGTGCCTGCTTCGGTCAGGTTTGCCCGATAATTGCTGACAGTTCGCCATCAGCTTCTGTCGGTATCAGCGCTCATAATGCGGACCATTGTCAAGCGATGCAGCGTGCTGCGGCCGCGACTGTCCCGCGGCGTTCGATTCCCGGGCCGCGGGTTATTGTGTTGCTCCAGGGTTGCCGACGCCGCTGCCTATCGATGATCATGGCGGTCGCCGTGGATGCAATACCAGGCCGCTGATTTTATGCCGACTGATCTCCGATCGAAACGAGGTTATTCGCCATGCCATATCGCATGATCGCCGCCACGTTTCTGTGCGCAGCGCTCGAGCTTGCCACGGCAGCCACCGCGCACGCACAGAGCGTCGCGGACGCCGACAACACCATGCGCGCGATGGACCTGCGACTAAGAGCGCTCAATACGGGGCGCAGCAGCCTGCAGCAGATGGCGTATCACCGCGGCGATGGCGAAGCGGACGCTGTGCGCGACATGGTGGATGCCGACGATAAGGTCTTTACCGCGGCAGTTAAGGTGTTCACGGTTGCTTTTTTCGTCAGGTCCATGAAGTCTCCCGACGACTTTCGTTTTGCACAGCAGCAGTTCCGCCTGGTGGTGGGATTGTTCGTCACGACGGCCGATGCACAGCTGTCCCGGGTCAATGACGACCTGCATGGCATTGCGACGCCAGCCGCCGTTGCCGAAGCGACCGCTGTTCGCGATGTCATCGTCGATCTGCGAGACTTCCTCAGACCGTTCGCCGCAGAACAGTAGGTCATTCGGCTGTGCTGCGGGAACCGGCCGAAGGGAGCCGCTTTGTGAGCGCCGACAACGCGCTCAACCTGGTCGCGACGGGAGATTTCTGAGCATCCTACGAACATATTGGGTCAGCGAAAGCGCGGCTATGCTCGACCTCCCCGGCGCCACCAATATCGAATCGCAGCGTCGGATCTGGTGGCTGGCGGATCATTTCCGATCGCAGGCCGGCGTACGCGAGGTCGTGCCCGGCATGAATAATCTGACCGTCGAACTCGATCCCACGGCACCGGAGCCCGAGAACCTGCTGCAAGCGTTGCGAGCAGGCTGGAGCCAATCCGATGCCGTCAGCTTGCCGTCACGGCGCATCGAAGTCCCGGTTCACTACGGCGGCCCGGAAGGACCGGACCTGGACCAAGTCGCGCGGCACACCGGCCTGTCGCGCGGAGAAGTCGTCCGCTTGCATCATGCCGGTGAATACACGGTGTATTTCCTGGGATTTGTGCCCGGTTTCGCCTATCTGGGCGGCATGGACCCGCGGCTTGCAACTCCGCGTCGCACGGAACCGCGCGTGGCCGTGCCCGCGGGGTCGCTGGCAATCGGCGGCGAGCAGACCGGCATCTACCCATCGGTATCCCCCGGCGGCTGGCAGTTGATCGGCCGAACGTCGGCGGCGCTGTTCGATCCGGCTCGCGATCCTCCGTCGCTGTTGTTGCCTGGCGATACGGTACGGTTTTTGAATGTTGGTGAGGCTCAATGATCAGTATCCTCAAGCCTGCCGTGCAAACCACTGTCCAGGATCTCGGCCGACACGGTTTTCGTCATCTTGGTGTCGGCGCGGCCGGCGCCATGGATCGGCTGTCGTTGATGATCGGTAACTATCTGGTCGGAAACGCGCAAGGCGCGGCAGGACTTGAACTCTGCATGCCTCCCGCGCGTATCCGCCTGGACGTGGACTGCGCCATCGCCGTGACAGGCGCCGATTGCTCGGCGCGGCTGGACCACAGTCCGGTCACCGTTGGTCGCCGTGTCGTTGCGGAAGCCGGTCAGACGCTTGACCTATCCGCCGCACGCTCGGGCATTCGCGCATACCTGTGCATATCGGGTGGCATCGACGTACCGCAGGTCTTGGGATCGCGCAGCACCGATCTGCAGGCGGGGATGGGGGGTCTTGATGGACGCCTGATACGCCGCGGCGACGTTTTGCAGACGTTACCGTCCACGATACCCTCTCGGGCGCCGGCGGCTGTCCTGCTGCCGCAGATGGGTAGCTCAATTCGCGTCATGCCTGGACCGGAATCCGACGGTTTTGCCCCTGACTGGCGCGACGGCTTATTGAAAGCCTCGTGGAAGGTCACCAACCAGAGCAACCGCATGGGATACCGGCTGCAGGGCCCGGCGCTGGTCAGGCGAGCCACCGGGGAGTTGAGGTCGCACGCGGTGTTTCCGGGCGTCATTCAAGTGCCACCCGGCGGCGCGCCTATCGTCCTGATGGCCGATGCGCAGGCCACCGGCGGCTATCCAAGAATCGCGTCGGTCATCGCGGCCGACCAGTGGCGGCTGGCGCAGATTGCCCCGGGCACATCGATTCAGTTCGAGCTCTGTACGCGTGCGCAAGCGCTGCTGGCCCTGACAAAACAGCACGATTATCTGCAACAGATGCAAAGGAGCCTGCGTGCTGATTGACCTGAATGCGGATCTCGGCGAGGGCTGTGCACACGACCAGGAGATACTCGACAGTGTTTCCTCGATCAATGTTGCCTGTGCCTGGCATGCCGGCAGCGCCGAAGAAATGCTGACTCTGGTGCGCGCGGCGCGCCTTCGCGGTGTTGCGATCGGCGCGCATCCCGGTTTTCCGGACCGCGCAGGTTTTGGCCGGAAGGAAATGAACCTGCCGCTCAGCTCGGTGCGTGCAGGCTTGCTGTATCAGATCGGCGCGCTCGACGGCATTGTACGGGCCGAGGGCGGCACGGTTGCGCATGTGAAAGCGCACGGTGCGCTATACAACCAGGCGGCACGCGATCCCGAGCTCGCGCATTGCATTGCGCGAGCGATTCGCGACTTCGATCCGCGTCTCAAGGTCATGGGACTTGCCGGAAGCGTATTTATAGAAGCCGTGCGGGCGGAAGGGTTGATCGCGCTCGAAGAGGGCTTTGCCGATCGCGGTTACACCAGCGATGGCCGCCTGGTCACGCGCGGCACGGCCGGTGCGCTCATCGACAATCAGAGCGCCATGCTGGCGCAGGTCCTGTCGATGGTCAAAACCGGGACCGTCATCGCTCAGGACGGAGCGCTGTGTCAGCTTCACGTCGATACCATCTGCCTGCACGGCGACGGCCCGCACGCGCTCGAGTTTGCAAAGGCGATTCGCGCGCGCCTGCGGCAGGAGGGTATCGAAGTCGCAGCGTGCGCAGGATGAAGTCAGTGCCAGAAGCCAGAAAGCCGGTTGAGTTCTAACCCGATACCGGTGGCTTTCTATTCCTCCGCTTTCAGCGCGGGGAAACGCGAGCGCTGTTCCAGCTCGAAGATCGACGCGGTGTTGCGGATATAGAGGTTCCTGGCATCCACCACTGGCTGATAGTCCCAGCTGACTCCCTGGGCGCGGATGATCTGGTTAAGGTAGCGCCGCCGTCGCTGGCTGGCGATGACCGCTGTGCGGATCGCCTCCAGATCCCAGCCTTTGGCGATTTCCCGGCGCAGTTTGCTGACACGCTCGCCATGTTCAGGCAGACCGGCGAGATTGTTCACCTCCAAGGGATCGGCGCTGAGATCGTACAGCTGATCCGGATCGGTCGGACAGTGGATGAATTTGTATGGGCCGCGGCGGATCATCACTCCCGGTGCGCTCGCCGCCTCGCCGGTATATTCACCGATCGCCTCGTCATGGCCAATCCCGCCCACGAGGTGTGGCACCAACGAACGACCGTCTGTGACCAGCTCTTCATGCGGCTCCTTGCCATTCGTGGCGAGCTCCAGCAGCGTCGGCAGCATGTCGATCAGCGAAACCGCGGCGCTGACGCGACGTGGGCGAAAGCGCTTCGGCGCATGAACGATCATCGGGATACGCGCCGAGTTTTCAAACCAGTTCATCTTGAACCACAGCCCTCGCTCGCCCAGCATGTCGCCGTGGTCGGCGGTTACGATGGTGATTGTATTGTCGGCAAAGCCGCTTTCCTTGAGCGCCTGCGTGAGATCGGCAAAGCGCTCATCGATGTAACTCAACGAGCCGTAATAGGCATGGCGCGCGTTGCGCACCTGGTCCGACGTCGGCGCCGGATCCTGCATCCCGATGCCATCGATGATTCGCTGGCTGTGCGGGTCCATCTTCACATCGCCGATGGCGAGCCTGGGCATGTCGATATCGTCATGCCGATAGCGGTCCCAATGTTCGCGCCGCGTAAGATAGGGATCGTGCGGGCTGATCAGCGAGACTACCAGGCAGAACGGCTGCTCGCTTTGCCGTCGGGCGAGATCGAACAGATGGCGCTTGGCGTGAAACACCACTTCGTCATCAAAATCCAGATAAGCCGAGCGCGTGCAGATTCCGGCCTGGCGCACGACATCCATGTTGTGGAACCACTCGAGCCTGGCATCAGGCTGATCCCAGTTCGGCACCCACGCGAAATCCGACGGATAGACATCGGTCGTTAAGCGGCGATGGAAGCCGTGAAGCTGATCCGGCCCGCAGAAATGCATTTTGCCGGACAGGGTAGTGTCATAGCCGAGCAGCGACAGGTGATGGGCGAAGGTCGGGATCTCGGCCATGAATTCGGCGGCATTGTCCCAGGCGCCGATCCTGGTCGGCAGGCGGCCGGCCATGAAAGCGTAGCGCGCCGGAGCGCACAGCGGATAGTTGCAATAGGCGGCATCGAACACCACCGATACCTGCGCGAAGGCAGAAAGCGCTGGCGTCTGTGCAACCTTATTGCCGTAGGTCGGCAGGAATTGCGGCGCCAACTGATCGAGCATGAAAATGACAAAATTCGGCTTACTGACTGCCATGAATGATTTCCCCTGAAAACGCGTGCGATGAGCCCATCTTAAGTTTAGCTTTGAGCGCCGCAATAACCAGCAGAAGCGCGCTAGTTCGGCACCTTCATGTAGGCAACGGCGTCGCCGCGGTAGCTGCCGATAAAAATCGTGTCGCCGATCTGCAGCGCGGTCGTGCCGTCGCTGAAGGTCGCGTTCGGCGGCAGGCGCGCGATGACTCGCGTCTTCATCGTGGCCGGGTCCAGTTTGACGATCGTGGTGGCGTGCAGGCAATCGCCGCTGGGACAGCCGGCCATGAGCTGCTTCGGATCGACATCCTGGCCCGTCACGTACAGGCTGCCGTCCGGTGCGTAGTGGATGTTGTCGGGCAGGAAATCCACCGATACCGTCGCTTGCTCACCGCCGTCGCGCGCCACGCGGATCACCGAGCTGCCAAAGAACCAGTTGAAGTACAGCCATCTGCCGTCGCCCGATATCGCCACGCCGTTGTCGCCGGTGATGCCCGCTAGCGAGGTGAAGCCGCGTCCGGGTTGCCACTCGTACACGGCGCCGGCGTACTGGCCGTTGCCCATCTTGACCCGCGCCTGCGGATCCTTCGGATCGAAGGTGCTGGTGACGATGAAACCTTCGTGCGGCAACGGTGTGACGGCATTGAGCCAAGCGCTGGCCGGCAGCACTACACAGCCGGTCCAGCTGAGCCGGGGCTCCGCGCCGCGCGCATCGACGCTGAATACCTCCACGGACTCGCGCCCGCCATGATTGACGGCGTACAGCGTGTGCCGGCCACCGCTGCCGGCGCGGATCGCAAGGCCGTGCGAGATGAACTGCGCGGCGTCGGGCGCGGGGCAGTCGCCGTAGAGCCTGGTATTGCGCTTCACCGTCGCGAGCGAGGCCTGGGCGATCGAGTGCCAGTGCTTGTTTGCCGCATTCAGCAGGTAGAGATCGCCCGGCCCCGGCGGCGAGCCCGGCAGGCCACCGCCCAATCCACTGACCAGTACCCACTGCGTGCCGGGAATCTGCACCAGATCCTCGGGGTGATGCGGGCCGCAGATGAAGTGCAGGTCGGCCACCGGCGCACATCCGTTGTCGCCCGCCGGCGCGCGTGACCACGAAACGATGCACGTCAGCAGGCCGATCGCGGCGGTGAAACGCAAGTGGCGCTTCATGGAGTTCTCCGGCGGCGGCTCGCGCAACACTTACGGTGCGCGTCGGGCCGTCAGGATCTTCACCGGCACGGCAAGCATCTGCCCCTTCATGACCCCTTGGCCTGCCGTCGATGAGCGCGGCTGGCCGAAGATGACGTGAATCACATCCATGCCATCGACCACGTGGCCGAAGACTGCATAGCCGGGATCACCACCATCCGGCTGTGCGTCGAGCGAGAGCAAGTCGCCAATCACGACAAAGAAGTCCGCCGTTGCCGTGCCGGGCTCGGCGCGCGCCATTGAAATCGCCCCGTTCACGTGGCTTAAGCCCGTGATGGTGGTCGGCTCGTGGGCAATCGGCTTCAAGACACGCTTGGGGTTGCCGCGTAGACCGCCCTGGATCAGGCCATACTGGCCATCGTCCCCCACCGCCATCGAGCGGTAGAACTCGCTCCCGTCCAGTCGCCTCTGGTCCACATAGCGAAGGAAATTGCCAGCCGTGATGGGCGCCCGCTCCGTCTCCACGGCGAGCACGATATTGCCCAATGATGTCTTGAGGACGACCTTGACGCTCGCAGGGACTGGCGCGCCGACGGCATCCGGCTGCGACGTCGAGGCACCGGCCAGCGGCTGAGCCGGGTCCTGGGCCAGCGCCACGCCGAGCCACAGGCTTGCGCAGATCACCGGCCATCCAACGCGTACAAACACCCGACCGCGTTTCATCCCGCGCCTCCCTTGCGGCTTGCCGTTCTGACCGAAGCACAGAGCTTACGCCTAATCGCAGCGACCTCAGCGCTTTGAGAGACTCGCTGGTCGTTGACCGATACCGTCGGGCATATCCGGACGATGCTTGACCGCGATGTCCCGGCTGCCACATTACGAGTTCGCGACGGAGGAGTTCCCTACTCGACGCTCGCGTGGACACAGTATTGCTCGGGACGCAACGAAGCGAAGGACTCCTATTTCGGCGCCGCGGCCGCAGCGCCTGGCCCGCGCGGCTCAGCCGGAAGACACCGCACGCACCAGCATGGTTTCCGTCAGCGGTAGCTCACGCTGCAGTTCCAGCAGCAGCGCGAGACAATGCCGGGCACTGACCGGTTTGCTATAGAAGAAGCCCTGGCCGAAATCGCAGCCCAGGTCCTGCAGCATCGCGGCCTGCGCTGCCGTCTCGACACCCTCCGCGACGGTAGACAGATGCAGCGTCCTTGCCATGTCGATCACGGCATTGATGATCGGCTGATGCGGGGTATCGGTACCAATATCCTGCACGAACGCGCGATCGATCTTCAGTGTATTGACCGGCATCTGATTGAGAAAGCTCAGGCTCGAATAGCCGGTCCCGAAGTCGTCGATCAGGATCTGCGAGCCGAGCGAGCGCAGTGTCTTCAGCGTTCCGATGAGCTTCTGCGGCTCCTTCGTTAGCGCCGATTCGGTGATTTCAAAGCGCAGCCAGGATGGGTCGACGCCGGCCTCGCTCGCATACTGAACCACCAGCGCTGCGAAGTCGGTGCGATCGAACTGCAGTGGCGACACGTTGACGGCGATCGGCACGATGGGCACTTTGGCATCGATCCATTCGCGCAGCTGTGCCAGCACCTGCCGCAGCGCCAGTTGTCCCAGCTCGACTATCAGGCCGCTCTTTTCTGCGACTGGAATGAATTGACTGGGTGTAATCATTCCGATCTCGGGGTGACGCCAGCGCATGAGTGCCTCAAGCGAATTCATGCGGCCGGTGCGAAGTTCGATGATCGGCTGGTAGTTCATGAACAGTTGGTCGGTACCGATGGCATGGCGCAGGGATTGCTCCAAAGCCACCTGCTCGCTGACCCGGATATCCATGTTCTGCGAGAAGAAGCGATAGCAGTCGCGTCCCGCCTCCTTAGCCTGGTACAGGGCAATGTCCGCGTGCTTGAGCAGTGTCTCAATGTCCAGGCCGTCCTGCGGGTGCATGGCAATCCCGAGACTGGCGGTTACGCTCACGGGTTCCCCTACCAGCACCAACGGCGCCCGGATGGCCGTGAGCAGCAGTGCTGCCAGGTGTTCAGCCGCTTCAGCTCCCGACAGCAGCGGTGCGACCACGACGAATTCGTCGCCGCCCATGCGTGCCACCAGATTGTGCCCGGAGACCGCGGCGCGCAGTCGACCGGCGATGACCTGCAGCAGCTGGTCGCCGCAGCCATGACCGCGCGAATCATTGATGTTCTTGAAATGATCGATGTCGAGGTAGATCAGCGCCAGCAAGCGGTTTCCCACCGCGGCCTTCTTCAGAATCCGAGGCAGCTTGGCGTGCAGGTACATGCGATTGGGCAATCGGGTGAGTGCGTCGTGCTGGGCCAGTTGCAGCAGTTTGCGCCGGTTCGATCGTTCGAGATCCTCCGCCTCGCGGCGGTGGCTCACATCGTGTCCGACCAGGGTCAGCAGCCGGCGGCCCGTAATCTCGATGGCCGTGACGGCGACTTCGACATCCGACCAGTGGCCGTGGCCGCGGCGGGCACGCGACTCGATGACTCGCCGTGTCGGATCACGCGCGGCAACTTCGAGAATCTCGGACCTGATATCAGGAAAGATGTCCTGGACGCAGTACCCCGGCAGCTCGGCGGCAGTACAGTCGAGCGCCGTCATGACGATCCGGTTGGCTTCAATGATTCGCCATGAGCTGGGGTCCACGAGCACGATCGCTTCCTGCAGCTGCAGCACGATCGATTGATAGCGTACTTCGACCTCCCGCTGTGCCGTCAGCGTGCGCCGCAGCCGCAGCAGCAACCAGGCAATCGCCGCCCCGGACACGATGAACAAGGCCAGCAGGCCGACCAGGAAATACCAGGTGGTGCGGTAGCCGAGAGCGAAGATGTCACGCGCAGCGGAAGTACTCAGGAACGCGGCCGGGAGATGGTCGATGGTGCGCAGCATCGTATAGCCCGTGATCTGATGTTCGCCCGAAGCGAGCACCAGCGTACGCGGCGATGGGTAAGGAATTGCGAGCCAGTCTCGAACCGCTGCGGGAAAGCCCGCAAGTTTGTCCGCACCGCCGGTCAGATAGGTCACTGACACGGGTAATCGGCTGGTGGTGTGAATGCGCTGAATCTCTTGCGGGCCGATCAGGCGTGCGAACAGCATGATGGCACCCGTGGGGGCGGTCCGGTTGGTGCGCTTGATCTCCATCGCCGCGACGGCCGCCAGGCCGGCCGGAGTCCTCACGAGCCGATCGGCGGGCGCCAGCAGCGCGAGGTGCTGGTCCTGGGCGATGAAAGGCCGCAGGGATTGCAGCAGCGCCATGGGCGCCGGGGAAATGATGCGGCCGCTGGCACGATCCAGATAACACGAATAGACCTCGTGCCCGTCGGCTGCGACGATCCAGGCGATGTCGACATGCAGGCCGCCGAGCGTCTCGGGAACGAAGTTCGCCGCGATGTACTTGGGGTCGCCGCTTAGCAGGTAATTCGCGGTGTCATCCCACTCGGCGTAATCGCGATTGCTGATATTCAGCTGCTGTAGGTCGGAATCGAACGCGCGGTAGAGCTGCATCGCGTTCTGGCCCATGGCATCGGCCTCGATCAGCCTGAAGCTGCCGAGCAATGCTCTGGCGCCCGCGGTCAGGCCTGCACACACACCCAGGAGCGTCAGGCTGCAGACCACGATCAAGGGCAGGAATTGACGAGTCGCCCTGACACCAAGTGCGGATACCGATGCATCCGGCGGGCCGGCTCCGGGTTGCGAGGGCGTGTCCTCGGGCGTGTGCGAGCTCAATACCGGCGTGGGGCGGGGCTGGGACATGCCATCCTTAGGGGGATTTTGACGCGCCGCACTACTCACTAAGGTCGCCCACGCCGATTGCGCACGATAATGGAGTGAAACTGGCGAGCCGAGGGTGATGCACTCGGCACAATTCACGCGGGCGGCGCGGATCCGGGCGGCAATGCTGTGTGCCTGAGGCCGGCGACCGGTGACCGGCGGCTGACGCTGTAGGACAATCGTGCGCGTTGTCGTGAGTCCTATCGTGTCAGTGTATTTTTTTTAACGCACAGACCGACGGCAACGCCGCGCGGCTGCACCGTGAGCTGGACTCAAACGGCGAGTATTTCGCCTTCGGTTTCTGCGACCTCGGTCTCGGGGGGGCCGCAACTCCGCTATGTGAGCGCTGGACGGCCAAGACCAGACGCCTACCAGTGGACACAGCGGGCGCTGGATGACGATCAGCTGCCCTTCTTCTTCAGCGAACCCTCGGGCGTATCGATCGTCCCATCGTCATTGATGTCGATCGGGAAGTCGTATTGAGAACCGTCGACCCAGCGCAGATAAATCTTTCCGCCACCGGTCCAGCATTCAGCCTCTTTCTCGCTCATCATGCCGCTCATCTTTCCATCCGTCATCACCATGTCCGGCTCACGCAGTAGCGCTTTACCCGAGTGGAACACGATCGTCGGACCCGGGCCTCCCTCGGCCGGTCCATACCTTCCTTCGAATTTTCCGGCGCAACTCGCGAGCCCTGGCTTCGGTGGTTGTCCGGCCTGGAATGCCGGTGCAGGCGGCGCCGCCGCCACGAAACGCAGATCGTGATAGCTGGCTAACAAGAACCGGTTTCCGGACACCGCGACCTTGTATTCGGTCTCGATGCCGTCCGCGATAGAGATGATCTCGCCGTCCATCCAACCGATACCGCGGGCGTTGACCTGCACCTTGTCGTGCAGGTGATAGGTGCGTTCGACTCCGGCGGGCGCGCCAGCCTGGGCATGTGCGGTGGCGGCAAATAAATGCAGAACGGCCGCCACTGAGACGACAATCGGAATACGCATCGCGAATACCCCCGTTTTGTGTAACTACCCCTGCAACAAGATACTGTGCAGCGGTTAATTGAAACTGACAAGTGGCGCGAGGTCGGTCAGGCGCGCCACACGGTAATCAGGCCCATAACCCAACCGTTCGGCGCCACCACGGATCAGCCGGTAAAACTCAGCTGGCCCGACTGCCGTGCCCGTGGGTGCCGATACGCCGCCACCTCGTTCGATCCAGGCTACGCGGAAGCCGTAGCACTTAGCACCGGCAATATCGAAGCCGTTCGATGAGACGAACATTACCTCTTCTTTCGCGACCCCCAAAGCCGGCTCGACCAGCGCATAGCAGCCAGGCTCGGGCTTGAACAGCTTCGCCCGATCCACGCTGATCACGTCGGCGAAGTGTCGCGCGATCCCCGAGGATTTGATCAGTGCATCGAGCATGGCCGGGCTGCCGTTCGACAGGATGGCGAGCTTATAGTCACGCAGCAATTCCAGCGCCTCTTGCGCCTCCTCATGCAGATCGAGATTCAGATATTTGTTCATCAGCCGATCACACAACGATGAAGCTGGCGCGATACCGACGCTGATGAGTGAAAACTCCAGGGCCGCTCGTGTGACCAGCCAGAAATCCTGGTACGACCGCATCAGGCCGCGCAGCCAGGTATATTCGAGCTGCTTCAGGCGCCACAGCTGCGTAATGAGTTCGCCCTTGTCACCACACAATTCGGTGGCGAGGCTTCTGACCGATTGCACATCGTAGAGCGTCCCATACGCATCGAAGACTACGGCGCGAATCGGCATGGCGATATTCCTTTTTTCAGTGGCGGAGAGGGTGAGATTCGAACTCACGAAGGGATTGCTCCCTTGCCGGTTTTCAAGTCTGATGAACGCACGTAGTTAGTACGTACTCGCACGCAATTGCCATTATTCGCGATGCATCGTACGAGGCCCAAACCCTACCATTTCCCGCCTACCATGGCCGATTGCAACTCGAGTGCAACTCGAGCGAGACTCGACGGCGTAGTAAACGCCGGCGAAGCTCTGACCGCAATCAGCCTGGGTGCGAAGCACGGATAATTCGGCCGTGGCGCTATGGCCGAGAAATCGTGCCAACGTATTAGGTTTCATCGGTTCTGCGGTTCCGATCGATAATAAGACCTGGCGGCTCGACAAGCAGACCAGTTCGCTGGCTCTAAATACTGCGGCGGTTCCAAGGAAGACGATCTCCAAACCTAAAGGAAAAGGCCGGCTGCTGACAGCGAAGTCAGCCGTCAATCGGGCGCTCCGCGGCGGCACCATGCGGCACGAAATCGCGTTCCTCGTGGCTGTTTCGCGTTGTGCAACGCATCAATGCTCTATTGACCTCATCACACTTCGGATCTCGATCGAGCGGCGCATGCGATGGGCAATACCGCCGCCCCTGATAGTCGGTCCATGCGTGTCTATAGGCGGCATAGCTGTCGAACCGGCGTAAGCTTCATCCCGAGGCAGCGCGAGTGCCATCGTCGTACCTGTCACTTCCTACAGTATCCAGCGGACCGGGGTCGGCTATATGCCGAATGAAGTCGCGCTGATAGTCGGTGATAGTCGGGTAGCAGGCTTATAGTCGGGTAGCAGATTGGGGGCTATCCGAAAGGCGGCCGCTTCGAATGTCGAGGCCTTACAACGACCCGCATCAGGTTCTACGTAAGAGTCGAACGCCGAAGCAAATCGGCAGGAGGGCTCAGCATGAGCCGCGGGAGTGCCATTCCATCATCCATAGAGTCAAGGTGGCGCAAGTTGTGACTAATTCCCATACACAGATTGAACATTCAGCATCGACCCGCTGCCCAGCTGGCAGACTGAGTAGCGGGACGATTCCCGTCAATCGCATTGCTGCGCCAATCGTCCTGGCGATCTGTGTAATCGCTTCAACTCACGCATCGGCAGACGGTAATAGCGATATCAACGACGGAACAAACTGGATGGCCTATGGCCGCGCCTACGATGAGACTCACTACAGTCCCCTCACTGACATCAACGCCTCGAACGTATCCCGTCTTCGACTTGCATGGTGGGTCGACATCCCCGGCATCGTGCAAGCAACGTCGGTGCCACTTGAGGCAAATGGGAGGCTCTACTTTGCGACCGGCTATAGCGTGGTGCACGCGGTCGATGCAGTTACCGGGCGTCAGCTGTGGACTTATGATCCGCAAGTAGCAAGGGCTGCGGGTCCTAAGCTACGCATTCCTTGGGCCATCCGGGGCATCGCTCTGTGGAACAAGAAAGTATATGTCGGCACCCACGATGGACGCTTGATTGCGATTGATGCCGATTCAGGGAAGGCTATCTGGGCGGTTTTGACGACCGAACCCGGTGATCGTCGAGTGATTACCGGCCCCCCGCTCGCTTTTAAAGGACGGATTCTCATCGGTCACGGTAAAGCAGAGTACGGTCCCGTCCGCGGTTACGTCACGGCGTATGACGCCGAGACGGGCAAAGAGCTCTGGCGGTTTTTTACAGTGCCTGGGGATCCGAAAAAGCCATTTGAGAGTAAGGCATTGGAGATGGCGTCGACAACATGGAGTGGCGAGTGGTGGAAGAACGGGGGCGGGGGCGCCGTATGGAACGCGATGACCTATGATCCAGAATTCAATTGTGTGTACATCGGCACCGGAAATGGTTTTCCCGTAGACGCGAGAATCCGAAGCCCTGCGGGGGGCGATAACCTGTTCTTGGCTTCGATTGTAGCGCTCAACGCCGATACCGGAACCTACCTGTGGCACTATCAAACGAATCCCGGCGAAACTTGGGACTACGATACTACGAACGACATCGAGCTCGCGGAGCTTGACATCAACGGAACGCGCCGGCGCGTCCTGATGAATGCGTCAAAAAACGGCTTTTTTTACGTCCTCGATCGCGCTACCGGAAAACTCGTGTCCGCCGGAAAGTTCGCCAAGGTCACTTGGGCTGACAGAGTCGACTTGACGACGGGTCGTCCCGTAGAGACGGCAAACGCTCGCGCGCTGGCAGGAACCCCATCAATTTGGCCTACCTGGATCGGTGCGCACAATTTGCAGCCCATGGCGTTCAGTGCCCTGAACCAACTTGTGTACATGTCCGTGCTTGATCAGTCGGAGCAAGGAAACAACACAATGTTCGCCAATCACTTCGACATCCAAAAATCATTGAGTAGCTCACTGATGGCATGGGACCCGGTTAAGCAGCGGGCTGTTTGGCGCGTGGCGCTTCCTGGATTGTGGAACGGGGGCGTTGTCGCCACAGCGGGAAATCTGGTATTTGAAGGGAAAACGGACGGCCAATTTGCTGCCTATGCTGCAGACACTGGCAAGGAATTATGGTCATTCGATGCGCAGGTCGGAATCAATGGTGCGCCTATCACATACAAAGTAGCCAACCGGCAATATGTGTCGGTCATGGCAGGTGTTGGCGGCCTTGGCTCGATGCTGGGCTCAACGTGGGACGCGCGCACGGTATCTCGGCGACTCCTCACATTCACACTCGATGGCGACTCACGGCTCCCACCTCCGCCACCGCGCCAAAACATCATGCCGATTCACGATAGCGGCTATAACCTTTCGATTGCCGACGAGCGCAACGGCGCCGCTCTATATGAAAGCAATGCCTGCGACCATTGCCACGGCCGCGGCGCCGTGGCAGGCGGTGCTGGTCCTGATCTGCGAGCGTCTCCCGCCATCTTATCTTCGGCCGCGTTCATGAGCGTCGTGAAGGATGGGGCACTGCTGGAAGCTGGGATGCCTCGCTTCGACGAGTTAAGTAATGCTGACTTAGAAAATATTCGTCAATACGTGCGGGCGCAGGCAGACAAGTTGGCAACGCCGTATTTGCATGCGCTGCTCGGTATCGCCGCGCGCGTCCTTGAGCACGTCATACTGTCTTTCGTGCTGCTGACAAGTTTAATATTTTCCTTTGTTCTTTATCTAAGAAAGAATACTTAAGAGAACGGAGGACGGACCAGCAATGAAAGTTTCCGCGACGCGCGAACATCTGCTTGAGGCACTTCAGAGTGTCATCGGCGTGAGACTTATGTCTCGCGGCATCCAATCGGGGTGAGGAGACGTGGGCCACCGCCCGACATCTGCCACTTAACTGCGAAGTACGTGGCTATGTCGAGTCCTATTTTGGCGGAGAGGGTGAGATTCGAACTCACGAAGGGATTGCTCCCTTGCCGGTTTTCAAGACCGGTGCATTCAACCGCTCTGCCACCTCTCCGTCGAAGCCGCCGAGTGCGGGCGCCCAGGCGCACCGATGCGATCCTATCGTATAACGCTGACGGCATCTGCCGGAGCTTCGGTCTGCACTTCCGTGAATCGGCGCGCCACCAGAACCGATAACGTGTTAGCGAGCACATTCATCCCCGTCGCCCAGGGGCGTCATCGCGACGCCTTCGCCGGCGCGAATTGCGATAGCGCCGCCAGCAATCGTTGCAGAAGTTCGCGCAGCGGCGCGGCACGCGCTTCATCGTAGCTGACGCGGTCCTCATCCATATAGCAGACCTGGGCCAGCTCGATCTGCAGCGCGTGCACGCCGTCGGCGGGCGAGCCGTAGTGGCGTGTAATGTGCCCACCCTTGAAGCGGCCGTTGACCACGTAACTGAACTGGCTCTGGGCCGCCAGAATCTCCAGCAACGGGAGCATCAGATCCGGATGGCAGGAACCGCCGTCAGCGGTACCGATATTGATATCGGGCAGCCGGCCGGTATACAGGCGTGGAACGCGGCTGCGTATCGAGTGCGCATCGAGCAGCAGCGCAAAACCCAGGCGCCGCCTGGTGTCGGCAATCACGCCGGCCAGGGCGTCGTGATATGGCTGCCAGTAGCGCTGACGCCTGAAATCGATTTCGCCGGCGGGCAGAAGGTCCACACCGCTGCCGTACAGCGGCTCGCCGGCGAAGCTGTGCGTCGGACACAGTCCGGTGCTGGTCATCCCCGGATACAGCGCCGCATCGTTCGGCGGTCGATTCAGATCGATCACATAGCGCGAATAGCGGGCCGCGATCACGCTGGCACCGAGTTCCGGCACAAAATCGTACAACCGATCCACATACCAGTCGGTGTCGGCCAGCGCGCGCGCCACCGGCGTGAAGCCGTGTTCGATCTCCTCCGGCACGCGCGTGCCTACGTGTGGCATGCTCACGATCAGCGGCGCACGACCGGGCCGCAACTGGAATGTCGCCGAGTCGGTGTCGTTCATCGCAGCCTGGGATTCAATTCGTGAACAGCCCGTCTCCGGCCAGGGCACGCAATTTGCCCGATATCAC
>DATAJH010000013.1:0-55233 GCA_036262215.1 Steroidobacteraceae bacterium
GAGGGCGAAAATCAGCGGCAGCAGCAGCAGCACGGTCGAACCGAGCCGCCGCAGCCTCGAGACGGGGAATTTCATCCAGACACCTCTGACACCTCTGCAAGCACGGCACACCAACCCACCACACTAGCCGGTGGCGGCCGCATGGTCTGTTTCCCGTCGCACATAAGGACATCCGTGGCCGGATCTGCCGCCGGCCGGTATAACGGTTACAACAAGGCCGCCGTTTGTCCGGGAGACTTCGTTGCAAAACTTTCCAAATCGGGCGTGAACAGCACCACTGCGGCCGCCAGCGGGCTGCGCCACAGCCTGAAACAACGGCACATGACGATGATCGCGCTCGGGGGGGTCATCGGCGCAGGCCTCTTTGTCGGCAGCGGCGTGGTCATCCAGGCGACCGGCCCGGCGGTGGTGATTTCGTTCGTGATCACCGGACTGTTGGTGGTGCTGGTGATGCGCATGCTGGGCGAAATGGCGGTGGCACTGCCTGCGGTAGGTTCCTTTTACGAATATGCCCGCCTGGCTTTCAGCGACCGCCCGCGGCTCGGTGAGCTGGCCGGCTTTCTGACCGGATGGATGTACTGGTATTTCTGGGTCATCGTAGTCGCGCTCGAGGCAGTCGCCGGCGCCGGCCTGGTGCGCTTCTGGCTACCCAACGAACCCGCGTGGCTGATCAGTCTGGCGTTGCTGTTGTCGCTGACGGTCACGAATCTGGTCTCGGTCAAGTCATTCGGCGAGTTCGAGTTCTGGTTCGCGTCGATCAAGGTTGCAGCGATAGTCCTGTTCCTGATGATGGCAGGCGTGTACGTGCTGGGCCTGTGGCCGGGAGTCGCCGCCAGCGTCGCCAATCTCACGGCGCACGGCGGTTTCGCCCCCAACGGCATCCTTCCGATCATGACCGGTGCGGTAGCCGTCACCGGCTTCTACTTCGGAGCCGAGCTGGTCACGGTTGCGGCGGCGGAAACCGCCGAGCCCGCTAAAGCAGTCGCCGCGGCCACCAACTCGGTCATTACACGCGTTCTCCTGTTCTATGTCGGTTCGATCCTGCTGGTGGTGTGCCTGGTACCCTGGGATTCAGCGGCCATTGCCACGCCCTACGTGAGCGCCCTGCGCGCAATGCGCGTTCCCGCCGCAGCGCAGATAATGAACGCCGTCATCCTCACTGCGGTGCTGTCGGCGCTGAACTCGGGTCTGTACGCGTCCTCACGCATGCTGTTTGCCCTGACCAGGCGCGGCGATGCGCCTGCGGGCCTTGCCAGGCTCAACCGCAACGGCGTGCCGTCGCGCGCCATTCTGCTGGGAACGCTGTTCGGCTATGGCGCGGTGATCATGTCGTACGTGTCGCCGGACAGGGTATTCGCTTTTCTGGTCAACTCGTACGGAACGGTGGCGATATTCGTCTACCTGCTGATCGCCATCTCGCAACTGCGTCTGCGCGCTCGTCTGGAGAAGGAGGCTCCGGCACGGCTCCGGGTGCGCATGTGGGCATATCCGTACCTGACCTACGTCGCAATCGCCGGCATGCTCGGCATCGTTGCGGCGATGGCCTTCATCCCCGATCAGCGAACGCCGCTCATTTTCGGCGCCATCAGTCTCGGCATTCTGCTGCTGGCGTTCGGCGTGCGCCTGCGCCTGGGCAGCAAGCCGGATATATCGACGCTGGCGATGGAGCCCCGGCAGTACCAACAGTTGTAGCGCTCGCCGCCGCTAGAACGGGCGATCGCCGATGACGGTGGCGCGGTGCATGATGCGCCGCTGCGGCAGATAGTCCGCAACCGCGTAGTGCTGGGTGATACGGTTATCCCAGAACGCCACATCGTCGACCGCCCATCGCCAGCGCAGTGTGAACTCGGGGCGCCCGGCATTGGCAAACAGAAACGCCAGCAGCGCATCGCTCTCGCGCGCACCAAGCTCGTGAATGCGGGTGGTGAATCCTTCGTTGACGAACAGGCCTTTACGCCCCGACACCGGATGTGTGCGCACCACCGGGTGCGTCACCGGAGGATGCTTCGCCACGGCGCGCTGGTAGCGTTCCTTATGCGCAGGATCCTCGCCCCAGCGACCGGCCGGAAAGGATTTCACCACCGAATGCTCGGCGGTCAGCCCTTGCAGCTGCCGCTTCAGCGGCTCCGACAAGGCCTCATAGACGGCCAGGTTGCTCGACCAGAGCGTGTCCCCGCCGACGCTCGGCAGCTGCTTTGCGGCCAGGATGCCGGCCAGCGGTGGCGTCGGACTGAAAGTGACGTCGGTGTGCCAGTTATCGTTGTCGGGAAGAAAGTCCTCGTGCGTGTCGATCACCATGATCTCAGGCAGCTCGGGCAACACTGGATAGATCGGGTGGATGTGCAGCTGGCCGAAGTATTTCGCAAACCGGCATTGCTGCTGCGGGGTCAGCGGCTGGCGGCGGAAGAACAGGATCTGGTGTTCGACCAGCAGTTCACCGAGGCGCTCGATAGACGACTGCGGCAGTTCATCGGCGAGCCTGATGCCATCGATGATGGCCCCAAGCGCGGGGGTAATGCGGGTAACAGTAACGCTCACGGCAGTCGCTTGCTTCGGTGTCTGATGTCGGACAGTGCCCGTGTGCCCAGTATAACGCGCGGCGCCGAACACCGGCCCTTCGATGACGCTGCTGCCGTCAGCCGTCCATCATGTTCATCAATGCGGCGATCTTGACGGTCGCGAAGTTGGAAAACGTGTCGGACACGGCATACGGCAGGATGATCTGGTCGTTGTGCCGCATGGCTCCACAGGTGTAGACCACGTTCGGTACGTAGCCTTCGCGCTCGAAGGCTTCAGGCCGGACCAGCGGCTCACGTGCGCGTGCCAGAACTTTTGACGGATCGTTCTTGTCGAGCAGCACCGCTCCAATGGAGTATTTTCGCACCGGCCCCACGCCGTGGGTAAGCAGCAGCCAGCCCTGGTCGAGCTCGATCGGCGATCCGCAATTTCCGATCTGGACGAACTCCCACGGGAATTTCGGCTTTAAAATGGCGAGGCCGCCGTTCCAGGTGTACAGGTCATCCGAGTAGATGAGATACAGGTTCTCATTGTCCTGGCGGGCGATCATGGCGTACTGGCCGCCGATGCGGCGTGGAAACAGGGCCATGCCCTTGTTCTTGGCGGCGGTCCCAGCCAGTGGCGACATGCGGAACGATAGGAAGTCGCGGGTCTCGATCAACTCCGACCTGATCGCCCGGCCGTTGTAGGCGGTGTAGGTCGCGTAGTAGATGTGCTCGCCGTCCGCGTCGAACCTCACGAAGCGGGCATCCTCGATACCATTCGATTGGGCATCGGTGACGGGAAAGATGACCCGCTCGCTGATGTCCTCTTCAGGCGTGAATACCAGTTCGACCTGCTCGCCAAGCGGGCCCGCCAGCCGATTTTTCAACTTCGGAATGGACGCAAGACGTGCTGAAGGATCCAACGTCACGCTGCCATCGGCCGCGATCGACCCGGAGCGGAAGGTCAGCGAGGAAACATGCCCTTCCCCGACTGCACGCAGGCTGAGGATGAAACGTCGCCCGCCCGGCGGCGCGCCGGATTGATCCAGATGAGGCACGATGCTCGGATTGAACAACGCCGCGGCTTCGAACGAATACTCGAGCAGGAAATAGGCACCGACCAGCCGGCGCTGCTCCTGGGTGAAAGTCGCATGGGCCGCAAAAGCATCCTCCATGTCGTCGGCGCGCGCTTCGAATACCGCGAGCAGGTTACGGTGGCGCCCCTGGAAATTCTCCAGCACATCGGCCAGCTGGCTGGCAGCCGTCTTGGGGTCGAGCGCCAGCACCCGGTCGACGATGTGATTGGCCCGTGTCTTGTCGGTGGCGTTGAGATCGCGCGGTTCGGTCGCCGGTTTGAATGGCCGCACCACCACTCGCGCGGGATCGGGACGCAGATACAGCGCCTGCCGGCTGAGAGACCTGGCGGGCGACAAAACGTCCTCGACATAGCTCGCTGCAATCTGACCGTCGGACTTCATGCGCGCAAAGCGCGCAGCGGCGCCGGCTTGGCGCGATTGCCGGCCGCGCGGGCAAGCTGGCGAATCTCGGCCAGGCCGAGCAGGTAGGACACGACCGACTCGCCGCCCCGGTTTTCGTTGGCGCGGTCGGGATGCAGACCATCGCGACAGCTTCCCGTTTCCAGGTCGACCAGTGGCGACAGCAGATCGTTACTGCCGAGAAACCAGGCAAAGGCCCGCGCGGCGTGAGTCTTCCATGTCGCATCCCCATCCGCGCGCCACGCTGCAAGACAGGCCGAGATCGTGGCCGTGGCTTCCAGCGGCTGCTGATCGAATGCCCGTGGCGGCCTGCGCAGATCGCCGAAACTATCGGAACCGACCGGCCGGAACATGCCCGCCGCCGAGGTCTGCTGTGTCATCAGCCAGCGCAGCGATCGCAGACCGGCGGCAATGTACGCCGGCGCGCTGATCGCCATACCAGTGACGATCAGGGCCTGCGGCAGCCGCGCATTGTCGTAGGCCAGTCCGTCCTCGAACCACACCCAATCGCTGCTCTCGGCCGACGACAGGATGACCATCAGCCGGTCCGCAAGCAGATGCCGCAGCTCCCGGGCTCTGCAGTCCTCTGCGACCGCCGGGCAATAGGCGTCCAGTCCGAGAAGGATGAAGGCCCAGGCGCGCGGCGACTGAAAACGCTCCGCAGGCGGCAACGCCTCCGCGAACAGCCCGGCGGCCCATAGCCGGCGTGACGGACTGGCATCGCTGCGTGCGCACTCGCCCAGGGCCCACAGCGCCCGCCCGTGGCTGTCTTCCGAACCGAAGTCGTCGAGCCAGCGGCGATCGAAACTCATGAAATTATGAAATCGCCCGGTATCAGGAATCCACGCGTGCTCGACGAAGGCCGCGAGGCGCGTCGTGAGCAGGTCGGGCAACGGCTCCTCGCCCGCCGCATTGAGCGCACAGGCAACGAGCAGCGCGCGGGCGTTGTCGTCGATGCAATAACCGTGCGTACGATCGGGCACGGAACACGCCGCGTGTTGGAATAGTCCGGTGTCGTCGCACATCGACAGAAAATGACCCAGCTGCATCTGCGGCGCCGTCGGGCTATCACGCACGGCGATGCCGTCGTCCTGGCGCGCAATCACCTTGAGCGGCTGCGCGCGCCGGGCTCTGTCAAACACGGTCAGGTAGCGCTCCGCGGTTCGCTGCCAGGTCATCGAGCGGCTGCTGGCGTAGGCCTGCTCCCGCATAGCCTGGCGTCGGGCATCATCGGTGAGCAAGCCGGCGATCTCAATGCCGATCGCTGCGGCATCGCCAAACGGCACCAGAACGCCGCGCCCGTCTGCCAGCAGTTCCCGCGCGTGCCAGTAGGGGGTCGACACCACCGCTTTGCCCAGCCCGAAACTATAGGCCAGCGTGCCGGAGGTCATCTGCGCTTCATTCAGGTAGGGCGTGACGTAGACGTCGCACATGGAGATGAAGTCGAGCAACGTAGCCTGATCGACGAAGCGGTTCAGAAACACTACGTGTCGTTCGACCCCGAGCGCGCTGGCGCGCGCCATCAGACCCTCGCGATATGCCTCGCCTTCACGCCGGACGAGGTTGGGATGGGTGGCACCGAGCACAACGTATACCGCATCGGGGCGGCTTTTCAGGATCGACGGCATGGCGTCGATCATGACTTCGATGCCCTTGTTGGGAGACAGCAGACCGAAGGTCAGGATGATGGGTTTGCGACCGAAGCCGAGCTTGGCCTTGGCCGCATCGGGAGCGACAAAGGCGGAATCGGGAATGCCGTGCGCAATGACCTCGATCTTATCCGCCGCCACGTCGTACACGGTACGCAGCAACTCCCGGGCCTTCTCGGCCATGACGATCACCTTCGACGAGACGCCGACGACTTTCTTCAGAACACTGCGCTGCACCGGCCTGGGCTCGGCAAGAACCGTGTGCAACGTCGTTATGATCGGCATGGTCAGCCGCGAAAGCAGCGCCATGATGTGATTGCCGGACTCGCCACCGAAAATGCCGAACTCATGCTGCAGGCATACGATTTCGAAATGCGCCTCGTTGAGAAAGTCGGCGGCGCGCGCGTATTCCTCCAGCTCGCCATCGTTGATCTGCAGGCGCACGGCCGGCGGATAGTCGTAACTGTGGCCATGATCGGTCATCGCCACGATGGCCGTTTCCACGTCGGCGCGTGATGCTGCAATCGCCTGTTGCAGATCGGTGGTGAACGTGGCAATGCCGCAACGGCGCGGGAGCGAGTTGCCGATGAATGCCAAATGGCTGGCTGGTGTCAAGGGCACCTCCGTGAGCGGGCCGACGAACGGGCCGTCGCACGGCGGGTAACTGCTGGCCGCGAAACAGGACGAACTGGGAGACGGGATGTCTCGCCCGTCCCCAGTGTACCGCAAGCGCGGTCACATTCCGGCACTCAATTGGGACGGCGGCGCTTCTTAAGGCTTGCTCTAGCACGAATTGCCTGTGGAAGCTGTAGGAGCGAACGCCGTTAATCGTTGCTGAGAACCGCTGCCGGTCTGGTGCGGAGCATCCTGCGACGCACGCGCCGCCTGACATCGAATGCTGCTGCTTCAGGCCTCACCCACCACAACGGTGAAGCTCTGCAGAAAATGGAAATCGGGTCGGTGCAGCGCAAAGGCCGCGCTGTGCGGATCGCAAAGGCGACTGAGCTCCTGGTAATCATCGCCCGACAGATACGGCCGCAGACGCTCATTCCAGGTGTCCTGAAAGATCGCCTCGAGCAGGTAAGCGCGGTCACTGGCACTCAGTGGCGCGACGCGCTCGATCATGAAGCTGCGCGCCCTGACGTTGCTCATGTTCGCCTTGCGCAGCACGCCCACGATGGATCGGATCGCCGTCAGCTCGCTCTCTTCAAGCCGGTAGCGCTCGCGGTAGTACTGCCGTACCGCCTCGTTGATCACACGTTCGAGCCGGGAGTCCCAGGCAAAGTACATGTCCGGCAGCAGCGAGCTCTGGCCCAACGCCAGCCGGCCACCACGGCGCAACAGCGCAGCAAGGCGTTCCACGCCGATCACCGGATCGCGCAGGTGATTGATGGTGTTGACGCACCAGATCAGATCCAGGCTGGCATCGGCCAGCGGTGGCTTGAGGACATCGGCCTGCACGATGAGCGTCTGCGCAGCAGCGCTGGTGCGCGCTGCGATCACGTGGGCCGCTGCAAGCTCCAGGCCGATCACGATCCCATCCTCGCCCACAGCGTCACGCAGCCATGCGAGCGCTTCCCCGGTGCCGCAGCCGGCATCGAGAACGCGCATTCCGGGGGCCAGCTTCAGGCTGGCAACGGCCTGGCGAAGTTCCGGTTCGGCGCAGACGTTGAACAATCTCAACTTGCGCGAATAATCCCGTGCCGTGGTATCGCCCAGCAGGCCGGCGGATGTCGATTGTCGTTCCATGCAGATCCCGCGATTGTCGGCGATTTTGCGCCCGCTGCGGGGTCTATATATATTAGGGTCCTGAAGCGGCCCGACCGCAGCCGACAGAATTGATGCCGCTCAATAAACACTCAACGTCGGATGAATAAACCGCCACCATGATCACACTGCGCATCAACGGCGAGACTCGTACCGTGGACGCTGCCCCCGATGTGCCGCTGCTGTGGGCGCTGCGTGATCTGCTGGGACTGACCGGCACCAAATTCGGCTGCGGCATCGCTCAGTGCGGCGCCTGCACGGTGCATCTGGATGGCGCGGCAGTGCGCTCCTGCATGCTGCCCATAGGTTCCATCGGTGAGCGCCCGGTCACCACCATCGAGGCGATCGGCAATACGCCTTCAGGGGCGAGCCTGCAAAAGGCGTGGCTCGATCTGGAAGTGGTGCAGTGTGGCTATTGCCAGTCCGGACAGATCATGTCGGCGGCCGCGCTGCTGGCGTCGACGCCGAATCCCGACGATGACGATATCGATGCGGCCATGGCCGGCAACATCTGTCGCTGCGGCACCTATGTGCGCATTCGCGCCGCAATCAAGCATGCGGCCAAGGGCACTGCCGGGTAGGTATTGCGCCGCCCCCAGGAACCGATGGCAATGACTACAACCATCAAGCCGCCAGACGCCGTCGATCCGAGGCGGCGTGCACTGTTGCAGGTCGGTGTTGCCGCCGCCGGCGGCCTGCTGATCGGCTTTGAAACGGCACGCGCCGCGCCACGCGCGGTGGCCGCGGCGACCCGGCGCGCAAATGATGGCGTGTTTGCGCCCAATGCGTTCATCCGCATCGATCCGCACGGCAAGATCACGCTGATCATGCCGCAGGTCGAAATGGGCCAGGGTGTCTATACCTCGCTGGCAATGATACTGGCGGAAGAACTGGACGCCGCCTTCGATCAGGTGGTGCTGGAAGCGGCCCCTCCGAACGAGAAGCTGTACGCCAATCCGCTGTTTGGCGTGCAGGCCACCGGCAACTCCAACTCGATCCGCGCCTTCTGGATGCCACTGCGCAAGGCGGCGGCCGCGACCCGCTCGCTGCTGGTCCAGGCCGCCGCCAGAACCTGGAAGGTCGACGCCGCCAGTTGCAGCACCGACAGCAGCACCGTGATTCACACTGCCAGCGGACGCAAACTCAGCTATGGCGCGCTGGCCGGTGCAGCGCAGGCCGGCACCGCGCCGGCCGATCCGCCGCTCAAGTCAGTCAACCAGTTCAAGCTGATCGGCAAGCCGCTCAAACGACTGGACACGCCTGACAAAGTCAACGGCAAGGCGCCCTTTGGCATCGACGCGCTGCCCTCCGGGGTGAAGTTTGCGACGCTGGCGGCCTGCCCGGTGTTTGGTGGCAAGGTAGGCCAGGTGGATGATCGCGCCGCCAGGGCTATCCCCGGCGTGCGCCAGGTGATCGTGCTCGACGACCTGGTCGCGGTAATCGCCGATCACACCTGGGCCGCGAAGCGCGGTCTGGCCGCGCTCGAGATCGTCTGGAACGAGGGCGAGCACGCCAAGCTCGAGCAGGCGCAGATCTGGGATCAGATCGCGGCCGCCAGCGACGCTACCGGCGCGGTGGCCAAATCGGTCGGCGACGCCGACCAGGGCCTCGCCCAGGGCCAGAAGCTGGACGCGGTGTACCGCCTGCCGTTCCTGGCGCACGCGCCGATGGAACCGATGAATTGCACCGTGCACGTGCGCCCGGACGGCTGCGAGGTCTGGGTCGGCACCCAGGTCGCGGCCCGCACCCAGGCGATCGCGGCCAAGGTCTGCAATCTGCCGGCCGAAAAGGTCATCGTTCACAATCATCTGCTCGGCGGCGGCTTCGGGCGCAGGCTGGAAGTGGACATGACCGAGAAGGCCGTGCGCGTAGCCCAGCACGTCGATGGGCCGGTCAAGGTGATCTGGAGCCGCGAAGAGGACATCCAGCACGACATCTATCGGCCGATGTACTACGACCGGCTGTCCGCCAGCCTGTCGGACGGCAAGATCAACGGCTGGCACCATCGCATCACCGGCTCGTCGGTGATGGCGCGCTGGTTTCCACCGGGATTCCAGAAGGGTGTCGACATCGACGGCGTCGACAGTGCGATCGACATCCCGTACGACCTTCCCAATCTCAAGATCGAATTCGTACGCGATGAACCGCCCGCCGTTCCCACCGGCTTCTGGCGCGGCGTCGGACCGAACAACAACGTGTTTGCGATCGAGTCGTTCTTCGACGAACTGGCGGCGGCCTCACATAAGGATCCGGTGGCGTTTCGCCGCGACCTGCTGCAGGGCAAGCCGCGGCTGCGATCGGTGCTCGATCTGGCCGCCAGCAAGTCCGGCTGGGGCACGCCGCTGGCGCCGCGCGCCGGGGCACGCGTCGGCCGGGGCGTCGCGGTGCAGAACGCCTTTGCCAGTTTCATCGTCACGGTCGCCGAGGTCGAGGTCGGCAACGACGGCGAGGTGCGGGTGCGGCGGCTCGTGTGCTGCGTGGACACCGGCATCGCGGTCAATCCGGATACCGTGATCGCGCAGCTGCAGGGCGGTCTGATCTTCGGCATGACCGCGGCGCTCTACGGGTCGATCACCATCGCCCGCGGTCGCGTACAGCAGTCCAATTTCAACGATTATCGCATGGTGCGCATGAACGAGGCGCCGGCGATCGAAGTGCACCTGGTCGACAGTGCCGAGCCCCCCGGCGGCATCGGCGAGACCGGCACCACGGCGGCTCCGCCGGCGCTCGGCAATGCCATCTACGCCGCAACCGGCATCCGCTTGCGCCAGTTGCCCTTTGACCGGGAGATCCTGGCCGGACGGAGAAAGGCGTGAGCGGCCTGCGCACGCAATCGGGCGCAGCGGCGATCAGGGTCATCGTTAGTCTTGCCGTGCTCGCACTGCTCGGCCTGATAGCCTACGTCGGACTCACCGCCGCCACCGGTCCGATGGACTTCGCGGCTCATGCAACGGCGCCCGCCGCCGGCGCCAGCGGCGCGGATCCTACCGGTGTTCCGGCTGAACTGGCCACGGCCAGTCCGGTCGCACGCGGGCAGTATCTGGCGCAGGCGGCGGATTGCGAATCCTGCCACACGCAGCACGGCGGACAGCCATTTGCCGGCGGCCGCGCTTTCGTGCTGCCGTTTGGCACCCTGTATTCGCCCAACATCACGCCCGACCCCGCGACCGGCATCGGCAATTGGAGCGATGACCAGTTTGTGCGGGCGCTACACCGCGGCATCGCTGCCGATGGCACCCGGCTGTATCCGGCCTTTCCATATGCCGCCTACAGCTATCTGTCGGACAGCGACGTCATCGCCATCAAGGCCTATCTGTTTTCCCTGCCGGTGGTGCGTTCAGTGGCGCCCGCCAACACACTGGCGTTTCCCTTCAATCAGCGCTGGCTGATGGCGATATGGTCATGGTGGTTCAATGCGAACCAGCGATTTCGCTCCAACCCCGCGATGAGCGCGCAATGGAACCGCGGTGCTTACCTGGCAGAGGCCCTGGAGCATTGCGGCGAGTGTCACACGCCACGCAATCTGCTGCAGGGTCTCAACCAGCGAAAGAAGTATGCCGGCGCGATCATCGACGGGTGGCGCGCCTATAACATCACCGGCAGCATCGACAGCGGCATCGGCGCCTGGAGCGATGCCGACCTGATGCAGTACCTGTCCAACGGCCACGCGACTGGCCATGGATCGGCCGGCGGCCCGATGGCGGAAGCCGTGGACCTCAGTATCGGCCACCTGACCCAGGGTGACATTCAGGCCCTCGCCGCCTACGTGCGCACGGTGCCGGCCCGGGCAAGCAACGATCTGCCGGCGCGACTGGCCGGCCCGGCACCGGCAGCGCATTCGCAGGGTGTGGCGGTCGGTATCGACCGCCGCGGCAAGGAAATCTTCGAGGGCGCTTGCGTCAGTTGTCATGCATGGACCGGGATCAGTCCGCTGACGCCCGCCGCTACGCTGACCGGCGCCCGCGCGCTGAACGATCCGAGCGCGATGAATGTCGTGCAGATAGTGCTGACCGGTGCACGCCGCGGCTCCGATCCCGCAGCTGTGTTCATGCCCGCGTTCGACGGCGAGTACTCCGACACCGAAATTGCCGCCGTTGCCAATTATGTCGTCGCCCGATTCGGCAGCCGGCCATCGGACATCAGCGCCGAGCAGGTGGCTGCGCTACGGCGGCAGGACCACGCCGCCGCAGCGACGCCTCACACCGGGTCCTGAAAGCCCGACCGGCGGCTTCAGACCGCAATACAGACATTGCGGCCGCTGTTCTTGGCCTTGTAGAGCGCCGCGTCGGCACGGTCAAAAACCGTATCCGCGGAGTCACCTTCGCGCAGTGCGGTAAGTCCGCACGACACCGTGACACGCACCGGGGATCCGTGGAAATGGAACCTGAGCCCCTCGACGGCGCTGCGCATCTCCTCCGCCGTGCGCAGCGCATCCTCGAGCTCGGTACCGACCAGCAGGCTCACGAACTCCTCGCCGCCGAAGCGCGCGAAGAAGTCGACCGAGCGCCGGCGGCGACTTAAGGCTACCGCCACCTCGCGCAACACGGCGTCGCCGCCGCGATGCCCACAGGCGTCGTTGATCGACTTGAAACGGTCGATGTCCCAGACCAGGATCGCAACCGGGTGGCGGAAGCGGTTCCAGCGCGCGAGTTCCTCGGCAAAGCGCTCGTCGAACGACACCCGATTGGCAACCCGCGTCAATGTGTCGATGCGCGAGCGTTGCTTCTCCAGATCGAGGTTGCGGTGCAGCTCGCGCGACTCGTTCTCGAGCGCCGCCAGCCGCGACAGCATGCGCTCCGAGCGGGCCGCATTCTCGGCGAAGCGGTGCTGCTCGCGCTCGCGGAAATCGCGCACGTTGTTCGCCACCGTGTCGAGGCGGTCGGTCACCAGTGCCCGCAGCAGCGCCAGGTCGTCGTGGGTTTTCACCTCGTCCGACAGGCGCGTCATCTGCGCCAGCAGATCGATATTGAGAGTTTGCCGGTCCTCGTGGTCGCGCTCGCGCTCGGCGCTGGCCCCGGACAGGTATTGCGCCATTTCACTGAGCCGGTCGGTCACCTGTGCCAGTGTTGCGACCGCCTCGGCGCGCTCGCGTGTGACCACGGCGACGTGCTTGGAAACCAGATCGCTCACCCGAAGCAGCACTACCGCCAGTGCAGCATCGTCGGCGGCGGCGGCGAGGTCGGCGCGCAGCGTGCCCAGTTCGGTGCCGGACGCGTCGGCCTGCCCGAGCCGATCAATCAGCATCGCAACCGCCTCGCAGCTCGACTGCCATCGAGGCGCGGCCGGCGCGCTGAGCGCAGCGGGCGTTGAACTGCCCCCGGCGGCAACAGACGCCGTCGGCGGCGATGTTGAATGCGTAACAGCAGGTGCCGGTAAAGGTGCCCGTGACGGTGACGGTGACGGTGACGGTGACGGTGAAGGTGACGGCGCTACCGCAGCCGATTTCTCCACCGCCATGACGACGCCAGTGAGTGAATCAAACAGCGACTTGAGCTCGGCCTCGTCGGTGTTGCGGCGCGCCGCGGCGGACAGAGTGTCCAGCTGCGCGTCCAGGCGTGGGTCGCGCCCCATCGCCACGGCGCACACACGGCTCACCAGACGGCGCAGGATCTGCTCGACCCCGCGCCAGCGGCGTTCCTCGCTCTCCATCTCGCGCAGCGCGTCGAGATGCCTTTTTCTCCAGTCGACGGCTTCGGCCACGCGACACTCGTATCCGGTTGTGGTCAACGAGGTATCGGCAGGCAATGCCGCGGCTTTAGCTCAGGTGGTCATCGGCGCTGGCGAGCTGCCAGCAATTTCATGAATTATTCCAAAGTATTTCAAGGACCTGCGAGGCGCTTGCGGATCGACAGCAGCTCTCGCCGCCGCTGCGCCTCAATCTTTGGATAGGCCATATTGATCGCCTCGAGCGTCTCGACGACGATCTGCGAGACGATCAGCCGGCAATTCTTCTTGTCGTCGGCGGGAACGACATACCACGGCGCGTAATCGCTGCTGGTGGCAGCGAGGCAGTCCTCGTAGGCCTGCATGTATTGCTTCCAGAATGCGCGCTCCGTGATGTCATCCTGGCTGAATTTCCAGTTCTTTTTCGGGTCGTCAATGCGCTCGAGGAAGCGCTTGCGCTGCTCCTCCTTGGACAGATGAAGAAACAACTTGACGATGCGGGTGCCGTTGTCATGCAGATGCCGCTCCAGATGTGCGATCGAACGATAGCGGCTGTGCCAGACTGATTTTTCGCTCACCGGCGCGTCCGGCAGTCCCTCGCTGCGCAGAATCTCCGGATGCACGCGCACGATCAGCACCTCCTCGTAGTACGAACGATTGAAGATGCCGATCTTGCCGCGTTCAGGCAATGCACGGGTGGTGCGCCAGAGAAAATCGTGCTGCAACTCGTCCGGGCTCGGATGTTTGAAGCTGAATACCTGGCAGCCTTGCGGGTTGACGCCCGACATCACGTGACTGATGGCGCCATCCTTTCCGGCGGCATCCATCGCCTGGAAGATCAGCAGGATCGCATGGCTGTTGGACGCATATAGCAGTTGCTGCAGCGCGCTTAGCTGCGCGACGTGCTCGCCAAGCAGTTTCTGGTAGTGCTGTTCGGACCTGTACACGGGCGCCACCTTGGTCGGCCACTTGCGCAGCTTGATCTGGTCGCCTTCGCGCACCCGAAAATCCTTTGAATTGATTTTCATTGTGATTCCTTCGGGCACGGCCCGATTTGAGGTTCCGAAATCTGCGCTGCCGCTCCCGCCGGCACCGATCTAAGGCACCAGCACGGCGGCGCCCTCGAATTTCCCGGCGCGCAGATCGGCCAGCGCCTGATTGGCCTGCCGCAGCGGATAGCGCGTGGTCTGCGTGACGATTCCGATTTGCGGCGCCAGACGCAGGAAGTCGAGCCCGTCCTGGCGTGTGAGATTGGCGACCGATACCAGCTGGCGCTCTTCCCACAGCAGCCGGTACGGGAAGGCGGGAATGTCACTCATGTGGATGCCCGCGCACACCACGCGACCTCCCTTGCGTACCGCTGTCAGCGCCAGCGGGACCAGATCGCCGACAGTGGCATAAATGATTGCCGCGTCGAGCGGTTCCGGGGGCGGCTGGTCGGAGCCGCCGGCCCAGGTGGCACCGAGGCGCCGCGCGAAAGCCTGTGAGGCGACATCGCCCGGGCGCGTGAAGGCGAATACCGACCGTCCCTGCCATCGTGCGGCCTGTGTCACGATATGCGCCGCGGCGCCAAACCCGTATAGACCCAGCCTGCTTGCCTGACCGGCGATCGCGAGCGAGCGCCAGCCGATCAGGCCGGCGCACAGCAGCGGCGCGAGCGCCACATCTTCGCCGCTCTCGCCCAGCGGAAACGCATAGCGCGCATCAGCAATGGTTGCGGTGGCGAAGCCGCCATCGCGCGTATAACCGGTGAACAGCGGGTGATCGCACAGATTTTCCTGCCCGCCGACGCAGTACCGGCACACACCGCAGGTGTGACCCAGCCACGGAATTCCGACGCGCTGGTCGAGCTGTAATCCGTCCACGCCGGGCCCGATGGCATCGATCCGGCCGACGATTTCATGCCCGGGAATGATCGGCGACTTCGGATCCGGCAACTCGCCGTCGAGGACGTGCAGGTCCGTTCGGCAGACGCCGCAGGCGGCCACACGAACGCGGATCTCCCCGGGTCCGGGCGAGCGATCCGCAAGCTGCGACCACTCCAGGGGGCCACCGGGCTGCTTCAGCACCATCGCCTGCATCGTTACCTCTCCCGCCGGGATGGACCGCCGCGGGCGCAGCGGCATTGAGTCCGCACTCACCCGTAAGTACGCCAGCGTACAGACTGCTCAGGTCGTTAGCCTTAAGCTCAGACTGCGGAAGGCTCAACAATATCTGAACGACCCGGGCGCGTCTAAACCCGCGATTCCCCGTCCACTGGACCCGTGCCGTGTAACACCGGCGAGGAGAAACAAGTGCTGGAAACCATTGCGATACTGCTGTTGATTCTGTGGCTGCTGGGCATGGTGTCTTCGCACACCTTCGGTGGCTTCATCCATATCCTGCTGGTGATCGCAGTGGTGGTGGTGTTGGTGCGAATAATCCGCGGCCGCAATCCGCTCTAGCTGGTGCCGCCAATGATTGCCCGCACCAGCTGTTCCGGACTATCGTCCCCGCGAACGCGTCGGAAGCGACGGCATGGACCGCGACGGCGCTGCTGGTCGATAGGCGGGATGTGGTGCGCCGTGCCCATCCCCGCGGCCGCGGTCGAAGCCGCGTCGCGGCGGACCGACTCCATAGCCCGGTCCCCATCCGCCGTACTCGTAGCCAAATGGCTCGTAGTAGTCCACGCCATAGCCCACCTCAACTCCGCCGTCGTAGCCGCCACCAGCCACGCAGCCGGCAGCTGCCGCAAACACGACCACCAGCAATCCGCGCATCGAGCAGCGCTGCAGTAGGGATTTCATTTCGCACCCTGCTTGCTATCAGTGTCGGTCCACTCCATCAATCCGAACGGCGCACCCGCCGGATCGGCGACCACGGCTATCAGGCCGCCGTGCCGATCGGTGAACGGCTTCACCAGCACGTGCCCTCCGAGTGCCTCGGCCCTGGCGGCGGTGTCGGTGGCGCTATCGACCCGCACGAAATTGAGCCAATGCGGATGCCGCTTGGCGGCATCGGCCGGCAGCGCATTCAGGCTGGCGCGCGCGTAATCGTCGGTGGCCAGCAGAACATGCTTCGAGCCGTCGTTGCTCGGGAGCTCGAACACTTCGTAGCCGAACACGTTCTGATAGAACGCGGCGTCCGTGTCCGGATCGCGCGTCAGCACTGAACTCCAGATCCATTCCCCGGGAGCCGCCAGTACGTCCTGCGGGTCGCCGCTGGATGACTGCAGCACTGCGAATACCGCTCCCTGCGGATCGGCGAACACAGCCTGCCGGCCACGATCCGGGTAGCTGCGTGTCGGGGCGAGCGCTTTGCCGCCGTGGGCCAGTATGTTGCGCCTGGCCGCCGCGACATCGCGCACCGAGATAAAGGTGAGCCACGCCGGCTGGCGTTGCTCGCCGGGGCGCATAGTGCGCTGAAACAGCCCGCCAACGGGGCTGCCATCAAGCAGCGCCACCGAATAATCGCTGTTCCCGGCGTGAACGTCGTTGAAGGTCCAGCCGAACAGCTTGCCGTAGAACTGTTTGGCGCCAGCGATATCGGACGTCACCAGGTCGGCCCAGATCACCTTGCCCGGATGATGTTCAGTACTCGCGGGCTGCACCAGCGGCGGCAGTACAAATGTCAGTGCAGCGGCGGCCGCGGCGCCAGCGGCGGCCAACATCGCTACGCCGCACAACACTCCCAGGCTGCGCCGCGCCGGCCATGCGCTGTGATCGCGGTGTGGGCTTGTCATCGTGATGCCTCCGGCTGGCGCGTTTGTGGCGGCCCAAGTGTACGCGCGCTGAGCCGGCCCGGTGCTTAACGCAGCAGCTGATTCTAGCGGTCAATTCGCCTACAGGATCTGTTGCGACAGGGCCTCAAAGCCGGATACGACGTCGAACAGCTCCTCGTCGATCGAGTTCTGCCGCAGGCGGTGAAAGCTCGCACGCATCGTATGCAGCAGTTCATCGATGTTTTTCTCGGCCCGCTGCATCGCTGCCAGACGACTTGCATTCTCGCTGGCGAGCGACGCGGCGCAGGCGCGGAACAGGCACACAAAAAGGTATTCGCCGATCAGCGCCGCCAGCGTGCTTGTCCCTGACCCCAGGACCTCAGGCAGATTGTGCGTCGGCCAGTGGCGCTGCATCAGTGCGCGGCGCCAGGCCGCGTCCAAGGGCAGCAGGCGTTCGGCGACCGGCGTATAAATCGCCCCCACGCTCGGCCGGTTATAAAAGAGATACAAACCGGCGCCGCGACGCTGCATGTCCGGCGCGTCAGTCTCGAGAAGAATCTGCGCGACCAGTCCCGTGATCGCGCTGACCGAGGCGGGGACGGCGAAGGTACCGGTGATCGCAACGCCGGCGTCCGCCAGGCGTGCCTGCACACGCCCGCCGACCGCCCAGATCCGGGCTGGGCCGGGTAATGCCGCCAGCGCCTTGACTGCACGATCGGTGATCGCATCGTTGAACTGGCCCACCAGGCCCTGGTCCGAACCGAACACGATCGCGCCGACGCCGGCGTTGCCGGTCGCAGCCTGCGATCCGCCCGGCGCAGCCGCCGCCTGCACCTGGCGCAGGCTCACTCCCAGACCGAGCTCCACGGTCCGGTAGTAGTCGGCCAACGCCGCTACCGATCGCTCGTATTGCGCGATGCTCGAGGCAGCCACGGCTTTCATGGTGCGGACAACCGATCGCAGGTCCCCGGCGCTGCCGATCTTGCGCCGCAGCCCGGCACTGTTGTCGCTCACGACTTTCCGGCCACGGCGGCAGGCTCCGGCACCGGCTGAAAACGCTTGAGCGCCTTTGCGGCAATTGCGATGATCGCCGCACGATCCTGGTCGCTGAGTTTCTGTTCGGTGCTGAATCGCTCGCGCACTGGCGCCGGAATTTCGGCGACCGCCTCGCGCAGCGCTTGCTCGGCATCGCCCATCTGCTCGAGCGCCACCAGATCGAACATTCCGGCCGCCAGTGCCAGCAGCACGCTGATCTGCGCCGGCACCGATACCGGAGAGAATTCCGGCTGCCTCAGGCAGGCACGGATACGCCGGCCGTGCGCGATGGTCCTGCGCGTATCGTCATCCAGCCGGGCGCCGAAGCGGTCGAAGGTTTCGAGTTCCTCGAACTGCGCGTAGGCGAGCTTGAGGTCGCCCGCGACCGCGCGGTACGCCGCGCGCTGCGCCTTGCCACCCACCCGGGACACGGACACACCGACGTCGACCGCCGGCAGTGTCCCGGACTCGAACAGCGACGGCGACAGATAGATCTGCCCATCGGTGATGGAAATCAGGTTGGTCGGAATGTAGGCGGAGATGTCCTGCGCTTCGGTTTCGACGATGGGCAGCGCGGTGAGCGATCCGCCGCCGCGCTCCTTTTTCAGGTGCGTAGCTCGTTCCAGCAGCCGCGAATGAATGTAAAAGATGTCGCCGGGAAACGCTTCGCGCCCCGGCGGCCGCCGCAGCAGCAGCGATAACTCGCGGTAGGCGCGCGCGTGATTGGTCAGGTCATCGTAGACGATGAGCACATCGCGGCCTTGTTCCATGAAATGCTCGGCCACGCTGGTTGCAGCATACGGGGCAATGTACGTCAGGCCGGGCGCATCGTTGCCCGCGGTCACGATGACGACGGTGTAGTCCATCGCGCCCCGGTCGCGCAGCGCTGCCACGACCTTGGCGACGCCCGACTCGCGCTGGCCGATGGCGCAATAGACACACAGGACATCCTGGCCGCGCTGATTGAGAATCGTGTCCAGCGCAATGGCGGTCTTGCCGGTCTGGCGATCGCCGAGAATCAATTCGCGCTGCCCGCGCCCGATCGGTATCAGCGCGTCGATGACCTTCAGGCCCGTCTGCAGTGGCTCGGTGACCGGTGCGCGGTCCATGATCGGTGGCGCCGGGCGCTCGATGGGCAGGCGCTGGTCGCCAGCCACCGGCCCTTTGCCGTCGAGCGGCCGCCCCAGCGGATCGATGACGCGCCCCAGCAAGCTGTCGCCGACCACAACATCCATCACGCGGCCGGTGCGCTCGACCTCATCGCCGGCCTGCAGGTGCCAGTAATCGCCGAGCAGCACGACACCGATCTCGGCCGGGTCCACATTGAAAGCGATTCCGGACACATCGCCTGGAAATACGATCAGCTCTTCGAAGCCCACCCCGGGGATACCCGCCACCCGGGCAATGCCCGTGAAAACGCTGGTGATGACTCCTACCTCGCGCGGCCTGAGCTGCGCGCTGTGCGCTTCGCGCGCGTGACTCAATTGAGCAAACGCAGCCTGGATCGCGGACTCCAGACCCTCCGCCGGTGCGCTCATTTGCCCACCGCGGGCAGCGGCGACGACTGCAGGATTTCCCCGACACTCTTCTCCAGCCCAGTGAGATAATCCGCGATGCTCCACGCCAGCTTGCGTCCGCCCGCACTCAGCTCGACGCCGCTGATCAGGCCTGGAA
Source organism: Steroidobacteraceae bacterium (assembly GCA_036262215.1). Taxonomy (GTDB): domain Bacteria; phylum Pseudomonadota; class Gammaproteobacteria; order Steroidobacterales; family Steroidobacteraceae; genus FEN-1191. The sequence continues at coordinate 19,487 of DATAJH010000013.1, forward strand.
CGCTCTCATAGCTGACGTGGACCGCGGCGCCGGAGATATCTGCGATCGCCTGTTCGATTTCGGTTCGCCGCTGCGCCGGCAGCTCGAAGGCGCTGCGCACGATGGCGGCCCCGGATGCAGCCCCGATGGCCTCGGCGAGCAGCTTGCTGTCGGCGGCGCTCAATGCCCGAAGCCGATCGATGAATACGCGCGACATGCTCTCTTCCAGACTCGCGCTCGACAGGTCCGCGAGAGTCTTGCGCGCGATCGCCAGCACCTCATCGCGGGTTCTGCGGATGATCTGGCCGCTCAGCATCTGTCGATCGTTGCGCAGCGACTCTTCAAGCCGGGAGCCCAGGGCATCCGCATCCTTGCGCGCCAGCTCGAGCAGCCGCTGGCGCTCGACATTCGCCGCCGCGGTTGCATGGAGCAACAGCGCGCTACGCTGCGAGTCGAATTCCGCGTTCTTGCGCGCGAATTCTTCGCGCTCCTTGGTCGCCGCCGCCTCCTTGGAGGCGGCATCCGCCAGTTGCATGGCAATGCGCTGCTCGCGCGTGCGGATCGCATCCAGCACCGGTTGGTACAGAAAGCGCTTCAGCAACCACACCAGGATCAGGAAGTTGAGCGCCTGGGCAGCAACAGTGTACCAATCGATCAACATGGGTTCACTTTCCGGCGGCGTGGGCGATCACGGCGTTCCAGAACGGGTTGGCGAAAATCAGAATCATCGAGATCACGAAACAGTAGATGGCCGTGGATTCGATCATGGCCAGACCCACAAACAGCGTGCGGGTGATCGTGGCCGACGCATCGGGCTGCTGCGCCAGTGAACTCAGGGCCGTGGATACCGCCCTGCCTTCTCCGAGCGCCGGACCCAGGACTCCGAAGCCGGTGGTAATGCCGGCGGTGACGATCGACGCCACCGCGATGATGGTCATGCTATCCAAAGTGCCTCCTTCCGTTGAACCGCTTCATCGGTCAATGCGCCGGCTCCGGGCCCGGCTTTGGCGCAGGCTGGCTGCTGCGGGTCGCGGCCGCGATATACACAGCCGCGAGAATGCCGAAGATGTAGGCCTGCACGATGCCGGTGAGCAGACCCAGCAGAGTCATCACGATCGGAAAGATGAACGGCGTGATGGTCAGCAGAATCGCGACAATCATCGATCCACTCATCATGTTGCCGAACAGACGTACCGCCAGGGCGAGCGTACGTGACAGCTCGCTGATGATATTGAACGGCAGCATGATGAACGTCGGCTTCAGGTATGAGGCCAGGTAGCCGCCGATCCCCTGATCGATGATGCCGAACAGCGGCACCGCCACCAGAACGCACAGCGCCAGCGCCGCGGTGGTGGACAGGGAAGCGGTGGGGGGCTCATAGCCGGGGATGATGGTGCACAGGGCCGACGCCGCCAGGAACAGAAACAATGTGCCCAGGAACGGCAGGTATCTGCGTGGCCGGCTCAAGCCCACCGCTTCAATCTGCTGTTCGATGCCGGTGACGATGATCTCCAGAAAATTCTGCCAGCGCGCGCGCTCCGGGCCCGAGGACAGGGGACCGGTAATGAGTTTCGAGCCGAGCGCCAGCACCAGCATCAATGCCCAGGTGAAAGCGATGGTCGCATTGAGCTTGATCGGCCCGTACTGCCAGAGAATCAGCTGGTCGGGGCTAAGGCGCATGGCTGGTACTGCCGGCCGCTTGCCGCCGCGGCGCCGCATCCGAGCTCAGCCGTGTCACGATGAGGCGCGCGATCACGAAGCCGGCCAGGCACGCCGCCAGCTTCTGCCAGGATCCACGGCCCACCAGATAGAAGCCGAGCATCGCAATACCGGTACGCAGCAGCAGGCTGACCAGGAACCACAGCGCCGCATGGCGCGCGCTGATGCCGCGTGTCACGGTCCACCACAGGCCGCCAAAGAACAGGGCCCCCAACATCAGGCCAAACGCGAGCGCCGGCAGCAACACTGCGACTTCAGTCATCGCCGGCACCGCCAGTGCTGTGCATTTCCCTGCTCTCCCTGGTAACCCAATGCCATGCATTCCAGCAGCCCAGAGTCAGGCCGGCGACCAGCAGCGCCAAAGTCCAGGAATGCCCGGCGCGATGATGCCGGTCCAGCCACGCGCCGAGGGCTGCACCGAGCAGCGTGGGCACGGTCACCGACCAGCCGATGAGGCCCATCATTCCGAGGCCGAACCACACGATCCGGGCAGGGTCATGCCGCGCGTCGAGCTTGCGTGCCACCTTGGCGGCAATCTGCTCACTGAACTGCCCCTGGCCGGGCGCAGTGTCGCTGGCGGGTGGCTTAGCCACGATGCAGCGCCGCCAGACGGCTGATGAGGCCGGACTCGATCTTGAGCAGCGATGAGCGCAGGCTTTTTTCCTCCGCGTCGCGCGTCAGGAATTCGCGCGCCACCGCCGAGCGCAACTGAGCGAGGTCGGTGCCGCCCACGGCCCTGCGTACCGAGATCAATACCTCCTGGCCGCTCTTGACCAGCACGCCCTCGTCGACCGCCACGAAAGTCTCGGGCTGCGCATCGCACTGATAGATCAGAATTCCCGGCACCAGCGCCGCCACGCAGTCCAGCCGCCGCGGCAGCAGGCCGCAGGAGCCGTCGCGGGTCTCGGCAACGATGCGCGTTACGCCGCTCTGGTCGGCGAATATCCCGTATGGCAGCAGTACTTTAAGATGCATGAACATCAGCTGCCGACTCAGCTGTTGCCGCGGACCTGGTCGGCGCCTGCGCCTCGCCGATGGCGCCGATCATATACAGCGAGCGCTCCGGGTAGTCCTTGAATTCATCGCGCAAGATGCGTTCACAGCCGTCGAGTGCGTCCTTGCGGCTCACCAGTTTGCCCTTGATGCCGGTAAACTGCTCGGTGGTAAAGAACGGCTGCGTCAGGAAGCGCTCCAGCTGGCGCGCGCGGCCGACGACTTTGCGATCCTCCGGCGATAACTGCTCCAGCCCCAGCATGGCGATGATGTCCTTGAGGTCCTCATACTGCGCGAGCGTGCGCCGGATCTGCTGTGCCAGATGATAGTGACGTTCCCCGACGATGCCCGGGGTGGCCATGGTGGAATTCGATTGCAGCAGGTCCACGGCTGGAAACAGGCCCTCGCTCGCGCGTTTGCGCGACAGCACGATGGACGCCGACAGGTGAGAAAAGGTATGCACCGCCGCCGGGTCGGTCATATCGTCTGCCGGCACATACACCGCCTGGATCGACGTAATCGCGCCGGCGTCGGTATTGGCAATGCGCTCTTCAAGTCCGGCCAGCTCGGTGGCCAGTGTCGGCTGATATCCCAGCCGTGACGGCATCTGCCCCAGCAGACCCGAAACCTCCATGCCGGCCTGAATGAAACGAAAGATGTTGTCGATCAGCAGCAGCACGTCGCGATGCTGATCGTCGCGGAAATACTCGGCCATGGTCAGCGCCACGTGACCGACTCGGAAGCGGGCCCCCGGGGGCTCGTTCATCTGCCCGAATACCATCACCATATCCGCTAGCACCCCGGCATCCTTCATCTCCCGGTGCAGCTCCTCGCCCTCGCGACAGCGCTCGCCGATACCGCAGAAGATGCTCACGCCTTCCTGGTGTCCCACCATGTTGTGGATCAGTTCGGTCAGCAGCACCGTCTTGCCGACGCCGGCGCCACCGAACAGGCCGGCCTTGCCACCGCGTTCGAGCGGCGCCAGCACGTCGATGACCTTGATGCCGGTTTCAAAGATCTCCGATTTCGTCAGCCGCCGCGCCAGTGGCGGCGGGTCGCGATGCACGCTGCGCAATTCCACCGCCGCGGGTGCCGGGTCGCCGTCGATAGCGTTGCCGAACACATCGAACATGCGCCCGAGGATTGTCTTGCCGACCGGCGCCTTGAGCGGACCGCCGCTGTCCGCGACGCTCATGCCGCGCGCCAGACCCTGGGTGGGCGTCAGGCCGATGCCGCGTACGCGGTGCTCGTCGATCTGTGCCAGTACCTCGATCAGGACCCGCCCGTCCTTGCCGGCACGCAGCAGTGAGTTGATCGGCGGCAGCTGCGCGTCAAACCGTACGTCGACGACGCTGCCGCGCACCGATACCACTGTGCCGACGTTGCCGCTGCTGCCGCCGCTGGCGTCGCCTGCCATCAGGGCGCGGCCTTGGCGGCGGTTTGTGGCTGCCAGCGCCAATTGCGAATCTCCGGCATGTCCTGGCCGTATCGGTCGATGTACTGCTTGTGCTCGATCAGTTTGTCCTGCAGCTGTTGCTTCAGGTAGACGCCCGCGCCGCCGGTCTGAGGCAGGCGGTCGATGGTGTCCATCACCAGGTGAAAGCGGTCCAGATCATTCAGCACCGTCATGTCGAACGCGGTGGTGATCGTGCCTTCTTCCTTGTAGCCGCGCACATGAATGTTGTGATGGTTGGTGCGGCGGTAGGTCAGCCGGTGGATCAATGACGGGTAACCATGGAAGGCAAAGATCACCGGTTTGTCGGTGGTAAACAGGCCGTCGAAATCGGTATCGCTCAATCCGTGTGGGTGCTCGCTCCTGGGCTGCAGCTTCATCAGATCGACGACGTTGACCACACGGATCTTCAGCTCCGGCAGTCGCTCACGCATGATGGACACTGCGGCGAGCGCCTCGAGCGTGGGAACGTCGCCGCAACAGGCCATGACCACGTCGGCGTCGCCGGCCTGATCGTTGCTGGCCCACTGCCAGATACCGACCCCCTCGGCGCAATGGCTGGCAGCGGCATCCATGGTCAGCCACTGCGGCGAAGGATGCTTGCCCGCGATCACCACATTGACGTAATGGCGGCTACGCAGGCAGTGGTCCATCACTGACAGCAGACAGTTGGCATCCGGCGGCAGGTAGACGCGCACGATCTGCGCCTTCTTGTTCACCACATGGTCGATGAAGCCTGGATCCTGATGCGTGAATCCATTGTGATCCTGCCGCCAGACGTGCGAGGACAGCAGGTAGTTCAATGAGGCGATCTTGCGCCGCCACGCCAGCCCGGAGCTGACCTTGAGCCATTTGGCGTGCTGGTTGAACATGGAATCGACGATGTGGATGAAGGCCTCGTAGCAGTTGAATAGTCCATGCCGTCCGGTCAGCAGATACCCCTCCAGCCAGCCTTCGCACTGGTGCTCGCTGAGCATCTCCATTACACGTCCGGTCGGCGCCAGGAATTCATCGTTCGGCACGGTGGCGGCGTCCCACTGGCGACTGGTTACCTCGAACACCGCCTCCAGTCCATTGGACAGCGTCTCGTCCGGGCCGAACAGGCGGAAGTTGCGTTGCTCCAGGTTCAGTTTGATCACGTCGCGCAGGAAAGGTCCCAGGACGTGCGTATCGCCGATACCACTCGCTCCGGGTGCGGGCACGGCGGCCGCGTAATCGCGAAACTCCGGCATTCGCAGATCTCGCAGCAGCATGCCGCCGTTGGCATGCGGATTGGAGCCCATGCGCCGGGTGCCTTGCGGCGCCAGTGCAGCCAGCTCCGGCCGCAGCCGGCCGCGCTGGTCGAACAGTTCCTCCGGCCGGTAGCTCCTCATCCAGCTTTCAAGCTGTGCCAGGTGCGCCGGATGCGCAGCATCCACCAGCACAGGCACCTGGTGCGCACGGAAGGTGCCTTCTATCTGCAGCCCGTCGACCGTTTTGGGCCCGGTCCAGCCCTTGGGGGATCGCAGCACGATCATCGGCCAGCGCGGTCGACTGGCATCATTGCTCGCGCGCGCGTGGCGCTGGATGCGCCGGATATCCTCGATGGCACGGTCGAGGCTCGCGGCCATCGCCCGATGCATCAGATCGGGTTCATGACCTTCGACGAAATACGGCACCCAACCACAGCCGCGCATGAACTGCTCAAGCTCTTCGCGCTCCATGCGCGCAAACACGGTCGGATTGGAGATCTTGTATCCGTTCAGGTGCAGGATCGGCAGCACCGCCCCGTCCGTGACCGGATCCAGAAACTTGTTGGAATGCCAGGCCGTCGCCAGCGGTCCGGTCTCCGCCTCGCCGTCGCCCACCACGCAACCGACGATCAGATCGGGGTTGTCCAGCACCGCCCCGAACGAGTGGCTGAGTGAATAGCCAAGTTCGCCGCCTTCGTGGATCGAGCCCGGGCACTCGGGCGATACGTGACTGGGAATCCCGCCGGGAAATGAAAATTGAAGGAACAGCTTGCGCAACCCGGCCTCATCCTGGCTGATGTCGGGATAGATCTCGCTGTAGCTGCCTTCAAGATAAGTGTTGGCCACCAGTGCCGGTCCACCGTGCCCGGGACCAGACACGTAGATCATGTCCAGGTCATATTTGCTGATGATCCGATTCAGATGGACGTAGATGAAATTCTGTCCAGGCGTTGTGCCCCAGTGACCCAGCAGCATGTGCTTGACATCGGCGAGCGTCAGCGGCCGCTTCAACAGCGGATTGTCATACAGATAGATCTGACCGACTGAGAGGTAGTTGGCCGCGCGCCAGTAGGCATTCATCTGCGACAGCAGTTGATCCGACAACGGCTGTTGCGCCTGGGGCGAATTGTCATCGGCCATCGCGGTGTTCCTTGAAGTTCAGGAGAATCGCTGGCGCATAGCCGTCGCCGCTTGCGTGTAGATTAGACGCCCGCAAGATCACGGTCTGTACGCAAACGTACTTACCGATTCATCTCTGCCACAGAATGCGCCCGGCTTCCAGCGGCACCGCAACGCCATCGAAGTGCGGGATCACCCGCGGCGTATAGTCGGTTGGCGGCCGCTTCCCCGTTACGGTGCAGCCATACACGTAAGCGCCAGTGCTCGCCGCCGGCCGCAGCCGCGTCATCGGATATCGCGCCGCGGCTTCGTCGCCGGCCGCATCGGCATACAGTTCAACGGCCACACTGCCAGGATCGAGTCCCGCCAGCGCGACTTCGATCTGGAATGCATGCCCGTCGACCGTCGATTCGATGGTAAGGGCGCCAAAGCGCAGCGTATTCCAGTGCTGCTCCAACTGGCGGCGCCAGTCGACGATCTGCCGGGCCTTGCCGCCCTGCTGCGCGACCCGCTGGCGGTAAAGGTCGCACGCCGGCAGGTAGCATTGTTCGGTGTATTCGCGCACCGCCCGAAGGCTGGAGAAGATCGGCGTCAGGCGCGCCATGCTCTCGCGCATGCGGGCCACCCAGGCGGTCGGGATGCCGGCGGCATCGCGTGCATAGAACTGGGGGACCACCTGGCGCTCCAGCACATCGTAGAGCGCTACCGCATCGGCGTCGTCCCACGCCGGGTCATCGCCGTGCTCCTGCCCGTCGCCGATGGCCCAACCGACCTCAGGCCCATAGGCTTCCGCCCACCAGCCGTCGAGCGTCGACAGATTCACACCACCGTTGACCAGAACCTTCATGCCGCTGGTTCCACAGGCTTCCCATGGACGCCGCGGCGTATTGAGCCAGACGTCAACGCCTTGCACCAATTGTTCCGTGAGCAGCAGATCATAGTCGCTGAGGAAGATGACACGCGCTCGCACTTCGGGGCGGCGGATGAACTGCGTCCACAGGCGGATCAGATCCTGGCCGCCCTCGTCGGCAGGATGCGCCTTGCCGGCCAGAATCAACTGCAGCGGGCGCTGCGCATCGGTCAACAGTCGCAACAGACGCGCCGGGTCGTGCAGCAGCAGATTGGGGCGCTTATAGGTCGCGAAGCGGCGTGCGAATCCGATCGTCAACACGCGCGGATCGAGCACATGGCGAGCGCGCTCGACCGCCTCGGGCGATTCGCCGCAAGCGGCCCACTGGCGTGATAATCGGCCGCGCGCATAGTTGACCAGCGCCTCGCGGCTGCCATTGCGGTAGCTCCACAGCTGGCCATCGGTGAGGCGGCGAATGAGGTCGGGGTCGGCTACACCCGGTGCGCGCCAGCGATCCTTGCCGCAGGCGCCGGTCCACAGTCGATCCGAGGCCGCCGAATCCCAGGACGGCGTATGCACCCCGTTGGTGACCGACTGCACCGGTACTTCCGCCTCCGGCCAGCCGGGAAACAGGGGGCCGAAGATGTGGCGGCTGACTGCACCGTGCAGACGGCTGACGCCGTTGACCGCGCCGCTGCCCCGGATCGCCAGATACGCCATGTTGAAGCTCTCGGAGCGATCCTGCGGGTCGCGGCGCCCCAGCGCCAGCAATTCATCGATCGTGATGCCGAGCCTGCGCTGCGCGTACTGAGCCAGGTAGCGCTCGATCAGCTCGGGAGCAAACCGGTCGAAGCCGGCCGCGACGGCGGTGTGGGTGGTGAACAGATTGCCGACGCGGGTCGCCGCCAGAGCGATTTCGAACGATTGCCCGGTCTGTTCCATCTGGCTCCTGGCACGTTCCAGCACCGCGAACGCCGCGTGTCCCTCGTTCAGATGGCACACGTCCGGCTGCATGCCGAGCGCGGCCAGCATGCGCCAGCCCCCGATTCCCAGCAGCAGCTCCTGTTGCAGCCGCAATTCCGGGCCGCCGCCGTACAGCTCGCTGGTGATGCCTCGCCAGGCCGGGAAGTTCGCGGCATCGTTACTGTCGAGCAGATACAGCTCGACGCGGCCGATCTGTACTCGCCAGGCACGCAGCCACAGCGAATAGCCCGGCAGATCGATCTCGATGCGCAGCCACTCGCCATCCGGACCGCGCAGCGGCGTGATCGGCAACTGCCCCGGCTCGTTATAAGGGAACAACGCCTGCTGCGCCCCCTCCTTGTCGATCACCTGACGGAAGTAGCCCTGCTGGTAGAGCAGTCCCACCCCCACCACCGGCACTCCCAGATCGCTGGCGGCTTTGAGCTGATCGCCGGCGACATTGCCGAGTCCGCCGGAGTAGATCGGCAGCGCCTCGCTGAGCATGAATTCCATGCTGAAATAGGCCACACGCGTCAGCGGCGATTGCGGATAGCTGCGCTGAAACCACGCCGGCGCGTCCAGCACCTGACGACGCGTGCGCACCAGCGTGTCGACCTTGTCGCGGAATTGCGCATCGGCCGACATGCGCTGCAGCCGTTGGCGCGACACCGTCTGCAGCACGACCCAGGGGTTGTGCGTGAGTTCCCACAGTGCCGGGTCGAGCTGCTGCCACAGCTCGTCGGCCGCGTGATTCCACGACCAGCGCACATCCAGCGCCAGCTCCGCCAGCGCGTCGAAACCATCGACGTCGGTGGGCAGACGGCTGAAAGTGGCATCCCCGAGCAGCGTGCGTACGCTAGTGGTCATGACTGATGCGCAGCCGGTTCATTGCGGCGCTGCCAGCGCCTCGCTGACGATGGCCTGCGCTTCCGCCAGGATACGTTGCAGATGATCTGCTCCCCGAAAGCTCTCGGCATAGACCTTGTAGATGTCCTCGGTTCCGGACGGGCGCGCCGCGAACCATCCGTGCGCGGCGATGACTTTCAGGCCGCCGATCGACGCGCCATTACCCGGCGCCTGAGTCAGAATGGTCTGGATCGGCTCGCCGGCCAGCTGCTGCGACCTGACGCGCTGCGGTGAGAGTTTCGCCAGCAGCGACTTCTGCTCGGCGCTCGCCGGCGCATCGACACGATCGTTGACACACTCACCGAACTCGGTCGTCAGTTCGCGGTAAACCTCGCCCGGATCGCGACCCATGCGTGCGGTTATTTCCGCCGCCAGTAGTGCCGGGACGATACCGTCCTTGTCGGTGGTCCAGGCACTGCCGTCGCGACGCAGGAATGTCGCCCCGGCACTCTCCTCGCCGCCGAAGCCCAGCGAGCCATCGAGCAAACCGTCGACGAACCACTTGAAGCCGACCGGTACCTCGTACAGCCGGCGCCCGAGCTTTGCCGCCACCCGATCGATCATCTGACTGCTCACCACCGTCTTGCCGACCGCCGCCTCGCGGCGCCATTGCGGCCGATTCTGGAACAGGTAGTAGATGGCCACCGACAGGTAGTGATTCGGCGGCAGCAGGCCGCTGCTGCGGGTGACGATGCCATGCCGGTCATGATCGGTGTCGCAGCCGAATGCGATGTCGAAGCGATCCTTCAGGTCGATCAGCCGCTGCATCGCGTACGGCGAGGATGGGTCCATTCGAATCTTGCCATCCCAGTCCACGCTCATGAAGCGGAATGTCGGATCGATTTCATCGCTGACGACCGTCAGATCGAGCTGGTAGCGCTCCGCGATCGGAGCCCAGTAGTGCACCCCGGCGCCGCCCAGCGGGTCCACTCCCATGCGGATGTTGGCGGCACGGATGGCGTTCATGTCGATTACGTTGCCGAGATCGGCGACGTAGTTGCCGAGGTAATCGTGGCGATGCGTCGTCGGGCTGCGCAGCGCCTGCTCGAGTGGAATTCGGTCGACGCCGCGCACAGCGCCGGCCAGCAGCTCGTTGGCGCGGTTCTGGATCCATCCGGTGACGTCGGTATCCGCAGGACCGCCGTTGGGAGGGTTGTATTTGAATCCGCCGGCATCGGGCGGATTATGCGACGGGGTTATTACAATTCCGTCAGCCAGACCCGATTGCCGCTGACGGTTGTAGCGCAGGATCGCGTGCGACACGGCAGGGGTCGGGGTGTATTCGTCGTTCTGCGCCAGCATGACGTCCACCGCATTCGCCGCCAGCACTTCGAGTGCGCTGGCGATTGCCGGCTCGGACAGCGCGTGGGTGTCCATGCCAAGAAACAACGGACCGTCGGTGCCGCGCTGCTTGCGGTACTCGCAGATAGCCTGGCTGATCGCCAGTACATGCCACTCATTGAAACCATTATGGAATGGGTTGCCGCGATGTCCCGAGGTGCCGAACGTGACTCGCTGTTCCGCTATCGCCGGATCGGGCCGGTTGCTGTAGTACGCGGTAATCAGCCTGGAAACATTGACCAGCAGTTGCCGCGGCGCAGGCTTGCCCGCCAGCGCATTGATTCGCTCGTTACTCACGCTCGGGCCACCTTACCTTACGATTGAAGCAGCGCGCCAATATCATAGCCGGCCAGATCGCCGATAGTGTCGATCGACAGATCGGCGGCAGGATAGGCGGCGATGATGCCGGCATCGTGTGCGTAGCGTCCCTGGCGCGGGAAGATGCTGCTGACCCGGGCTCCCCAGTACTGCTTCACCGCCGCCAGAATTCGCAGCTTGTCGTCCACCATCACGTAGTGCGATGCCGGATACAGCCGCTCGACCTGCTGCAGCATCTGCTCCTTGTGGATATAGATGAGCACCCGCCCCTGCACCGCTTCCCACAGCCCCGAGCGCTGGATCTTGCGCGGTTGCAGCACCACGTCGCCATCCGACAGGATCACCGTGGTTGCCAGCCGCTGCATATGCGCCAGCGCCGCGAGCGCGCCGGGGTACAGGCGGCTGGCAAACGGATAGTCCAGCAGAAACGAGGCCAGCAGCAGCACACGCGGATCATCCGCGGCTTCGAGCCGGTAGCGCTGCAGGGCGCCGAGGTAGTCGGCATAGCCAAGCTCGTCGCGCAGCGCCTCGAATATCGACCAGTAGCGATCGCGGTTCGCCGCGCCGAGTGTGCGCTGCAGATGCGCGCTCAGATCTTCCTGCACCGCGTCGTTGTCCAGCAGCGTGTCGTCGACGTCGAACAGGACCACGATGCCGGCTGCGACACTCATGCTGGTTTACGCGCGCATTCGACCATCAGCTCATCGCAGCGGCGCCGTGGCCGCGTGCTGCCGTCCTGCGCCAGGTCCGCGCAGCGGCATCGAGCAAAGCAGGTCAGGTCGCCAACGAATCGGGCAGCAGTCGATCGTATTCCTTCTTGACCACCGCATAGCACTCGCAGGTGCGCCGTTCCAGCCCGGCGCGGTCCAGGATCGTAATATGGCCGCGCTGGTAGCGAATCAGCCCGGCCTTGTGCAATTGCCCGGCTGCCTCGGTAACGCCTTCGCGCCGCACGCCCAGCATATTGGCGATCAGCTCCTGCGTCATCACCAGCTGGTTGGATTGCAGGCGATCCAGGCTCAGCAGCAGCCAGCGACACAGTTGCTGATCGAGTGAATGGTGGCGATTGCATACTGCGGTCTGCGCCATCTGTGTGATGAGTGCCTGGGTATAGCGTAGCAGCAGGTGCATTACCGGACCGCCACGGTTGAACTCCTGCATCATCAGGTTGGCCCTGAGTTTCAGCCCCTGACCGGCGCTTTGCACCACTGCGCGGCTCGGCGTCGACTCGCCGCCCATGAACAGCGAGATGCCGACGATGCCTTCCTGCCCGACCACCGCGATTTCGGCCGAGGCTCCATTCTCCATCACGTACAGCAGCGAGATGATTGATGTGGTTGGAAAGTAGACATGACTCAGCCGCGTTCCCGATTCGTACAGCACGTGACCGAGCGGCATGTTCACCGGTTCCAGGTGCGGCATCCAGCGCGCGCCTTCGGCCTCCGGCAGGGCGGCCAGCAGCAGGTTGAGTTTCGGATCGGCGGCTACGACTTCCATCCACATCTCCAGTCGGTCCGGGCGGCGTTGCCGGCACCGCGAAGCTTGAGGTTTCGCAGGCAGCGGGACGGCGCCAGGTTCGATAGCGTACAGACACGCGAGCGAGACTGCACCTGCCGGGTTTCTCACTTCCGGCTACCAATCACACTGAGAACTTTTTACAATAAGTCCGGCGTAAAAGCGCGCGCCGATCAGTCACCGCTTGCTGCTAGCATGCCGCCTGGACATCGAGCGCTGGCTTCGTTGCGCCGGGATGCACAGCTGTCACCACAAGGATCCAAGTTTAATGAAAAAAACTACCACGACCAGCCGGGAGGAGCTCGTGCGCCGCCGCAACGCACCGCTGGCGACCCCTACCGATCTGAAGGCAGCGGCAACCCGCGACATTACCGGGGCGATGAATGCGATCCTGGCGGACGTGTTCGCGCTGTACCTGAAGACCAAGAATTTTCACTGGCACATGAGTGGCCCGCATTTTCGCGACTACCACCTGCTGCTGGATGAGCACGCCGACCAGATCTATGCCATGACCGACCCGATCGCCGAGCGGGTGCGCAAACTGGGCGGTTCCACACTGCGCTCCATCGGACACATTGCCCGCACGCAGCGCCTGCAGGATAACGACGCCGAATACGTCGAGCCGCTGGACATGCTGGCCGAACTGCGCGATGACAATAAGGCGCTGGTGGCTGAACTGCGCGTGGCCCATGACCTGTGCGATGAGCACCGGGACATCGCCAGCGCCAGCCTGATCGAAGTGTGGATCGACGAGACCGAGCGGCGTACCTGGTTCCTGTTCGAAGCCTCGCGCGTCGGGGACGCCACCGGCCATTGAGCCGGCGAGGACCCGGGGGCGCAGTCCACTAGCGCCCCGGTCCGTGCCACACCAGCGGACGATCCGTCGGGATGGCGCCGCTGGCCGGGCCGGCGAGCGGGGCGCCGGCGATGTCGCCGCCGATATGCCGCTTCGCAACACTGGCCTCTGTCGGCTCGGCGCAAGCCGAGCCGACGCCCAGACCGGCCGCCAGTCCGGCTGCGATCAGCACGTTGCGGTATGAGAGGCGCGAGGATGAGCGGTATCTCATGAGACTGCTCCGACTTGTCATTGCGCAGGACTTGGCCTGCCAGTCGTAGCAGTCTGCCCGTGAATAACGGACCGGGTCGGTGCGCTAGCGCACCAAGCGAACCCACAGCCTCAGCGCACGCCATTCGCTGGCGGCCGGCGCCGGCGAAAGCCAAGCAGGCCCGCGCGCATTGATGTACGGTAGCGCTGGCTCGTGATCTTTCGCCTTGTCTGCCTTGGGCCTGCTGCGCCGTTCCGGCGCGCGCGTTGACGCCCAAAGTCTGCCACCTCAGAAGCATCGGCGAACCAGGAGGCAGGGTCTTCCTGCCGGTTTCCCCATTACGCTTGTGAGTACATTACCGTGACCAAACTTTTCGTCGGCAATCTGCCCTTTACGGCGACCGAGGCCTCGGTGCGCACGCTGTTCTCGGCCCATGGAACCGTCGAGACGGTCGCATTGATCACCGATCGCGATACCGGTCGCCCGCGCGGCTTTGGTTTCGTCGAGGTGTCGGGGGCCGATGCTGCGCGTGCCATCCAGGCTCTGAACGGCAGCGACTTCGAAGGCCGCGCGCTCAAAGTCAACGAGGCGCAGCAACGCGAGCGCTCAGGCGGCGATCGAGCCGGCAACGCGCACCGCTGATGAAATCGCCCGCGGCTTGATGCCCCATTAACGCCTACCAGGTGCAGCAATGTTCATCCCGAAAATGAGTACAGAGGCCCTCGATGAGGGCAAGTGGTACATGATGGTGGTCGAGGGCAAGACGACCCCACGGCGTACCGGCTACTGCGCCGGCAGCTGCAGCGGACACAGCACCGAGGCCGAGGCCAGCGAGCACTTTCTGCAGTACCAGCTGGATCGGGAAGTCGACCTGTGGCTGGCCCGGCGCGGCGAGCGCGCCTGCGCGATGTGCGGGGAGCCGACCACGCTGCGCGCGCGGCTGGGGCGCAACACCGAGCTGATCGTGCTGTGCCGGCGTCACCAGTCCACCATCAGCCTGCAGACCCTGGCCCGGCGCCGCACCACTCCCGGCCTGACTGCGCAGGAAGCGTAGCCCTTTCATTTCGCGGCGAAGAGTGGCAGTCATGGGCTGGCGCAAGACCGGAACATTCCACGCGCCTCAGGAAATCCTGGTCATGACCTGCGACGTCTGCGAACGCGATATCGGCTACGAGGATGAGCGGCGGCCGCGAGCGCATTACGAGATCACCCGCCTGCCCAATCCGGGCGCGATGGCGGACAAGCACCCGGCCGCCTATGTCTGCTCGCCCGAGTGCCTGCGCGCGTTCGCCGCCAAGGCTTCCAGCGAACCCCACCGGCTGCCGCCACGCGAGGGCGGACCGGCGCCGCGCGGCAAGGCGCCGGGCTGAGTCTAGTTACCCACCTGCAGCGTTACGCGGTGGTGCGTTTACGCACCTGCACGGTTCCGGCATCACCGTCGACCCGCACCCAGTCGCCGGTTTCGATGACCGCGAGCGGATCCTGATCCAGATCGGTCACTGAGGGACATCGCATGACCACCGCACCGAGTGCGACCTTGGTCGTCATCTCGTTAAACACCAGCGCCCTGGGCGCGGCACCGGCCAGACGGCTCATGTGAAATATCACCGACCAGCCCGAGGAGCCCTTGGCGCCTGGAAACACCAGAACCTTGTCCTTGAAGCTCTGCCCGCGCAGCTCGTGCCTGGTCTCGAGGATCACGCCGGTCATCGGATTGACGCCGCCCCATCCTGAAATCGTATCGCGGGTGACCATGGCTTCACCCTCGGCCACGCCGCCGACCACCTTGCGGCCGCGCAGCGTAATGATCCGGTCGGTCAGCACTGCATCGGTCATACCAGTTCCCCACGCCAGCGGCCGGTGATGGCGGCGTCTATGCATTCGCTGGTGGTGCCGAACCAGGCCTGGATCCCCATGATCGCCGGAAGATAATGCGTCTGCTTGGCCGAGTCGAGCGCCACCACCTTGGTGCCGGGTGGAACCGCCTGGCCGATCGCCGAGCAGGTGTCGGTGAGCACCGCGCCGCCGGCGGCGCGGATGATGCGTACGATGCCCTGCTGCTCGGCCTCGGCCTTGACCGCACGCGAGGTAAAGATCCACAGATTGCAGTTGGCGCTGATGTGCTTCGACTCGAGCAGCCGCGCGGCTTCGCGCAGCTGCTCGATCGCAGCGTGCGGACAGCCGAGCATCACGAAGTCCACGTTGGAATCACTGGCCCCGGAATTGAGGTCCTGGTAGACGCGGCGGCGTTGTTCGACACCATAGTGAATGGTCTGCACCGGGCGCCTGCCGCCGAAAGCCGCCTGCTCGGTCGCCGCCTCCGGCGTGACGCCGACCAGGTGATACATCTCGACGCCGCCGGATGATGCGGCGGCGGCACCGAAGTGCTTATGCCGGATCAGATCCGGCACCGCGTAGCGGCCGCGCAGCACCGGAATGCGCTCGCCGACCGCTGCGCCGATGAAATAGCCGAGCATGCCCCAGTCCATCACGCTGTCGACCGGGAAGTCGACCTCGATCAGATGCGAGCCGTGGCGATACTCGTCACAGTGAAAGCCCCAGTCCGGAATGCGCCCGGTCAGCATCGCGGCGCTGGTGCTCTCGCGCCCTTCGGTGTTGGTGCGCGCGCCGAGCACCGAGTTGCAATAGACCACCGCGGAGGATTCCATCCATGCGCAGTGCTCGCCAAAGTGCGGCACGTTGCCGACCAGGTACGGCGTGCAGGTCTTCAATATCTCGACGCCGCGATCCTTGATGAACTGCTCGCTGCCCTGTGCAAGCTCAAACGCTTCCGGCCTGGCACCCAATAACTTCCAGTTCTGCGGATCGTAGCCGCTCTGCAGGTGACAGGTATGCGTGACTGCCTGCGGCACCTCGAGCAGCTCGTCGCTGTCCAGGTCGAAATGCGAGAAGATCGCCGCGTAGCTGCCGCCGGAATTGCGGTAATGCTGCTGCAGGAACGGTGTGGTCGATCCGGGCACGCCGGCAACGTTGGTGGTTTCGACAAAGCGTTGCGCACCCAGCGCCTCGGCATAGCGAATCAGCAGCTCCATGGCCTTCTGGGTCGCCTTGCCGCGGCTGCCATCGAGCATCGCCTGTTCGGCATCGCTGAGCTTCACTGCGGTTCTCCGAGCGCACGTGCCTTGTCGATCAGGTACGAATGTATCGCCTCGACGTCGGCCGCCGCCAGCGTGCCGACGAAAGGCGGCATGCCCTGATGCGCGCGCGCGCCGTAGAGTACGATGTCTGGAAAGTCGGCGTGCGTTTGTGGCTGCAGGTAGCGCAGGTCGGGCGTCATGCCACCGGAGATCGCATCGGTACCGTGGCAGATGCGGCAGTTGGCCCGAAACAGGCGCGCACCCAGCGCCACGGTTTCGGCTGCGGCGCTCGACGCCGGCGGGGTCGGCGGCTGGCGCTCCGGCACCGGCGGCAGCTGTGCCGTGCCACCCAGCTTGAACACCAGTATGCGTGTCGGCGCCCGGTAGGCCGGCACGTCCTTCCAGCGCGTGATCGCGATTGAACCCGACCAGCCGGCCGCCACCGCGATGTACTGCACGCCGTCGACCGAGTAGCTGATCGGCCCGGCCTCGGCCCCGGTCTGGATCGGCATCTCCCACAGCTGCTCACCGGTGTCGGCGCGGTAGATGACGAAGCGGCCGTCAGCCAGACCCTCGGCCACCAGGTTGCCGGCGGTGCTGAGCACACCGCCATTCCACGGATAGCGCTGCTGCACGGTCCAGGCGGGCGCCTGTTTCACCGGATCCCAGGCCAGCAGATAGCCCCTGAACGGTATGTCATCCGACCCGGGCGGCCGCGTCGCGCCGGGACTCTGGGCCAGATTCCAGCTCATCTCATGATGCGTGTAGGTGCTGCTGTGGCTGTACACCCAGTTGGTGTCCTGCGCCGGAAAGTACACCAGTCGCGTCAGCGGGCTGTACGACATCGGCTGCCAGTTATGGGCGCCGAAGTGCGCCGGGATCACGACCTTGCCGTTTTTATCGTCGTACAGGTTCTCCGGGTTCTCCACCGGTCGGCCGGTGGCCAGATCGATGTGCGAGGCCCAGTTGGTCGCCACGAAGTTGGTCGCCGACAGCAGCTTGCCGTTGGTGCGGTCGAGCACATAGAAGAAGCCGTTCTTCGGGGCCTGCATCAGCACCTTGTGCCGCCGGCCGTGGATGGTCAGTTCGGTCAGCGTCATCTGGTGCACGCAGGTGTAGTCCCAGTTCTCGCCGGGCACCATCTGATAGTGCCAGACGTACTTGCCGGTGTCGGGATTGACCGCAACGATCGAACACAGGAACAGGTTGTCGCCGCCCCCGGGGCTGCGCAGGTCACGCGACCACGGCGAACCGTTGCCGGTACCGATGTACAGCAGGTTGAGTTGCGGGTCGAAGGAAAACGAATCGTAGGCGGTGCCACCGCCGCCGGTCTTGATGTAGGTGTCACCGTTCCAGGTCTTCGATGCCATCGCCATCGCGTCGCTCTCGAACCCTAAAGCCGGATCCCCGGGAACGGTCCAGAAGCGCCACACCTGCCGGCCGCTGGCCGCGTCATACGCGGTCACGTAACCGCGCACGCCGAATTCAGCCCCGGCATTGCCGATGATCACCTTGTCGCGCACGATGCGCGGCGCACCGGTGATGGAATAGGGCTTGGAGGGGTCGGTGGTCTGCACCGACCATGCGAGTTTGCCGCTCGCCGCGTCCACAGCAATCAGGCGGCCATCGATCGTGGCCTCGTACACCCGACCCTTCCATACCGCCGGCCCGCGGTTTGACGGGCCACAGCACATGTAGCGCATCCAGGAGCGGTTGACCTGCGGATCGTAGCGCCACAGCTCCTTGCCGGTGCGGGCATCGAGCGCATGCAGACGGTTCCATACACTCGTGGTGTACATCACACCGTCCACCACCAGTGGCGTGGCTTCGGTACCGATGGTTGAATCAGTCTCGAAGTACCAGGCAAGTCCCAGCTTTGCGACGTTGCCGGCGTTGATCTGTCGCAACGGGCTGAAGCGGTCCTCGGCGTAGTCGCGACCGGTGCTCATCCAGTTCTGCGGCTCGCGGTCAGCCGCCTCGATGCGCCGGCCGTCGACGTCGCCCGCGCTGCGGTGTGCCGGCGACGCCTGCGCGGCTGCCACGCCGGCCACAGCCGGCAGTCCCACCAGGCAAACGGCAATCAGCAGTTTCACGAACGTCATGGTAGCGGGCGGCCGGCAGCCGAAGAACACGGCCTGCGGAGCGATCAGCCTTCGCAATTCACGAACGCGTCGCGGGCGCGGCCACCTGCCGTGGAGCCGCCCACGAGGCGTCCTCAAGCCGGGTCTTGAGGAACGCGACGAATTCGCGCACTACCGGGCGATTCATCTTCATGCGCGGCACCAGCGCCTTGAGCCAGTGCGCGGCCAGCGGAAACTCCGGCAGCAACGGCACCAGCTTCCCGCAACGGATGTCATCCTCGGCCAGATACCGTGCCAGCACGGCAATGCCCAGTCCGTGCCGGGCAGCCTCGCGCATCACCCGCCCGTCGCTCGAATGCAGGCGCGAATGCACCTCGACGCTCAGGGCACCGCGCGCACTCTCGAACAGCCAGCTGGTGCGAAACAGCGTCGTGGTCAGGCACTCGTAGTCCACCAGTTCGGTCGGGTGGCGCGGTTCCGCCCTGCCGCGCAGGTAACTGGGCGCGCAGCACACCACCAGCTCGTACGGACACAACGGTATGTCGATCACATTGGGATACGACACTGGCAGCGCGCCGATGGCGCAGTCGAAGCCCTCCTCGAGCGGATTGACCGAGCGGTCCACCAGCACGATCTCCAGATCGACACTGGCATAGAGCTGCAGGAACTCGGTGTAGGCGCTGCCGAGAAATTCCGTGGTGACCGTGGTCGGCGACTTGATGCGCAGGTTGCCGTCGATCTGCTGGTCGTCGGGCGCCGCGCTCTTGAACAGTTCGTCGAACTCGGCCACCAGCCG
Source organism: Steroidobacteraceae bacterium (assembly GCA_036262215.1). Lineage (GTDB taxonomy): Bacteria > Pseudomonadota > Gammaproteobacteria > Steroidobacterales > Steroidobacteraceae > FEN-1191. The sequence goes on from DATAJH010000013.1 coordinate 38,896, forward strand.
CACGAAACGCGGCAGCAGACTCTCGGCCGCAGTGGTGAGCGTCAGCCCGCGTGTCGAGCGATTCACCAGCCGCGTGCCGAGCGCCTTTTCCAGCTGGCTGATGCGCTTGGTGATGACCGACGGCGCCACCCCGAGCTCACGCGCGGCGCCCGAGAAACTCAGCAGTCGCGCGACTCGCAGAAACGCTTTCAGGTTCAGCAGACTGTTAATGTATTTCTCTCACAACACCAGCGTGTTGGCCCCGCATCATTTCGCTCTTGGACGACGCACCGTGCGCGCGTTGTTCACTCTCCCCGGATATTCGCTGATGGAGAAAGCTGATCGCGCTTAATGCTGCATTCTGCCCGGCGCTGTTCGATGCTACCGTTTTTCCTCGGCAGATTGCAGCAAGGGTAATTGCTGCAGTGCGACAATAAAAGTACCGCATTGCGATCTTAGGGGAGGAGCAGCACATGACGATCCTAGTAACCGGTGGTCGGCCTTGGCGCCGTGCCGCGGCCGATTCAGCGCGTCTCACGGCCGCAACAACCGCCATCGCGACCACCCTCGCCTGCCTGCTGGGCTTCGGTGCGACGCCGGCAGCTTTGGCGCAGCAGGCGATAGCGGAGCCGGCGGCGGGCGTGCTCGAGGAAGTGGTGGTCACTGCAGAGCGGCGCGACGAGCAGTTGCAGACCACACCGATCGCGATCACGGCGCTGACCGCCCAGGATATGGAAGCGCGCAATCTGAACAACATCTCAGATGTGGGTGCCTACGTGCCCAGCACCGTGCTGGCGCCGCTGGGTGCCGGCTGGGGCGCGACCATGGCCGCCTTCATCCGCGGCGTGGGCCTCGGTGACAATATCCTGTCGTTCGAGCCCGGGGTACCGATCTACATCGACGATGTCTATATCGGACGACCGCAGGGTGCGATGCTCGATCTGCTGGACCTGGAGCGCGTGGAAGTGCTGCGCGGTCCGCAGGGCACGCTGTTCGGCAAGAACGCCGAGGGCGGCACGATCCGCATGATTTCGGTCAAGCCGCAGGGCGATGGCTCGGGCTACGCGGAGCTCACCGTCGGTAACTTCAACCGCCTCGACGCGCGCGCGATGGCCGACATATCGGTGGTTCCCGATTTCCTGAACGCGCGCTTCTCGTTCGCCAGCAGGACCGCGGACGGCTATTTCAAGACGCTCGACTATGTGTGCGTCAATGGCGCCGGCAGCCTCGGCAGCATGCCACCGGCGATCGCGCCCGGCAGCAACTGCCAGACCGGAACCCAGGGCAATGAGAACACCCAGTCCGGTCGCGCCGCGTTCCGCTTTCTGCTCAGTCAGAGCGCGGAGTTCAACCTGATCTATGACGTCACCCATCAGGCCGAGGAAGGTCCTGCGGATAAGTACACCGTCATCGCCGGTGCATTCCCGGGTGCGTTCCCGAACACGCTCTGGGGCAATCTGACCTACGCGTCCCTGGGCAATGCCACCGCAGGACCTGCGGCCTACATCGGCCAACCGATCGGCTATGACAGCCGCTTCCTGACCAATAACTTCTATACCAGCTATAACGCCTACGGCACCAATGCGATTTCCGGCCGCGACGTCCCCGACATCAACGACCTGGATCACTGGGGCGTGACCGGTACGCTGGACTGGAAACTGGCCGACAGCGTGAGCCTTAAATCGGTGACTGCGTACCGCAAGTTCGAGAACGAATACGGCCGTGACTCCGCCGGCGCGCCGCTGGCGGAGAACACGACTTATGACGATGCCCGCCACCACCAGTTCACCGAGGAGATCACGCTGACCGGCACGGTCGCGCGCTTCGACTGGGCGACCGGTGCGTTCTATTACATCGCCGACGACTCGGACCGCGGCTACGACGTGCTGTATCCGTGCACGGTGCAGAATCCAGATGTCTGCATCCACGAGCAGGACCAGTACGTGTCGCAGAAGACCGAGAACTGGGCGGTGTTTGCGCATGGCGTGGAACAATTGACCGATGCGTTCTCGATCACCGGCGGCGGGCGCTACACGTCGGACAAGAAGGACGCGACCGTCTGGATCACCAACTTCGATCCGACCGTCACCAGCACGGCAGGCAACGTCAATGGCCAGTACGTGCCGACCTCCACCACCCATTTCGACTATGACGTCTCCCTGAATTACCAGTGGACGCACGATGTGATGACTTATGTACGTTATTCCACCGGCTTCAAGGGCGGCGGCTTCAGCCCGCGTCCGGCCGACGCGCTGCAGACCACGCCGTTCAGGCCGGAATACCTGAGGACCGCCGAGATCGGCGAGAAATCCGAGTTCTGGGAGCACCGCGTGCGCTTCAACGCCGATTTCTACTATTCGAAGTATCTGGATCAGCAGACCTTCTCCCAGCAGCTCGACGCCGATGGCGTCAACTGGTTCCGCGAAGTAAACGCCGGCACGGCGCGCATCTGGGGTGTGGAGGGTGAGCTGCAGGCCGAGCCGATCAACAATCTGCGCTTCGATGCCAGCTTCGGCTACCTCAATTACTGGCTGGAGTCCGCCGGGGACAATCCGCTGCTGCTGGCGGGCAATCAGTGCGGCGGAGAGACCTGCTACTCGCCGCGCACGCCCAAGTTCACCGCCGCACTCGGTGGGCAGTACAGCATGGCGGTGGCCGGCGGCGGCCGACTGACACCGCGTCTCGACATGACCTACCAGTCCACCATCTACTTTGCGGCCAACAACGGCTGCTTCGGGGCTGGCAGCACCGCTGGTTGCGGTCAGACCGACAACCAGGGTGGCTATACGCTGCTCAACGGGCGCATCACCTACGAGACCGCCAACAAGAAGTGGCAGGCATCGCTGTGGGGACGCAATCTGACGGACAAGGAGTACTTCTACGGTAAGCTGAGTTTGATCACCTTCTTCGGTCGCGAGGAGGGCAACCCGGCGCCGCCGCGCGAGTACGGTCTGACTGTTCAGCGCAAGTTTTGATCGCCCAGCGCGCACCCGGCAGCGCTTGGCTGCGGGTGCGCGCTGGCAACGGTGCCGGCCGCGACGCGCGTTACCGGATCCGGGAACGGCTGGGGTGTCTGGTGCATTCCCGGACACGCATGCCCGCTGCCCACATCGGTCGCGGCACCGAAGGCCATCTGGTCCTTAAGGCTGTGAGATGCTGAACCGTCCGTTTGATCCTGAAACCCGCATCGTGTCGCGTGCCGATCAGCCACCGATGCTCGAGCGCGGCTGCGACATCTGCGTGGTCGGCTCGGGCGCGTCGGGAATTTCCGCCGCAATCGAGGCTGCGCGTGCCGGCCTTGCCGTGATCCTGGTGGACGGGCTGCCAACGCTCGGCGGCCAGGCGGTCAACTCGATCATCGGCATGTTCTGCGGGCTATACACGCCGGGCCCCAATGGCACGCAGCTCACGCATGGCATCGCGGATGAAATCCTGCATGATCTCGGGGCCAAGGACGATGTCAAGGTGGTCGCAGGCGGCGTGATGAAGGTCGCGCTGTACAACGAAGTGGCACTCGGTCGCTGGGTCGAAAACGCGGTGCTTGCAGCCGGCGTGACGCCGCTGACCGGGGCCATCATTCGCAAAGTCAACCGACAGGGTCGGCGCCTGACTTCGCTCGACATCGCGACCCGTCATGGTGACGTGCGCATCACGGCCACCGGCTTCATCGATGCTACCGGCGATGCCGCCATCACCTGGGAGGCAGGATTCGACTGCCGCGTCCACAAGCACGGCCAGATCTACGGTTCACAGATGATCGTGATCGAGGATTTCGACGACAGCAAGAAGCCGAGTTGGGAAGACATGGCGGCGCGCATCCACGACCGCGGCCTGCAGTACGGCATGATGCGCCGCGATGGCTTTGCCGCAAGCTACCCTGGCCGCAACGTCGCGATCGTCAACATGACTCATATCGAGACCCCGCTCGATCCGTTTGAGGCAGCGGCCAAGCAGATCGACGGCCGGGAGCAGGCCGACCGCACGCTGGTGTTTTTGCGCACCGAGTTCCCGGAGGCGTTCGGGCAGGCACGCATCCGGGCCTATGGCCTGCCGGGCGTGCGCCAGACCCGCTGGATCGTCGGCACCCACCACCTGACGATGCAAGAGGTACGCGCTGCGACCAAGTTCGACGACGCCATCGCACGCTGCTCATGGCCGCTCGAGCAGCACCACAACCGGGAGGGTTACGTGTGGGAGGTATTCGGCGAGGATCACGTCCATACGATTCCATTCGGCTCGCTCGCGGTCGCCGGTGCCGACAACCTGTGCGCGGTCGGACGTTGCATCGACGCGGATTCTGCGGCACTGTCATCGGTACGCGTGATGGGACCATGCATAGCGATGGGGGCGGCCGCGGCCCACGCGCTCGCGCTGGCCGGGGCGGGCAGCGTGCACGCGATCAGCATGCCGGCCTTAAGGCAACGTATCCGACACAATCTCGAAGACTGAAGGCCATGAGCATCCAGCCGAGGACCGTTGATGTTGCGGCACTGATCAACGGCCGCCGGCTCAGTGCCTTCAATTACCGACTGATCGTTCTGTCGTGGCTGATCACGGTGTTCGATGGCTTCGACATGATCATGGTCGGCTTTACCGCGCCCTACATGCGCGATGAGCTGGGCCTGACCAAGGCGATGCTGGGCAACGTGTTCTCCGCCGGCCTGCTCGGCATGATGCTGGGCGGATTCCTGCTCTCGTATATCGGCGATCGTGTCGGGCGGCGGCCGACCGTGGTGGCCGCCGCGGTCGGGTTCGGCATCCTGACCGCGGCGGTAGCCTTGGCCGGCAGTTATCACGCGCTGGTCGCGCTGCGCTTCGTCGACGGACTGGCGCTGGGCGGCATGCTGCCGCTTGCATGGGCACTGAACATCGAGTTCGTGCCGAGCCGCATGCGCTCGACCGTCATCACCGTGATCATGGTGGGCTTCAGCCTGGGCAGCGCCATCGCCGGTCCGATGACCAACTGGATCGCTCCGCACCACGGCTGGCAGGGCGTGTACCTGGCCGGGGGCATCGGCTCGCTGTGCTGTGCGGCGGCACTGTGGGTGTGGCTGCCGGAGTCGATCCGTTTCCTGGTGCTCAAAGGCGATCGGCCACAGCTGGTGAGCCGCACCCTGCACCGCATCGATCCGAGCATCGATGTGTCCGCGGCGGATCACTTCGTGCTCAGCGACGAGATCAAGCCGGAGCGCAATTTTCGCGTCGGCCAGCTGTTTCACGGCGACCTGCGCCTGATCACCCCGATGCTGTGGTTCGGTTATTTCGCCAGCTCGCTGGCGATATATTTCGCGGTGTCGTGGGGCCCGATCGTGGTCGAGGAACTCCAGTTCCCGCGCCACACCGCGGCGCTGGTCGCCTCCACCGGCAGCCTGTTGGGAGCGACGGCCGGACTGCTGCTGATGCGCTTTACCGACGGTCGCGGGCCCGGCTCGGTCGCCGTGTATCCGGCGATCTGCGTGCCGGTGCTGCTGGCGCTGGGCTTTGGCCTGGTGCCGCGCGAGGAATTTCTCGCGGTAGTGATACTGGCTACGCTGCTGATCAGCGGCGGACACTTCGGCATCCTGTCGATCGCCGGTATCTTCTATCCGAGCTCGATCCGTGCCAGCGGCGCCGGCTGGGCCACCTCGATGGCCAAGTTCGGCGCCATCCTGGGACCCATTGCCGGCGCGGCCGTGCTGTCGAGCGGCCTGCCGATCATTCGCAGCTACGCCCTGCTCGCGTTGTGCCCGGCGATTCTGTGTCTGAGCGGCGTCGGCATCGGCGCCGTGGTGCGCGGCCGGGCGGCGGCGCCGGGCGGCGCTGCACTTGCGGTCGCGGCCAGCGGATCCGGAGAACGAACGTGACCATTCTGCGCAGCCTGGCCGCCAACTCCGCCATCCGCCGTTCGCACTGGCGCGCCCTGGGCCTGTCGAGCGCGGACATGGACAAGCCGAAGATCGCCGTGGTCAATTCCTCCTCTGAACTCGCCGTGTGTTTCGCGCACCTGGATGGCGTGGCACGCGTGGTCAAGCAGGCGATCAGGGCCGCCGGCGGCATCCCATTCGAAGTGCGCACCACCGCACCCTCCGACTTCATCACCGGAGCGGCCTGTTCCGGTTCCTACATACTCGCGGCGCGTGACCTGGTCACCAACGACATCGAAGCGCAGGTCGAAGCGGCGCTGCTGGACGGCATGGTGTGCCTGACGTCGTGCGACAAGACGCCGCCCGGTCACCTGATGGCAGCCGGGCGGCTGAATATTCCCTCGGTGCTGGTGATCGGCGGCTACCAGGCCTCCGGGATGATCGGCGACGAACACGTCGACATCGAGGATCTGTTTGCAGGCAGCGTCGGCGCCGCACTCGGCAAGCCGGGCAGGTTTGCACTGGCCGAATTGAGCGAGCAGGCCATCCGCGGGCCGGGTGTGTGCGCCGGCATGGCGACGGCGAACACCATGCACTGCGTGGTCGAGGCGCTGGGGATGTGCGTACCAGGCTCCGCGCCGGTACGGGCCAACAGCGAGAAAATGTTCGATGCGGCGCGTCGGGCCGGGACCCGTATCGTGGCGATGGTCGATGAAGGCCTGACGCCCCGCAAGGTGCTCACCGAGGCTGCCTTTCGCAACGCAGTGGCCATGGTGCTCGCGGTGTCGGGCTCGATCAACGCCATCAAGCACCTGCAGGCCACCGCGGTCGAGGCCGGCGTGGATGTGGACATCTATGCGCTGTGGGAGGAGATGGGGCGCAAGGTCCCGGTGCTGAGCGCGGTGCGTCCGAACGGTGCCGTGCGCATCGAGCAGTTCGAAGACGCCGGCGGCGCCGGGGCAATGCTCAAGCGCCTGGCACCGGTGTTGGATACGTCGGCGCTGACCGTCAGCGGCCTGACGCTGGCCGAGGTGCTGGCCGCAACCCCGGTCGGTGACACCGAAATCATCCGCGCCCTGGACCGCCCGATTTCAGCCGGGCCTGCGATCGCAATCCTGAAGGGCTCACTCGCTCCGGAGAGCGCGGTGGTCAAGCTCGGTATCCGCGACGGCAGCCGTCCGGAATACTTCGAGGGCCGTGCCGTGGTCTACGAGAACACGCCCAGCGCGATGGCGGACATCAAGGCCGGCAAGCTCGAAAAGGGCACGGTGCTGGTGTTGCGCGGCCAGGGTCTGAAAGGTGGCCCGGCCATGGGCGGCGGCGCCTCATTGGTGCTGTTCGCGATCGATGCCGCGGGCCTCGCCCGCGACGTTGCCTTCGTCACCGATGGCCAGCTCTCCGGCCTGTGCCTGAAAGGCCTGACGGTGGCCGAAGTTGCGCCGGAGGGCGCCACCGGAGGTGCGATAGGCAAGGTCCGCAATGGCGACCGCATCGTCATCGATGTCGCTGCGCGCCGGCTCGATCTCGACGTGCCGGCCGCGGAGCTGGCCGCACGCCCGGCCCCGCCTGACCGATTCCCGGTCGACGCCCGGGGCTATCTGGGCATTTACCGGCGCGACGTGCAGCCGATGGCGAGCGGCGCGGTGCTCACCGACCTTACACCGGTGACCGGCGATCCCCTGCCATGAGCGACCGTGCCTGGCATTCCTGCCTGATGCTGCGGGTCGCGGGCACTGTGTTCGCCGCCGCACTGTGCGCTTCCGGATCGCCGCTGGTTGCCGGCGCCGCGCAGCCCAGGACCGATGCCTGTGCCGGCAGCGACGGCGGCATCCTGCTGCCGCCGGGATTTTGCGCCACGGTGTTCGCGGACAATCTGGGTCACGCCCGCCATCTGGTGGTCGCGCCCGACGGCGTGGTCTACGTCAACACCTGGAGCGGTGCCTACTACCGCACCGCCCCGCCGCCGGGCGGGTTCGTGGTCGCACTAAAGGACACCAAAGGCGACGGTCATGCCGACGTCGTTCGCCGCTTCGGTGACAGCGTCGAGCAGGGGTCGGCGGGCGGCACCGGCATTGCGATCTATAACAACGCGCTCTACGTCGAGCAGAACGACAAGATCCTGCGCTATCAGCTGCGCGCCGGATCGCCGCTGCCCTCGGGCGCGCCTGCGGTCATCGTGTCGGGATTGCCGCTCAGCGGCGATCATCCGATGCATCCGTTCGTCATCGATGCACGCGGCAAGCTGTTCGTGGACATCGCCTCGGCCACCAACGCCTGCGACCTGCACAACCGCATGCCGATGTCCCCGGGAAACGATCCGTGCACCGAACTGCAGACGCGCGGCGGCATCTGGCGCTACGACGCCACGCGCACCGGCCAGAAATTCTCGCCGGCGGAGCGTTATGCGACCGGCATCCGCAACGGCGAGGGCATGTCGTTCGACAGCGCCGGGCGACTGTACGTCACGCAGCACGGACGCGATCAGCTCGGGGAGAACTGGCAGGATCGCTACACGCCCGAGCAGGGCCACGAGCTGCCGGCCGAGGAGGTGCTGCTGCTCGAGCAGGGCGCCGACTACGGCTGGCCCGAGTGCTACTTCGACGGCTTTCAGCAGCGGCTGGTGCTGGCGCCCGAATACGGCGGCGACGGCGGCCACTCGGTGGGTGGGTGCGCACAGAAACGCGCGCCGGTGGCTTTCTTTCCGGCCCACTGGGCACCCGATGACCTCGTGATCTACAACGGCCGCCAGTTTCCCGCGCCCTATCGTGGCGGTGCGTTCGTCGCGTTTCACGGCTCGTGGAATCGCGCACCCTCGCCGCAGGCAGGCTACAACGTCGCGTTCCTGCCGCTGGCCGACGGCCACGCCACGGGCGACTACATCGTGTTCGCGGATGGCTTTGCCGGGGCGGAGAAAGCGCCGGGGCGGGCCGATTTCCGGCCCACCGGCCTGGCGCTGGCACCCGATGGCGCGCTGTTCGTCTCCGATGACGTGCGCGGCCGTATCTGGCGCATCAGCTGGCGCGGCGCGGCCGGCGTTGCGGCCAACACGCTGGTGTCAGCGCGCATTCCGCCCGCGGGCGACGGCCGTCACGATGCGCGCCGTCCCATCGAGTCGCTGCCGCTGGCGCCCGGTGTGACGCGCGAACAGCTGGTTCTGGGAGATCAGGTGTTTCACGGCGAAGCCGCCGGCGGCACCTGCAGCGGCTGTCACGCCTCGGACGGCAAAGGCAGCGTGGTGGGCGCCGATCTGACCACTGGCCAGTGGCTGTGGAGCGACGGCAGCCCGGATGCCATCGCCCGCACGATCACACAGGGCGTGCCCACACCGAAACGCACCTTCGGTGCCATGCCGCCGCTCGGCGGTGCGAAGCTGTCGGCGGCCGACATCTCCGCGCTCGCGGCCTACGTGTGGGCCATCGGCCAGCCAACCGCGCCCTGACGGTTGCCCGCCAGCTACGACGGCGCCGCGGCCAGCGTGGCTGCAATCGCGGGCGCCATCGCGGCATCGTCGCCGGATTCCGGCGGCACGTAAGGCAGTACCTCCAGTACCTCGCCGGCCGCGATGCGCTGCTGGGTACGGCGCCAGAAGCCGGGTTGATACAGATCCGCGTGTGCGCGCAGATACTCCTCGCGCAGCGCTCCCGACATGCCGAGGAAACTCAGCAGCGTCTCGGGAAAAATGTCGTGCTCGCCGACAAAAAACCACGGCTCGGCGCGCATCTCGTCCTCTTCGCACTGGGCCTGGGGCAGATCGCGGAACTGGCAGTCGGACACACGGCATAGCTCGTCGTAGTCGTAGAACACCACGCGTCCGTGGCGGGTGACGCCGAAGTTCTTCAGCAGCAGGTCGCCGGGAAATACGTCGGTATAGGCCAGATCGCGGATCGCGCGCCCGTAATCCACCACCGCGCGCCGTGCGGACGCCTCCGGTGCATCGCGCAGGAAGATGTCCAGCGGTGTCACGCGCCGTTCGATGTAGAGGTGATCGAAGATGAGATCGCTGCCCACCAGGTGGACACTGTCGCCGGCCTCGGTGCGTAGTTCCTCCAGGAGCTGCGCTGCGAACCGAGCCACCGGGAAGCGCAGGCGACGAAACTCCTGCGCATCGATAAGTCTGCCGGCGCGGTCGTGCCTGAAGACGAAGCTGTACTTGGCCATGACGTCTTTTTTGGAAACACTCTTCACCTCCGCGATGTGATCACGGATCACCTTGAACACCACGTCGAACGACGGCAGCGTAAAGCAGATCATCACCAGACCGCGCTGCCCGGGAGCCGGCACGAACTGGTCGTCGCTGCTCGACAGGTGACGGAACAGGCTGCGGTAGCGCTCCGTCTTGCCCTGCTTTGCCCGGCCCAATACGGTGAACAGCTCCCCGGCCGGTTTTTTCGGCAGCAGTTCCCGCAGGAAGGACACCGTGGCGGCGACATGCTCCAGGTCGACGTGAAAGTAGGAGCGCGCGAAGCCGAACAGGATACTCAGCTCGTCCTCCGACAGCATCGTGGCGTCCACCACCACACCGGCCTCGGTGTTGCGCAGTGCGATTGCGATCGGAGTGCTCAGCCTGCGCCCGACCATGCGGCCGACCAGGTAGGCGCGCGTGGACTGATAGAACACCGCATCGATGACTTCGAGCGACTCGATGTGGCGCAGCTCTCCGCGCTGCCACAGCATGCGCTCCAGCGCCGATGCAACCACCCAGGCGCTGGCATCCAGATCGGCCCAGGGCGCGCGCAGCGGCTGCGACTCGAGCAGCTTCTTGATCAGCAGCGTCAGGTCACCCTGCATCTTGTACAGCCGCGTGACCCTGTGGGTGGGCCTGGCGGTGGCCAGCGGATTCAGGTCGCTGGCTACGAACTCGATGTCGGGCGACACGCCGACGGTGCCGAACAGTTGCCGCGTGACCGAGCTGAAGAAGGTCTTGCAGAACTCGTTGTCCGGCAGGCCGTCGGTCAGATTGGTGAAATGCCGCTTGACCTCGCTCCACAGCGCACGTGCGCGCGCGTTCTCGCCCAGCGCGCCCTCGAGTTCGACCACGGTGCCCTGCATCCAGCGTTCGTACAGTTCAATGCGCTCGACCGCATCGCGCTGGCTGCCATGCCAGTCACGATCCGCAAAGCGGTCGATCGCGCGCCGGGTGATCTCGCGAAAGCTGGCGTTGTAGCTCAGGAAGGCTTCGACCACCAGCTGCGCGCAGCGCATCCCGTACAGCGCCGATTCGAAAGCGTGGGCGATCTCGCCGGCGCCGGGCGCCGACGTCGGGCGCGACGCGCCCATGACACTCGAGCCGATGGCGGGTTCAGGGTAATCGACACGCATACCGGGAGTCAGGCCGAGCGGAACTGCTGCTCCTCGGTACTGCCAGTCAGGGCGGTGATCGACGAGTTCCCGGCCGCGATAGTCTGGGTGACGTCGTCGAAATAGCCGGCGCCGACTTCGCGCTGGTGTTTGGTGGCGGTATAGCCGCGCGCTTCGGCGGCGAATTCGGCCTGCTGCAGCCTGATGTACGCCGTCATCTGATTGGCCTTGTAGCCCTGCGCCAGCTCGAACATCGAATAATTCAGCGCATGGAACCCGGCCAGCGTGATGAACAGGAACTTGTAGCCCATGGCGCCCAGTTCACGCTGAAACTTCGCAATCGTCGCGTCATCGAGCTTGCGCTTCCAGTTGAACGACGGCGAGCAATTGTAGGCCAGCATCTTGCCCGGAAATTGCCGATGGATGCCCTCGGCGAAGTATCTGGCCTCCGCAAGGTCCGGGTGCCCGGTCTCGCACCAGATCATGTCCACGTACGGCGCGTACGCCAGACCGCGGGCGATGGCCTGATCGAAGCCGGCACGCACGTGAAAGAATCCTTCCGCGGTACGGCCGCGCGCAGCGTCGATGAAGCGCCGGTCGCGCTCATCGACATCGGCGGTCAGCAGCGTGGCCGATTCCGCATCGGTGCGCGCAATCAGCACGGTGGGCACATTGCAGATGTCGGCCGCCAGGCGCGCCGCGACCAGCTTGTTGACGCCCTCCTGCGTGGGCACCAGCACCTTGCCGCCCATGTGACCGCACTTCTTGGCTGACGACAGCTGATCCTCGAAATGCACTCCGGCGGCGCCGGCCTCGATCATGGCTTTCATCAGTTCGAACGCGTTGAGCACGCCGCCAAAGCCGGCCTCGGCATCCGCAACGATCGGCTTGAGCCAGTCGATGCTGTCGTCGCCCTCGGCGTGATGCAGTTCGTCGGCGCGGCGCAAGGTACTGTTGATGTGGCGCACCACCGCCGGCACCGAGTCGGCCGGATACAGCGACTGATCCGGATACATCTGACCGGCAAGATTGGCGTCGCCGGCCACCTGCCAGCCCGACAGGTAGATCGCATCCAGGCCGGCCTTGACCTGCTGCATCGCCTGATTTCCGGTCAGCGCGCCGAGCGCGTTGACGAACGGCTTTTCGTTCAGATAGCGCCACAGCTTCTCGGCCGTGAGGCGCGCAATCGAATGCTCGATCGGCACCGTGCCGCGCAGTCGCACCACATCCTCGGGCGTATAGGCGCGCGTGATCCCGCGCCAGCGCGGGCTGTCCTGCCAATAGCGCCGCAGCTCCTCGGCACTGGCCAGCGTTCGTTGCATCATCATCGTCGCATGCTCCTTAAGCGCACTTACGACCCGTCAGCCCAGCAGCTCGTATGCGGGCAGGGTCAGGAATTCGTCGAACGTGTCGCTCTTGACCATCGCGGAAAACAGCCGCGCCGCGCTCGGGAACACACCGGCCAGCATGCGGGCGGCCCCGACTTCGGCGTGTATGCGTTCGATCTCCTCGGTCAGGGTTCTATCGAAGCGCTCGTGGGAGATCACCGCGCCGTCGACGGTGCGCGCCTCGTGCTGCAGCCATTGCCACAATTGCGCGCGGCAGATCTCCGCCGTGGCGGCGTCTTCCATCAGGTGATAGAGCGGCACGCAGCCATTGCCGCCGAGCCAGGCTTCGATGTACTGCACGCCGACGCGGATGTTGTGCCGCACGCCGGCATCGGTAATCGCGCCCTCCGGCACCCGCAACAGATCGGCCGCATTGATCTGGACGTCATCGCGCTTCACGTGCAGCTGATCCGGACCGGGCATGATGGCGTCGAACACCTCGTTTGCGATCGGCGCCAGTGCCGGGTGCGCGATCCAGGTGCCATCGTGACCGGCGCGCGCCTCGCGCAGCTTGTCCGCCCGCACCTTGAGCATCGCGGCTTCATTCGCCTGCGGGTCGCCGCGCACCGGGATCTGTGCCGCCATGCCGCCGATGGCGTGCGCGCCGCGCCGATGGCAGGTGTGAATCAACAGGTCGACATAGGCTTTCAGGAACGGCGTGTCCATCGTCACCGCGCCGCGGTCGGGCAGCACGGCGTCGCGATGGTTTCTGAATTTCTTGATGAAACTGAAGATGTAGTCCCAGCGCCCGCAGTTCAGGCCGGCCGAGTGCTCGCGCAGCTCGAACAGGATCTCGTCCATCGCGAAGGCGGCGAGAATGGTCTCGATCAGCACCGTGGCCTTGATGGTGCCGCGCGCCATGCCGAGCTGCTCCTGCGCGGCGTTGAATACGTCGTTCCACAGGCGCGCTTCCAGGTGGCTTTCGAGCTTGGGCAGGTAAAAGTACGGTCCGGTACCGTTGGCGGCCAGCGCCTGGTGGTTGTTCGCCAGATAGAGCGCGAAATCAAACAGCGCGCCCGACACCGCCTGACCGTCCACCTGCACGTGTTTTTCCGGCAGATGCCAGCCGCGCGGACGCACGATCAGGGTGGCGGTGCGCTCATTGAGCCGATAGGTCTTGCCCGAGATCGGGTCGGTGTGCGTGATGCGCCGCCGCACCGCATCGCTCAGGTTGATCTGACCGTGGATCAGGTTGTCCCAGGTCGGTGAGCAGGAATCCTCGAAATCGGCCATGAACGTGCGCACCGGAGCGTTCAGCGCGTTGACGATCATCTTGCGATCCACCGGGCCGGTGATCTCCACGCGCCGGTCGGCCAGATCGGCCGGCACCGCGGCGATGCGCCAGTCAGCGGCGCGAATCTGGGCCGTCTCCGGCAGAAAGTCCGGAAGTACGCCGCGATCGATGTCCGCCTGGCGGCGCTGGCGCAGCGCCAGCAGCTCCAGCCGGCGCGGGTCGAAGCGGCGATGCAGGCTCGCCAGCAATTCCAGCGCCACGGGCGTGAGCACCTCATCGCCGCGCGCAACCGGCCGGCGGCTGATGTCGATGGCGGGCCAGGTGTCGGGGCTATAGCTCGGAGGGCGCTGGGTGGCGCCGTGCTGCGGGTTCATGCAGGGCAGCATAACGCGCCATGACAGCAATATTTGACTAACAAAACTTCACAGTGTTAATTTCACAAATACATGGCCAACCTGCTGCGCAAGAGTCATTTCCTGGGCGCCAAGCTGCGCAATATCCGCAAGCGCAATGGCCTGACGCTGGAGGAACTCTCGGCGCGCTGCATCCAGCTGAACGCGCAGAAGGCGCCATCGGTGTCGTACCTGAGCATGATCGAGAGCGGCAAGCGCATGCCGTCCCAGGACGTGCTGGGGCTGCTGGCCGGCGTGTTCCAGCGCCAGGTGGGCTGGTTTCTGGACGAGCAGGTCGACGTCGCCGGCGCCAGCGGCACGCCCAAGGCCGGAGGGGCCACCCGGGTGCCGCTGGAACCGGCGTTCCTGTTCTCCAAGGAGCTGCTGCAGTCGGCTATCCCGGAGCTGCTGACGCAGACCGGCACCAGCGGCCGCCAGTTCGCGCACCTGCTGATCCGCTCGCATCAGGAGATGTCGCGCAACGATTTTCCGGATCTGGAACGCACCGCCGAGAGCATTGGTGAGCGCCGGTTGCCGCTGAGCGTGGAGGATCTGACGCGCCTGGCGCGGCATCACGGGCTGGAGCTGCGCTGGTTCGAACGCCGCTCGGTGCTGGTGCGCGACAACAACCAGGAAGTACGCAGCACGGTGCGCTCGTTCTTCGAGCCGCCACACACCGTGTATCTGAACCAGGCGCTGCGCGCCGATCCGGCGCGGCTGAAATTCGACCTGGCCACGCACATCGGCCACAAGGTGCTGCACGGCGGTGATGGCATGAAGTCGCCGCACGCCACCGGCGGTGAGATGGGCGGCAGTCCCGAGAGCGGATCGGAGACCGCGGGCCTGCGCGCGCAGGACGTGCTGCACGCCTGGCGCGACTTCGAATGCAGTTTCTTCGCCGGTGCGCTGCTGTGCCCGAAGATTCCGTTCCGGCGCTTTCTGGCCCGCAATCAGTACCGCATCGAACCGGCGACCAGGCTGGAACTGACCCCTGCGGTGGTGATGCGCCGCATGACCAAGGTGTCACCCTATCCCTACTGGCACTTCTTCGATGCCTATCCGCCCGGCTATCTGCGCGCGGTGTATCGCGGCAACGGCATTCCGCTGCCCTGGGGCAACATGGCGCAGATCAGCGATCCCTGCCCGCAGTGGGCGGTGTTTCGCATGATCGAT
Organism: Steroidobacteraceae bacterium; assembly: GCA_036262215.1. Lineage (GTDB taxonomy): Bacteria > Pseudomonadota > Gammaproteobacteria > Steroidobacterales > Steroidobacteraceae > FEN-1191. The sequence goes on from DATAJH010000013.1 coordinate 54,203, forward strand.
AGTGAACAGAAGGAATCCGGCTCGCAGATCTCGGTGCTGCGCGACCATGAGCGCTCGCTGCTGTACTGCTGCCACTCCATGCGCACGCGCGATATGGCCGGCAATTTCCACGTGCTGTCGGTAGGCATCGATCTGGCTCCGGCGCTGGATGCCAATGGCAGCGATTCCACCGAGATCGTCGGTGCGATCACCGACGAATGCCTGCGCCGTCGCGGCGATACCGCCATTCCCGCGCCGGCCGCGCAGGCGCTGCGCGCCGCGGCGCGGGTGCTGAACATCGCCTGGATCGAAGAGGCGCTGGCGCACCCGGCGCGCATCATCTGTCCGCGCAGCAGCCGCTGCCCGCGTCCGGATCGGTGCGAATCGGCACTGCCGTCCAAGGCGCGCGAAATCACCGACATCCGGGCCGAGATCCTCGGCCGACGCGAGACGCCGAAAAAGTGACCGGCTGCGCCCTTGAGGCGCTAGCCGGCGGCACGGATCAGCCGCTCCAGCTCCGGTACGATCTGGAACAGATCGCCCACCAGGCCGATGTCGGCCACTTCAAAGATCGGCGCTTCGCTGTCCTTGTTGACGGCGACGATGGTGCGCGCATCCTTGATGCCGGTCAGATGCTGGATGGCGCCTGAGATACCCAGTGCCATGTACAGCTCCGGCGCGATGATCTTGCCGGTCTGTCCGACCTGCAGCTCGTTGGCCGCGTAGCCGGCGTCGACCGCCGCGCGCGAGGCACCGACGGCGGCGCCGAGCGCATCGGCCAGCTGATACAGCAATTTGAAATTCTCGGCGCTGGCGAGCGCCCGCCCGCCCGATACCACGCGCGCCGCGCTCTGCAGATCGGGCCGGTCGGCACTGGCGGCGGAGCGCGACACGAACCGGGTGTGCGTCGGCAGCGTCGCCTCGACCTGCAGCCGTTCGATCGCCGCCGCAGCGCCGGTGGCGGCGGGCTGAAACGACGCGGTGCGCACGGTCGCCACGACGATGCTGCCAGCCGGGGCTTCCACCGTGACGATGGCGTTGCTGGCGTAGAC